>NZ_JASJGN010000414.1:0-7182 GCF_033791525.1 Desulfosarcina sp.
TATAGCCGCAACATTCCCACTTCCTTAGGATGATCCACCACGCCGGCACGGACCATGTTCATGTCAATACAGGCAATGCATTGGTGCAGGTGGCGATTACTTTCTACGGCTGTTGCATGATAGCGATCCTGCCAGAATGCACCCTTTTTGTTTTTACGGATATTGTATTCCTGGCCGGTTCTTCCGGCGACCAACTTAATTGAATCTGGGATGACATTGCGACCATTGTCGAATACAAGCAGGTGAATATGGTTTGATGTGACCATATAATCCAACACACTCAAATCGCGGTACCTTTTCTTAGCCTGGTATAGCCACTCCATCCATCTGCGGCGGCCTCTTGCGAATTTTAAAAGAAAGGCTCTCTTATGGCATCGGTGGGTGATATGCCATCTGGTAGGTTGTATCCAGGAAATGGCTCCTGCCCCATTTCCTTGAAAGGGGTCACAATAGCTGGAACTCACATCTAATGGCATTGAAGGCCTAAAATTCCCCTCCACCCAGTCCGATTATTAGCTTATGCTTGAAATCAAAGTGATAGAATGCTAATAACGCGATGATATAAATTCTCCCTTTCCGACTACAGCACTTTCAAAATCTTAAGAGAAGATGGGCTCTATCCTGTTCGCAACATTAGAAACTGTTGGAAAATTGCAGTAAACCATAAAAAAGGAGGCCAACAATGGGAAAGAAAACTTGGGTCAAACGTAGCGCTATATATTTTGCAGTAACGGTTTTAGCGTCATTGTTCGTATTTACCAATGTCGCCCTCTCAGATGACGACTCGTGCCTTCACTGTGGTATGAAGAAAGCCAAATTCGGGCATTCATGGGTCATCATAGAACATAGCGATGGCACCAAAGAAGGCGTTTGCTCCGTTCACTGTGCAGCGATTGACATGGCGTTACATACCCACTTGCCGGTCGATAAAATAACTGTTGGTGATTACAATACGAAAAAGCAAATCGATGTCGACAAGGCTTACTGGGTAATTGGCGGAGACAAAATGGGGGTAATGACAACAAGGGCCAAATGGGCTTTTGAAACAAAGGAGGCCGCTGATGCGTTCATTGCCGAGCACGGTGGGAGGCCATCAATTTTCGAAGAGGTCATGAAGTCGGCTTTTGAAGACATGTATGAAGACAGCCTGATGATTCAAAAGAAAAAAAAGATGATGAAAATGAAGAAAAACCAGTCCTAAGTGCTCCTGTTCGTAAATACGATGACGCATCGAGAATGTCGCGGCACCTGGATCGCAAGGCGCCGAGCAACACGGCGAGCCGGGATGCATCGGCAATCGAATGCCATCGTATTTTTGCACAGGGGCACTAAGCACCTGACAACATAACCATCGGAATATTTCCCTTGCAGAAGGTAGGGCCAGATATGTGGCGCTACCTTTTTGCTTAGGCACAGTTTCCAGTCTGCCTGAAGCCAGCTATAGCGCATGTCTCAGAGATAAAGATCCCGCACCCATATGCGTATTCCGCCGCATTGTGACCCCCATCCCGATGATATCGATGACGGACAGCTCGAACGGCGTCTTTATGCAAATGACTCCCGATCTGCATCTGACGAGCCGGTCATGCCACCCATGGCGTACCGGTTTCAGGGGCTCATAGAGAAGCATGTGACCTCGCAGTTGCGGTGGTACGAATACAAGCAGGGCAACCGGCCGGTGAAAAGGCCTTCATCGATTGTGCCGGACTAACGGTGCCCATCTTTAACCCGGATAACTTTCTTTCCCATTTTGCCGGTTAAACAGCCTTCAAATGATACGGTTGCCAAGCAGTCCCATCTTGGTTATGACTCAGTAACGAGGCACAACTGTGGAAAGCAGCCTCGGTGTATTGACTTCTTCATTTGCGGTAAGCATTTTCCGCTATGTACGTGCTCATAGAATTTAAGCGGTTTCCATAAGGGAGGCCCCATGAAGAACAGAAAATACCGAACCTATCTCAAGCCGGCTATCGGCTTGATGGCTGTTGGCCTCATATACGTCGGCAATACACTGGCCATATAGAGACCCGACCCCGATTAAATCACGTGGCAAAATCATCTTAAACCCATAGGGTCATTTTTTGGCTTGTCTTTTGGTCCAGCTTTTGAGTTACTTTGTGGTTGCAGAGACTACCTATGCGCCATCCTATGAACCTTAGCATGAAATAGCTTTGGGAAAGCCAAATGAAAAAAACAGATATTCTTGAAAAATATCCTCCCAAAATGGAAAACGTGCTGCTCATACTCCACGATCTGCAGAACCACAATCGAACGAATTACCTGTCAGAAAAAGATCTGTCCCTTGTCGCCCAGCACCTGAATACGACTTTGGGTTCGATCTATGGGGTCGCCAGCTATTACTCGATGTTCAGCTTAACTCCCCGAGGAAAACACATCATCAGGATATGTCGTTCCCCGGTTTGTCACTGTGCCGGTGTGAACGATGTGTTCGACGAACTGACCAAGCTTTTAAAAATCGATGTCGGTGCAACCACCTCTGACAAGCTGTTCACCCTGGAAACGACCGAGTGTTTGGGCCAATGTGACTTGGCACCGGCGATGACAGTTGATGAAGAGGTTTACGGACATCTGACCGCAGCACGCATCGCGACGATCATTGCGCAGTACAGAAGAAAAAGGAGCCACGGCAGGAGACGGAGAGGGTGATGAAAGCACACAAAATAGCGTTAAGAAATGTAGGAGAAATTAACCCTGCCAGCATCCAGGACTATATGGACAGGGGCGGGTATGAAGCCTTGAAAAAGGCCCTGCACACCTCCCCTGAGAAGGTTATTCACGATATTATTCAATCTGGTTTAAGGGGCCGGGGGGGCGCTGGGTTTTCGACAGGATTGAAGAAGAAATATACCAGTGAGGCCGCATGTGTCCTTCTCGAATGCATGCACTACATCGTATGCAACGCCGATGAAGGTGAACCCGGAACCTTTAAGGATCGAATCATCATGGAGGGGGACCCCCATCTGCTTATCGAGGGGATGGTGATTGCGGCCTATGCGGTAGGCGCTGAACAGGGTTATATCTACATTCGTGGTGAATACCACCAATCCATCCATATGGTCCGCAAGGCGCTGGCGCATGCCCATGCGCGCGGCTTTCTGGGCCACAACATTCTGGGTACCGGGTTTTCGATGGATATTGAAATCAAACTGGGGGCTGGGTCCTACCTGTGTGGTGAGGAGTTGACCCTGCTTGAATCCCTGGAAGGCAAAAGAGGATATCCGCGTATCAAACCGCCTTTTCCAGCCGAAAGTGGTTTGTTCGGTATGCCTACGTTAATCAACAATGTCGAGACGCTTTCCCACCTTCCAGCCATTGTGATCAATGGCGCCCACTGGTACCGAGGCCTCGGCACCGAAAAATCTCCCGGCACCAAAATTTTTACGATCAGTGGTGACGTAAACAGCCCCGGATATGCAGAAGTCGAGATGGGGGTCTCGCTTAAAGAACTCATTTACCTTGTTGCCGGAGGGATGAAAGACGGGAAACCATTTAAAGCGGCGCTGCTGGGTGGGGCCGCTGGAACATTCGTGCCGGAATCACTATTGGATGTAAGCATGGACTTTGACGCCCTTAAAGAAAAAGAAGCGGTGTTGGGCTCCGGCGCCGTTATCGTCATGTCCAAAGATCAGTCCATCCTGACGATGCTTGATTCGATATTGCGGTTTTTTGAACACGAATCCTGCGGTAAATGCGTTCCCTGTCGTGTCGGAACCAAACAGTTGATGGTTGTGCTGGAAAAGCTCAAGGGTGCTGATAACAAAAGGCCGGATCATATTGATTCGCTGGTTTATCAGTCCGAACTGATGGCCAAAACCTCATTGTGTCCACTGGGGCAATCACCGGTTCTGGCTATCAAGAGCGCAGTGCGGTATTTTCGCGATGAGTTGGAGAAACCAGAGTCCTTTCAATCCAGGTGCCAATGATGGACAATAGGGTCAGCATTAAAATTGACGGGAATCAATTAAGCGCCAGAAGAGGGGATAATTTGTTGGCCGTGGCGCAACGAAACAACGTCCCGATTCCCAGCCTCTGCTACCACCGCAAACTGACACCGACCGGTGCGTGCCGGTTGTGTATCGTCAAAATCAAGGGCATGGGCGGTTGGATCGCCGCCTGCACGGTGACCGTTGCGGAAGGGATGGAGGTGACCGCTTTTGACCCGGAATTGGAAGCGGCCCGCCGGGATATACTGGATTATCTGCTGTCCGAACACAATGAATCTTTCGACCGCAGCTACGAGGATGAATTCAAAGCGCTGATTGTTCGATACGGCCTCGATGACCCGGTGCGCAGGCGATTTCCCTCTGTCTGGAAAACACTCGGTCAACCGATCGATGACAGTTCTCCGGTGCTTACCTACGATGCTTCCAAATGTATCAAGTGCTTTCGATGCATCAAGGCCTGCGGTGAAGTTCAGGGCAAACATGTGTTGTCCATGGCCAATCGGGGCATCCAATCGTATATCATCGCCGGGCTGGGTGTGTGGGGTGCCTCGGAATGCGATGGCTGCGGCGAATGCATCCAGCTTTGTCCCACGGGCGCTATCGTTGAAAAACCAAACAGAGATCTTCTCATCACAGAAACACCGGAGAAGCGGGTCGTCTCCATCTGCCCTTACTGTGGCGTAGGATGCCAGATCGAGTTGGTGGTCAAAGGCGACCGGATTGCTCGCGTAAACGGTGTGGAAGGCGTCAAACCCAATGATGGCAGGCTTTGCGTCAAGGGACGCTTCGGCTATGAGTATGTCGGCCACAAGGATCGGTTGACTCAGCCGCTGATCAAACGTGATGGACAATTCCAACCGGCCGGATGGGATGAAGCGCTGGACCTGATCGCTAGCAAATTTAAGGCGATCAAGGCAGCATACGGCAATGAGGCCCTGGCAGGGTATGCATCTGCCAAGGCCACCAATGAAGACAATTACCTGTTTCAAAAGTTTATCCGAACCGCATTCGGCAACAATAATGTGGATTACTGCACCCGGCTGTGCCATGCATCCACGGTCACAGCCATGCTGCGTGCCCTGGGATCAGGGGCCGGATCCAACTCGATCGAAGATTATGCGACGGCCGATTGCATACTGGTTACCGGCAACAATATGGTCGAAACCCACCCGGTCACCGCGACTTACGTTAAGCGGGGTGTTGCCGCCGGTGGAAAACTGATTGTCATCGACCCTCGATGGACACCCCTGGTGAAGCATGCAGATGTCTGGCTGCAGCCCAAACTGGGAACCGACATCGCGCTGCTCAACGGCCTCATGAACGCTATTATCCGTGAAGATTGGATCGATAGGGATTTCATCACCCATCGGGTGGAAAGGGGGTTGGAAGCCTTCGAGGAGCTCAAGGACGTTGTCGCCGACTACCCACCTGAGACCGTGGAAGCAATCACGGGTGTGGCCCAGGGCAAACTCCTTACGGCGGCCCGACTGTTCGCCAAGGCAGATAGAGCGCTGATTGCCACCGGTATGGGGTGCAGCCAGCAGGTTACCGGCACCCACCTTGTGTTTTCGCTGATCAATTTATGCCTGATCAGCGGACAGATCGGAAAAATCGGCTCGGGATTGAATCCACCACGCGGGCAGAACAACGTCCAGGGCGCATCCGATGTGGGCTGCCTGCCCATGTCCTACCCGGGTTACCTGCCGGTTAGCGATGATGCCAATCGAAAAAAAGTCGCCACCGTATGGAACGTTTCCCATGAAGCGCTTTCCGGAAAAGTCGGGCTGACGACTGTCGAGATCATGCAGGCGGCCTATGCCGGAAGCATAAAAGGGATGTACATCATGGGCGAAAATCCGATGCTGACCGATCCCAACTTGAATCATACCCGTGAATCTATCCAACGGCTGGAGTTTCTGGTGGTGCAGGATATTTTTCCAACCGAGACCACCGCCTATGCCGATGTCATTCTTCCGGGGGTGACTTTTGCAGAAAAAAACGGAACCTTTGTGAACAGTGACAGACGGGTAAGCCGAGTGAGAAAAGCGGTCGATCCTCCCGGCAGTGCCCGCCAGGACTGGAAAATAATCTGGGAGGTTGCCCAACGGATGGGCTATCCGATGAAGCCGTATGCGGACGAAACGGAAATCTTCAATGAAATTGCAGCCGTGGCACCCTTCATGGCCGGCATCGCATATCATCGGATCGACCGGGAAGGCATCCAGTGGCCATGTCCGACCCAAGGCCATCCAGGGACGCGCACCCTGTTCCTGAAACAGTTCAACACCGCCAGCGGACGAGCGATTTTGCACCCGGTGGCCTATGTTCCGCAAACGGAAAAGGCAGATGCCGACTACCCTTTTTTGCTTAACACCGGCCGCATCCTTTACCACTATCATACCTGTACCATGTCCAGGCGCAACCAGGCGCTGACGGATTTTTCCAACCGGTCCTACGTCCTCATTCATCCCGAAGATGTTAAAAGGATCGGCCTGAAAAATGGTGCGCGTGTAAAAGTCGCTTCCCGACAAGGCGAGATCTCAACGCGGTTAAAAGCCAGTAATGATGTCCTGCCGGGCGAACTCTTCATGCCGTTTCACTTTGGCGAATCGCCGGTGAACGAACTGACCCGCGATGAGCTGGATCCCGACTCAAAGATTGCACCCTTCAAGCTGACTGCCTGCAGGGTAACCGCGCATCAATAAATGAGAAGTGAGGATTACTTGACGATCAGATATGTCACGATAGGCAGGTTGCCCTGACCTGAGCAGGTCTGGACGTGCGAAATGAAAAAATGGTATTATTATAATTAGAAAGTCAGCAAAAGCGGCCACAGCTGGACATTCAACAACCCATTACGTGCAAGGAGGTTGTCTCATGACCCAAACCAACACGATTCCGGAAACCGCCGTGGATCCCGTCTGCGGCAAAACCTTTGATCCGCGCAAGGTGCAATTTACCGCCAATGACGACAAAGGCACCCATTATTTCTGCTCGGACGAGTGCCGGCGCAAATTTGACGCAGCGGACGCAAAAACCAAAAAGGGGTTCTGGGAGAGATACACCGATCGTCTGAAAAAGACCAACTGCACACAGACACCTCCCGAGTGTCGGTGATCGGCGGGGGTGAATAAGGCAAACCGGGCAAAGGGTTAATCGTTGGAAAGATCGTAAAGATGACTGCCGGTGGGATCGCCATCACGCCACGGTCATTGAA
>NZ_JASJGN010000415.1:0-4858 GCF_033791525.1 Desulfosarcina sp.
TGGAGGTCCAACGCAGGGCCGGGTTGTCCGAAATGCGCATCAATCCGCTGATGATACCAATGATCACACCGAATATCGTGGACATCACACTGATCTTAAGGGTGACCCACAAACCGATGACCAGCAGGCCTGGTTTCCACTCTTTGTGGCTGGCCAGGATGTCACCATAGGATATGTACTCCCCTTCTTCCACCTGCAGGCCCTTGGCGGGGGCGGTGTAACTTTCCTCTTCACCCACGCCTTTGACAGTAATGGTGACCTGGCTGCCTTCCGTCCGGATGGATGACACTTCACCATTGATTTCGGCGGTCAAATCGATGTCATCCTGGTAGGCAAAATAAATGGGTGTCCGGTTCCACCGCCAGTTGTATTTGATCGCCTGGGTCGCGTAGTAGAATAAGCCCAGAAATACCAGTACACCGAGGCAGAAAATCATGACCCACTTGTTGTAACCGGCGGGTCGTCCGGTTATCCGTTGACTGTTTTCATCGCTCATGATCGCATCTTCTTCCTGCTAGGGTAAAAGTGTAGGGCAATGGGTTTTATTATTTAGGACAATCCATTTGGACTGCGTTATCGGTCGTCGCAGTATACCAATACGGCTTCCTGCCTCTGGCCTTGCCAAATTGATTGTCCTAAATAATACAGAAATACCGGCACCATGATGACACAGGCCGGCCGGAAATAGTCCGGCCGGCCTGTGTGTGGATCATGATCACCAATCTGTTACAGTTAAGAAAGGTTATTCGAGTTCTTTCTTCCAGTCCGAGCTCAGGATCCATTTGTTGTAGGTTTTTTCGTAGAACCCGTCACCCTTGCTCTGCCTGAGGAAATTATTCAGAAAATTCATAAAGTCAGGGTCACCCTGGTTGATGGCCCAGGCCAGGGGTTCGTACGTAAACGGCTGATCCAGGAATACGGTTTTGCCCTTACCCTGGCTGGAGTAGAGAATGCCGATGAAGGGCAGATCGTAAACCAGCGCATCGGCCTTGCCGTTGATCACTTCCATGCCGGCTTCGGCTTCGGACTCGAACCCTTTGTAGGTGGCCTTGGGGATCATGCGTTTGATGGCCTGCTCACCGGTGGTGCCCATGCGCGAGGTAAGGATGTATTTAGGATCGTTGAGATCCTTGTAGGATTTGATCACAGCCTCGTTTTTTTTGTTGAGAAGAATGGCCTGGCCCACGACAATGTAGGGATCTGCGAAAGCGACTTTCAGGTTTCTCTCCTGGGTGATGGTCATGCCGCCCATGATGATGTCGAACTTGTTGGTAACCAGGGCGGGAATGATGCCGTCCCAGGCGGTGTTGATGGGAACGAACTTGACGCCCATGGCCTTGGCCATTTGCCGCCCGAAATCCATGTCGAAACCGATGAAATCGCCTTTTTTGTTGGTCATCTCAAAGGGCATGTAGCCGGACTCGAAACCCACGCGCAGTTCACCGCGCTCCAGGATTTTCTGGATGTGGGATTTTTTAGCCAGGTCGATGTCCGCGCCGAAGGCCGTTCCCATGCAAAAAGTCACTGCGGCAATAATCGCCAATGTGGTAAATAAACCTCTTTTCATACGTGCTCCTCCTCCTTAGATGATTAGAACAAAGCAAAGCCGCGACCTGCGGCTGGATCCACAGTTTAGCTGAAGAAAAAGTGTCTTTAGGGGTGCCCCGAAGTGTCATGCAGTATCGGGATAAATGCCATTCATTAAAAAAGGTGAACCGAAAATACAATTAACTTTTATAATAAGATACAAGTAAAGTAAAGCCCTGATTGGCAGCCATGAAGCATTCACCGCACGGTTCAGGTGCACAATCGCTGGAACCGGCGCAACAGCCTTTCACTTTGCGGGGATTCCCGGATGTCGGCCAGCAGCCGGTCCACATCCAGGCCCTGGGCTACGAGATCATCGGCAAATCGTTGGATGTAGAGCCGGAGCATCTGCCCACCGAATTCGGGGTGAAACTGAACGCCCCAGGCCCGCCTTCCGATGATAAACGCGTGGTGCGGATCCATCTTCGACGATGCGAGCAGAGTCGCGCCGGCTGGCAACTGCAGGACACTCTGGCTGTGACAGGCCTGGGCGACAAACGTCTCCGGGGTCCCGTCAAACAACCGATCCTCACGCCCTTCCGGGTTGAGCCGGACCGACACCGTACCGAACTCTTTCCCCTTGGGATTGTCACCCACCACGCCGCCCATGGCGTGCGCCAAAAGTTGATGGCCATAGCAGACTCCCAACAGCGGGATCTCTGCTTCAACGACCTCTTTGACCCAGTTGGCCGTCTTCTCGCTCCAGGGTTGTTTTTCGGTCACCATGTCGTGGGACCCGGTGATGATAATGCCGCCGAACGATGCCACCGGCGGCAGAGGCTCTCTTTTAAAGGGGCTGACGGTTTCGATGGTACCCGCCGACAGGTCCATGCGCGCGATGAACCAGTCTTCGAAGTCACCGTAACGGGCCGCCATATCCGGGTAGGTGCCCCCTGTTTTGACGATTAAGATGGGTTTCATGTGAATGGGGATCCTTTTGGAAACTAGGTTAGTGCCCATCCAAAAAGGGTTATTTTGCCCGATCTCTGCGTTATGCTCAAAATTTTATCCTCGGAATATCAACTATATGCACCCCAAGGGCACTTCTTTTAGGACGCCTGTGGTAAAATTTTTCGCATGCCTTGATCTTAAGCAAAATTCTACCTTTCTGGAAAGACACTAGGTTAAGCGGAAGCACTCTCAGTATCGGCTCTCAAGGATGTTGTCAAGGTGGCCTTCCGGCCCTGACTGTTCACAGCCACGACACGGGCTTGCGCTTTGCTCTCAATGGGTTATATCGGACTGCATACCCGCCGGAAGGGACAATTGCCTTGACTTGGACCACACCCCGGGGATAATAGAATTGACTCAGTAAGCCAATCGGTTCCCTCGGCGGGAAGCGCAATCAACCAACACGATCAATCACCTATCAGACATTTATCAGGAGGGCTGAATGCCGGAACCATCCACCATCCGACTCGACAAACTGCTCAACCATCCCGCAGTTATGGACGCCGTTGCCGATGTAAATCTGGAGCTGAAGGAGAGAATCGCCTACCAGCCCCCCTTGTGCGATGTGTTCAAAAGCGATTTCACCACCCTGGTGACCGATCCACAATACCAATTCGAAATCGATAAGGAAGCCCACCGACAGTTGTCGCACATCATCGCCAACACCGTCCAGAGAGTTGCGGGTAGCGATGACGCCGCTGGTGAGGTCAAGGAGAACTATCGAAAGGCGCGCAACATCGGCATCGTTTTCTCCGGCGGACCATCACCGGGAGGCCACAACGTCATCGCCGGCCTGTTCGACGCCGCCAAGAAAGTCAACCCGCAATCGCGGATCTTCGGATTTCTCATGGGCCCCGACGGCATCATCGACGGTGACTACGTGGAACTGACCCGCGAGCAGGTTGACCAGTACAGGAATGTGGGCGGGTTCACCATGATCAAGACCGGGCGAACCAAGATCGATGACCAAAAGAAAATGAACCTGTCCCGGGAAACCTGCAAACGGCTGGGGCTGGACGCCCTGGTGGTGGTCGGCGGTGACGACTCCAACACCAACGCCGCCTTTCTTGCCCAGGCCATGTATGAAGACGGCGTCCAGGTGATCGGCGTCCCCAAAACCATCGACGGCGACATCCAGGTCCGAGACGCCCAGGGCAAGGTGCTGTGCGCCATGTCCTTCGGTTTCCACACCGCCGCCCGCGCCTTCTCCCAGGCCATCGCCAACCTGTGCACCGACGCCAGTTCGGACGTGAAGTACTGGCACGTGTGCAAGGTCATGGGCCGCGTGGCCAGCCACCTGGCCCTGGAAGTGGCCCTTCAGACCCACGCCAACATGACCCTGATCGGAGAAGACCTGGCCGACTACGTGGACTACGCGCGGCTCGAGAAAGCCGAAAAAGAAGGGGTGGTAGACTACACCGCCTACGGCATGACCCTTCGCCACCTCTCACGGGTGACCTGTGACGTCATCATGGAAAGAGCCGCCGTGGGCAAGAACTTCGGCGTGCTGGTGCTCCCCGAGGGTGTGCTTGAATTCATCAACGAAATCCAGGTATTCATCATCAAACTCAACACGATCATCGGCAATTACAACAAGGTGCACGATCGAGATTTCCACACCACCTTTCCCACCCTTGACGACAAACTGGAGTACCTGCGCCGGCTGGTGCGGGGTATCCGCAAGGATGTTTCCTACCATGTGTGGAATGCCCGGGACGACGAGCTGTTCAACGACATTCCCGCCTTTTTTCAGGAAGGCCTGCTCACCGAACGGGACAGCCACGGCAATTTCCAATTCTCCCAGGTCAAGACGGAAAAGGTCCTCCTTGACCTGGTGAAAGACTACCTGGGCATTTTAAAGGAAAAGGGCCACTACAAGATCGGCGTCCGGGATGCACAGTTCGTCAAGGCGCTGAAAAAGGGGGGCCTGGATCCGGAGCTATACGGGCCCATTCTTTTCGAGAACTGGAAGCAAGCCCGGTACCTGATGATCAAAAAGACCATCATCTCCAAGAAAACCCTAAAATCAGTACTGGTCAAAGCCGGCTTCCTCGGCAACGATGACATCATTCCGCCGCCCATCGAGAAAATCTTCGAACAGTCTGTCCCCAAATTCAAAAACCAGACCCACTTTTACGGCTACGACGGCCGGGGCAGTGACCCTACCCGATTCGACTGCACCTATACCTACAACCTGGGCCAGACCGTGTACAGCCTGATCGCCAACGGCGCCACCGGCCAGATGGCCGCCATCTTGAACCTGGAGCAGGATTTTAACGGTTGGATCCCCATCGGTATTCCCATCGCCCCGCTCATGCAC
>NZ_JASJGN010000416.1:0-12769 GCF_033791525.1 Desulfosarcina sp.
GGCACTCGGGCACCAAAGTCCGAACGGCTTCATTTGCCAATGCGTCCGGCAAATGAAATAACAGAATTTAGCACCAGAGCAAAGTTCCTTTCGGATAGGTGGCCATTCGTGGCCTGAAAAAGCTTTTTACGAATCCGTCAAACTTATGAATCCCATGAACCATCCACGACTTGCATCAGCAGTGATCAATCGCCGCATGCTGGTGGCCCTGGTGATGGGTTTTTCCTGCGGATTGCCGCTGCTGCTGACCCTGTCCGTGCTCCAGGCGTGGATGACGGAGTCAGGTGTGGACCTGACCACTATTGGACTGATGACCCTGGTCGGATTGCCCTACACCTTGAAATTTTGCTGGGCGCCGCTGTTCGACCGCTACACCCTGCCCCTGATGGGCAGGCGGCGAGGATGGCTGCTGGTATCTCAGTTGTCTCTGATGGCGGCATTGGTCTGGTTGGGTTTCAGCAATCCGGTTGCCCACCCAGAACTGCTGGCCGTCTCCGCTGTGGCCGTGGCCTTTTTCAGTGCATCCCAGGACATCGTTGTGGATGCCTATCGGCGGGAGGACCTGCCCGACCACGAACTGGGTCTGGGATCCTCGCTTTACATCAACGGCTATCGTGTGGGCATGCTGTTGGCGTCCGGCGGCGGCCTGATTCTGGCGGACCATCTACCCTTTTCCAAGGTGTACCTGATCATGGCTTTGTGTGTGCTGCCGGGGGTGATCACTACCGTACTGGCACCGGAACCCCACGTAGCCAATTTTCCCGTCACGCTCAAGGCCGCCGTGGTAGAACCGCTGGTGGAGTATTTCAGCCGGGCGAATGCCATGTGGATTCTGGCCTTCATCCTGATGTACAAAATTGGTGATACGATGGCTGCGGCCATGACCACACCATTTTACCTGGACATCGGTTTTTCCAAAACCCAGATCGGGACCGTGGTCAAGCTGTTCGGGTTCTGGGCCACTGTCGGCGGCACCATTTTAGGTGGTGTTACCATGATCCGATTGGGCATCCTACGCAGTCTCTGGATTTTCGGCATTCTTCAGGCCCTCTCAACCGCGGGATTTGCCTTGCTGACTGTTATCGGTCCTAACTTGACGGCACTGTCAGCGGTTATCGCTTTCGAAAACCTGAGCGGTGGAATGGGTACCTCAGCCTATGCGGCTTATATGGCCAGCATCACGGACAAGCGCTTCACAGCCACCCAATATGCACTGTTGACCAGCCTCATGGGCATCCCTCGGGTGCTGGCCTCGGCCCCCACCGGCTTTATGGCCACACACATGGGATGGCAGGGGTTTTTCATTTTCTGCACCTTGATCGCCCTTCCCGGACTGCTTCTGATTTTACGGATAAATGGCCAACGCCCCGACTGATCCCTGCTAAAATCATTGTTTTTATAAATTATCTGATTATGGTAGAGCAGAACTTATCGACAGGAGGAGTAACCCCCAACGTGACGCAAACGAAAGCCCCCACCCTCAACCATTCCGATCGGATCCGGCAACTGGCGCAAATTCGGCGGCACATTCTGTCAATACCTGCCGAGCAGGCCATGGCCGCTATCCTCGACCACCCGCAGCCGGCGGCACTGGTCCACTCGTTTCCGGAAGAAGATCTGCATTTTCTCATCCATGACCTCGGGACGGACAACGCCCTTCCCCTGGTTGCCCTGGCATCCAACCGCCAGTGGGAATATCTGCTGGACATGGAGGTCTGGGAGAAGGATCAGCTGAACTACCCGCTGACCACCACCTGGTTGCAGTTGCTGCTTCGTGCGGACCCGGACCGGCTGGTCAAATGGTGTTTCGATGAACGGCTGGAGTTCCTTGAATTATATCTGTTCAGGAATATTGAACTCCGGGTCAGGGAGTCCGATCAGTTTTCATCGGATCTGGATGACGGCTTTTTCACGGATGACGACACCTTCTACGTGCGCTTCGTGGACTATCCCGTGGCCACACCCGAGAGTGACGCGGCCAAGGCACGGCGCAATGAAATGCTGAGCCTCCTGTTGCGCCGTATTTCTGGATTTGATCACCCCCGTTACCAGGGTTTGCTGATGGAATCGGTGAGCCTGATTCCCAGCGAAACTGAGGAGGAGTTGTTCCGGCTGCGCAACGTGCGTCTTGCCGAAAAGGGATTTCTCCCCTTTCACGAGGCGGTCGGTGTTTACCAGCCGCTGCGGCCAGGAGAGCTCGCGGCCAGGGGGAATAAAACAATTCGGCAGCCATCGTCGGAGGATCCCCGTTTTCCGGTGCCCCAGTTTGCCGCCACGTTCCTCGATGGGGACAACCTCTTCGTACGTGCATTGAAAGGGATCCGTGACGCTCATGTGATTCAGCAGCTCCAGGGAGAACTGGCCGGTCTCTGCAATCAGGTCATATCGGCTGACCAGGCGGTCATCCGGAACCGCGACCAATTGAAATCGGTGGTTTCCAGGGTCAGCGGGTACTTGAGCATCGGGCTTGAACTAATGACCGAAAGCACGGCTAACAAGCAGGAATCCATGGCGTCTGCGCTTTTACAACGTCATTTGCTGGCGGATATCTTCAGAAACGGGTTCGGTAGCGCCTTGCAGCTGAAATGGCAGGCCACGCGCTGGCGCAGAGAGAGCTGGTGCCAGTCACAACAGGTAGATCTCACCTTCTGGGACGAGGCATGGCTTGGGCTGTTGGGCGGGCTGTTGATCAATCCCCCACAGTTCTATGATCCGTCCGGATCCGGTCCCATTTACCGCGATTTTCTGACACGGGATGAGACCGAAGCGACCGGTCGTGGATTGGACCAGGTGATTGCTCTGGATCGTCTGCTCAAGCGCATGGATGTTACCATTTCAGCAGATGCGGGTATCCGGCGTCTGACATACAAGAATCTTCTGCTGACCCTGTGGGTCAGGGCGTCGTTGAAAACGCCACCGAACGACACGGTCACGCCGACCTTTGCCGTCTCATTTGCAGCTTTCAAGGCATTCTATAGAGCACTTTGGACGGACCAAGCGGGCCAACGACTTATCGGCGACGGGAAAAAGACCGAGTTTCTCGATTGGGCCGCGAAGGCCTCGGGCCAGTCACCCGAGAACCTTTCCAATCGCCTGGGCACTGTGTTCGCGGCGCTTTTCGATGAAATTGAACGTGAACTGGCGCCCGTGGATGCAGGCAACCTTGATCCACGTCATGTTAATCTGTTTTTACTCAAACACTGATGGACTCGTAAATAGTCGCATTTCCGACGGATTCGTAAAAACGCCGAGATCAAGGCTTGCAAATCCCGAAGAATGGGGCGTACTTACGGTACGCCGCAGTGATGAGGGATGCAGCGTAACGCAGATATCGGCTTTTTTACGAATTCGTCAACACTGATCCGGCCATTAACCAGCAGGTCCTTTCATGCAGATGATCGGTGTACTCTGCTCTACAGGTGCCGCCTTTTGCTGGGCCGCCGCTGTCATCATGTTCAAAAAGAGCGGCGAGACCTTCTCACCGATGGCCTTGAACCTCTTCAAGGGTGTGGTCACGCTGTTACTGCTGGTGCCAACCCTCTGGTTTGCCGGCATACCGCTTTTCCCGGTCCGGCCGGCCAGCGACTGGATGATGTTTGGCATATCCGGCGTCTTGGGCATCACATTGGCCGACACCTTTTTTTTCATGGCCCTCAGGCGACTCGGTGCCAGCCGATGGGCCGTGGTGGATTGCCTCTACCTGCCATTCATCCTTCTCATATCCGTACTGTTTTTAAATGAATCCATCGGGATCAAAGGGATTGTAGGCGCCCTTCTGGTGATTGCCGCGATCGGTGCGGATGCCTGTTCCGGGTCTTCGATAACCTTGTCTCGGAAGGATTTTTGGATAGGGCTTGTCTTCGGCGTGCTGGCAGTGATTCTGATTGCGGGAAGCGTCGTCATGGTGAAGCCGCTGCTGGAATTGACCAGCGTCCTTTGGGCAAGCTTCGTCAGGCTCCTCGCCGGAGTTGCCGGCTTGGTCGTCATTGCGGTGATTCATCCCGAAAGGCGTGAGATCCTGGGCGTGCTGTTACCGTCATCGGCATGGAAGATTGCCCTGCCGGCATCTATTGTGGGCAATTACTTGGCCATGCTGGCATGGCTGGCAGGATTTAAATATACGCTGGTTTCCGTGGCGGCCATTCTGAATCAGCTCTCCACCATTTTCACCTTTATTCTGGCCGCAGTTTTCCTGAAAGAGCCGGTAACCCTGCCACGGATGATCGCCATTGTGATGGCGGTGTCCGGCGCACTGCTTGTGGCCACCGCCGTTTAGTCGAACAGGTAGCGATGAATCATATCCGCCAGGCCGTCTATGAGCCGATCAACATCTTGATTCTCACCGAAGATGGTGATCGAGCAGATAATCTCTTCCACGGCGGCTGAAATGACATGGGCTGCGGTCTTAATGTCCGTTATTCTCAGTTTATCCCGAAATTGTTCGATGAATCGCTCGACGTGCCCCAGGCTACGCTGATCCATCTCATTGAATACGGCTTCGACTTCAGGGTCGGAATAGCGCATGGCCAACACTTCCCGGTGAAACTGGGGATAAGGCTCGTGGGCATCCAGCATGGCTTTGATCAGACGGTAAACACTCTCCTTTCGATGGTTTGGATCGAACTGATGTTCGCCTAAGATCCGCACGATCTTTTCTTCGATATGCTCCCTGAAAATCTCCATGAACAGTTCTTTCTTGTCCTTGAAATAGGAATAGAAGCTGCCCACGGAGACGCTGGCCGCCGCGGCGATCTCCTTGGCGTTGGTGCCGTGAAAACCGTTCTTCGCAAACTGATCTTTTGCCGCCACAAGAATGCGTTTTTTGGTTTCAATACTCCGTTTTTGCTGGGGAATTCTGGTTTTTTGATCCTTTTCTGTCATTCCGATGCCTTTCTTTGCGTTATTTCATACCCAATTCCCGTCACACGGTCAATCAAAGCGAAAAAATATTTATGTTCATGTTGATATAACGGATATCAGACTGATCTTGTATATAAGAACAAAATCGTTCGATCAGGTTTGTTAACCAAATGGAGGGTTACCATGATAAAATCATTAAATATAATGGCAGCGGTGATGGCAACGATGATGGTGGCAGGTGTAGCCATGGCGGGAAGCGTGGATATCGGGCTGGGTAGAATGGACCAGGCCGAGTTCGATACCCTGCGACAAATGGTCAACGGCAGCTATCAGCCCTCTGATTCCGTAACCACGGAGATCCGCCAAAACATACACGTTGCTGAATTCAACCAGACAGATGTGGATGACATCCGGCAGGCGATGGCAGCCGGCAGCATCCAGAGGGTTGCGACTAAATCCGTAGCGGAAAACGGCATGGTGGATATCGGCACCGGCGCAATGGCGACCGGCGAATTCTGCGACCTGAACAAACTGGTGGCCACCAACACCGTTACCGGCCCGAACAGTGGTTTTGATTTCATCTGTCCGTAAGTGCAGATCTTTCAACGCAACTGACGCCACGATAAACATCCAATCCTACTGATAATGGCCTGTGGAAGCACGATTCCCGTGTGACTCAGGCCTTTTTCTTTCACACCCCAGACAGGCAGTTGCCTGTTGAATGTGCCCTGCCCGGATTTAACCTAAACCAATATGTGAATAAAAGTTCATTTTTAACTTGACAAAATAAGCGCCCGGCCATATTTTCCATCTGAAAAATGAACATTAAGTCACGTTCATATTTAAAACAAACCCAAAAGGAGGACTCGATGAAAAAATTAACATTAGCATTCCTGATCATGGCGGTAGTCGCAGTTAACCATGCGTCGGCAGAAATGGTGGACATCGGAACGGGTCAGATGGAACCATCCGAATTTATTGCCTTGAAAGCCATGGTCCAGGGGCGGCAGCCGGATTACGTGCCAGCGGTTTCGACCCCGCTCGATCGCCCAGAGCGCTACGGCCTGGTAGAAATGGCCCGTGCAGACTTTCAAGCGCTTCGCGATAAAGTTGCCGGCCGAAGCGCCAGCGTCGATACGAAGCCAGCGGTAAAAACGGTCCAAATGATCAATATCGGCACAGGTGAAATGCCCATGGACGAATTCATCGCTTTGAAAAACATGGTCGAGGGAACGGATATCTTCGGATTGTACCATCTGGCTGCCACACAACCGTAGCATTCTCAAATGGACGCTGATCAATCACTACGTCCAGACGTCAGTGTTCCTCAATAACGGCCACCTTGTCGAGGGTATCGAGGTGGCCGTCTTTTTTTGGTCTCACGGTTCAACGTCGGACAAGGTAAGGATCGGTCGAAAAAAAATGGGGCCCTGTCGCCGGCCGATGCGAAATACGCGACACGGTGCTATTGGTTGAACAGAAGGAACGAAATGAAAAGGATCGGGAATATTTCAGGAAAGGGCCTTTGGATGTGCCAAACGGGCCTCTTGTCGAGGACTTCGTCGGTCCCAACTGGTGCGGCGGTCTTCTCCGCTGCGGCGCTCAGGGATGTGAACGGCGTAGGTAAACTGCCGTCGGTCTACCCCGGAACGCCGTCCGCCATTGTCATGAATCGCCGTTGTCTTCATCAGAATTCAGTTCGCCTTAGATTGCAGTGGAGTTAGGATGACACTTTTCGGACGTAATTTAATTGGCGCCTTCTCGTGTCAAGTCAGAGAAGGACATACGCGATTTGCTTTTATCGATTTCATGCAAGAATCGCGCTACTTCTCCGAGCCGATTACAACTAATATTAATTTCAGGTAGTTGTAACCTTTGCCAATTGGGGCCGTCACAAAAGTGTGGAATTTATGAACGATTAAATAGGAAACTATTTTCCACTAAGAAAAAAAGTTCTTACTATCCGCGGCGGAGTTAGGGGGGCTGGGTCAATGACTTACCCGTTATTGCAATCAATCCGGATAAGCGAATTAAAATAAATAACGCATGTAGTTAAATTATGTCATATTGGTTGACAGGTCATTCGGAGTCATGATCGAAAAGATAGCCGATGGATCGAAGACTCTTAAAATAGACCGGGCTTCTGGGATCGAGCTCAAAATATTTGCGGAACCGGACGATAAAGTTGTCCACTGTGCGTGTGGTGGTTTTCCGGGAATACCCCCAACCGATCTGCAACAGTTTTTCACGGGAAAGCGGCTTGCCACGATTGGCGATAAACAGTTTGAGCACCTTGGATTCCTGTTCAGTCAGGGAAATCTCGCCCATACGGCAGCGTGCGGTATTGGTTTTAAAATCGATGCGATTGTCGCCAAAATGATAGATGTCGAAGGATGGGAGGACCGGATCGCCGTTTTCCTGATTCCAGCCGCCGCGTTTGAGCAGACGCTCGACGCGAAGAAGCAGTTCCTCCAGGTTAAAGGGTTTGGCCAGGTAATCGTCCACCCCGAAGGCAAGCCCCTTGATCCGGTCATCAGGATCGGCCTTGGCCGAGAGGATTAAAATAGGCAGCCGCTCATCTTCCAGCCGGATGCTCTGAAGAATGGAGAGACCGTCTATGCCCGGCAGCATGATGTCCAGAATCACTAAATCCGGCCCGATCTCTTTCCATTTATTCAGGCCTGCCACGCCGTCAGAAGCGATAGCCACCTCGTACCCCTGAAGGATCAGGTTCAGTTGGATGCCTTCGGCGATATGCCGCTCATCTTCGATGATGAGAATACGCTTTTTGGGGGTTCCCATAATGGCTGCTCCTGTATCATCCATATCACTTACATTGCACGATATTCACGCCTATTTTGTGCCCATTCACAAATGGTAGATTTTGGTTCCCCGCGATGCGGGATCTGCGACACGCCAAGGCCGCAGCGCTTTTTAAACCGCGGGCGTAGCAGCGCTACGTCGAGGATATAAAAAGAGCGAGAACGCCGGCCTGGGCCGAAAGATGCCGTTTGTGGATGGGCGCTATTCCAGGGCCGGCAGAATCAGGGTGAACGTCGAGCCTGTGCCCCGCCCCTGGCTTTCGGCCAGCACCTTTCCCTTATGGAGGCGAGCGATGTTTTGCACCAGGTGTAAGCCCAGCCCGCTTCCCTTGGCCGTCATATCGGCCGATTGGCCGATCTGGTAGAACTTGCGGAAAATTTTTTTCATCTCTTTTCGCTCGAAACCGATGCCGTTGTCTGTAAACCGGATGTGCGTCCCTTGGCGCTTGGGTTCGATGAAGATGTCCACTTGCGGCATTTCAGCAGCATTGTATTTGATGGCATTGGTCAGGATATTCATCAAAAGCATCTCAAACAGATGCCGGTTGATTCGCTGGTACACGGTTGTGGTGTCCGGGTGGTGGACGGCAATTCGGCACTCTTTGAACAGGTGGGCGTTTTCTTCAAGGAACTGGTTCACCGTCTTGACCAAATCACAGACAACAAACTCGCCCATATAGCTTTTGCTTTCCAGTTTGGCCAGGTTCAGCATGCGGTTGATGTTTTGGGTCAGACGGTCCACGTCGATGAGCATATACTGGATGTATTTTAGCTGCTCCTCCCGCGACAATGCGTACCTTGAGAAGGTCTGCAGATACAGTTGGAGGGAAGTCACCGGCGTTTTGAGTTCATGGGTGAAGTTGTTGATAAAATTGTTTTGCATCCGGTACAGTTGCATGGTTTTCTGGCTGAATACGAAAATGATGAAGATGCCAAGCAATATAATTCCAATCAGTATGCTCAGGACGAGGATCACCAACCATGTGTTGGCGGCGAACACCTGATCCTGCTCGACGTTGAACCGCACCATGGCCGACCGAAGACCGCTGCTGACTTCAATATACCAGTAAATATATAGAAAAAGCGAAACCATCAGGGCAGTGACGGAGAAGATAAATACCAGTATGGGATGAAAAAGCCACTTCACCTGCTTCATGGGTTGTGATGGGTCCTTTGCATAAAATGACGCGATTGTGGCTGCCTGAACAATGCTGTCGATGGCCGATAAGCGATACTACCGGTTTTCGATGCACATTTCAATGCGCCGGCAACACCGCAACAGGAAATTTCCTTGACCGGTGGGCATACCCATATTAAGTTATACCCATATTCTTCCTTCCAGATTTTTTGTGTCTGTTATTCGATGTTGAACGTCACTTTTCCAGCGAGCCGTTCTGTCTGGTTGGCCGCTGTAGCCTTCATTAAATGTTCGGGCATGGGATCATCCGTTGAAATGAACGTGTCGTTTCAGCGGGTTTTCGTATTACTAACCAGAAACCCAAAAGGGGGAAATCATGAGCGAAAGTGTTTACAAAGTCATCGAACTGGTGGGAACCAGCACCGCGTCCTGGGAGGAGGCGGCGAAAAATGCAGTCGAAACCGCTTCCAAGTCATTAAAGGATCTGCGGGTGGCGGAAATTTCGAAACTGGATATGAAAGTGGAAGGGGGCAAAGTCACCGCTTTTCGCTCCCGGGTGAAGCTGTCTTTTAAATATAACACGTAATCAACAGGTGGGATTGGCAATCAGCCAGGCTGCCCGCTACCGGGCAACCTGGCTTTGCCTTTCTGAGTTATCCCATGGCACGGGACATCAGATCACCCACCATTTTCGAGAAGCGGGCGGGGTTGTCGAGTTTTCCACCTTCACTGACCACGGCCATGTCAAATAAAAGATGGCTGAAATCTTTCAACTCGGGGTTGTCCCGGTCGTTCTCAAAAAGGGTCTTGATCTTTTCCACCACCGGGTGATCCATGTTCAATTCAAGGACACGCTTGACTTCGTTTGGTTTTTGCCCGGACGCCTTGAGCAGTTTCTCCATGTACGCACTCATGTCCCAGGTGTCGCCGGAGAGGCAGGATACCGAATCTTTGAGCCGCGATGAGGGTTTGACCTCTTTGATCTTATTCTCCAGGTGCCCTTTGATAAAGCCGAAGAGTGCATTATAGGCTTCTTTTTTGGTCTCATCCACCGCGTCCAGATCCAGATCACCTTTCTCGGCGCTCTTCAGCGGCTTGCCGTCATATTCGGTCAATGACTGCACCACCCACTCATCTACCGGATCGGTCATCAGCAGCACTTCAAAATCCTTCTCTTTCAGGCGTTCAAGGTGGGGACTGTTGATCAGGGCAGAGAGCTTGTCGCCGGTTATGTAAAAAATATCCTTCTGGTCGGCCTTCATATTTTTCACATATTCATCCAGCGATACCCACGAGTCTTCGGATTTGGTGGTTTTGTAGCGGATCAGGGTGGCGATCTTATCCTTGCTGTCCGGATCGGTGTGAATTCCCTCTTTCAACACGGCGCCGAACTCATCGTACAACTGATTGTATTTCTCCACATCCATCTTGTCCAGCAGATCGAAGAGCTTTTTGACTAGATTCTTGCGGATATTCAGCACCAGCCGGTCCTGCTGAAGGATTTCGCGGCTGACGTTCAGGTTCAGGTCGGATGCATCCACCACGCCTTTCACGAACCGGAAATATTCGGGCATCAGTTCCTTGCAGTCGTCCATGATGAACACTCGCTTGGAATAAAGGTGGATGCCGTGGCGGCGTTCCGGTGTGAACAAGTCGAAAGGGGCCTTGGAGGGGATATAAAGCAGGGCATCGTACTCGGTGGTGCCTTCGAACTTGAGATGGAGCCGCTCCATGGGCGGGTTCCAGTCGTGGCTCAAATGCTTGTAGAACTCTTCGTATTCTTCGTCCTTGACGTCATTTGAATTGCGGGCCCAAATGGCCTTCATGGAATTGAGGGTCTCTTCGCCCATCACCTTGCGCGTGGTGGCGCCGATGGGCTTGCCATCCTTATCCTTGATCACCTCTTCATCGGGCAGCGGCTCGTCGCGTTCGACCTCCATGGCAATGGGGTAGCCCACAAAATCGGAATGCTGCTTGACGATGCCGCGGACGGTCCACTGATCAGTATAATCCTTATCGTCCTTTTCCTTTTTTTTCAACGCCAGGGTTATGGTGGTGCCCCGGTTGGCTTTCTCGGTCTCTTCAACGGTGTAGGATCCGTCTCCGGCTGAGACCCATTTGACAGCCTTGTTCACATCCACACCGGCAGACCGGGTGACCAGGGTGATTTTATCAGCCACCATGAAAGCACTGTAAAAGCCCACGCCGAACTGCCCGATCAATTCCGGTATCAGCGTTTCATGCCCTTTGGCATGCTCCAGGGCTTCCATAAAACTGGCGGTGCCGCTCTTGGCGATGGTGCCGATGTTTTCCATGACCTCCTCGTAGGTCATGCCGATGCCGTTGTCCGAAATTTCAAAGGTCTGCTTGATGGCATCGGGTTTCAACTGAATCTTGAACTCGCTGTCTTCACCCAGAATGCCCGGCTCGATCTCGGCCTTGTATCGGACCTTGTCAATGGCGTCCGATGCATTGGATATCAGTTCCCGCAAAAAAATGTCCTGGTTGGAATAGAGGGAATTGATGATCAGGTTGAGAATCTGCTGCACTTCGGTCTTAAACTGATGGGTTTCCTGTTTGGCTTCCATTGGCTCTCCTGAACGGTTCTTGATCGATTTTGATGGTTGTTTTTATCAATGGTTATAATTAGTTCGACGACTGTTGATCAACAATTATGGGCGCGATTTGCGGTTTGTCAAGGCCGGGAAACCGGTTTAAAGGATAAAAACCAGTCTGTTCACCGGTGCACACCGATAGGGTTTCAACCCCAGAAAAAAAAGGCCCCAGGAAATGGCACTGGTTTGAACCCTCCCCGCGGCCCCGATGAGCGGGATCTTTGCTTCGCGCCGACCCCGATGGCGGGATCTCCGCTTCGCTTCGACAAGCGGCGAGGAATGCGCTCACTATCGCGGTTCAAACGGTACGGTTCAAAAACGAAGACATATGATAACCTATATATTTAAGGTGGTTATTAATTTTTTCCAGAATGCAGGGGTTAAAGTTCAAAATCTTGAACTTTCTGGAAAAAACTATTTTACGCTTTCATATAAGCAAGTTATTACATAACATGCTGGCAATAAGTTTATAATCTTGAACTTTTCACATCATGATCCGGCGCTTGCCGTCTTGGCGAAACAGGCGGAAAGGATAGAAAAAAAATAGTAGGTGACTAAATTTATTGTTTATAATTCGATTCTGTTATTTTTTTAGTTCTGACAATCGAATTTGGCAAGATGTTTGCTTTTGTCTAATGTCAACCTAATAATTTTCATCTGTTCTCCTCCTTAACGGTTAATCGGTGTCATCCCGATTAACCGTTTCCTTTTTGGACCCTCGGATTAGAATTGCAAAATCCTGCCCAACAAGTTAAAATTATCCCTATTTCATAAAACGATCCACGATTGTCCTCCTGAGTATACCCCAACGTTGCAAAAGCGGGAGGGTTTCAGAGCCAAGGCGCCGAGGGTGACGCCGTAGCACTTTACTGCAATCCCTTGGCATCGCGGGTCGCAGATCCCGTCGAAGACGGGGATCTGGAATCCTCCCGCTTTCCCGAAAGGGAAAAAACATGCGAAAATCATTGTTTATGCAGGAATTCACATCCGGTGGACTCCTGCTCATCCGCTAAAATAAAACATTTTCTATATCTTTACAGAATGTTACAATAATTTTCACATGTTTTTATGCAACGATGGGGTAAACCTTATCTTACCGGATTCCCCTCACCCTGTCCCTCTCCCCATAGGGGCGAGGGGACCCAATCAACAAGCAGCGTTGATACGGCTGGTCGCGTGGAGCATGCCCCGTTCCGAGAAGGAATTCTCATACGCGACTTCCGACTTCCGACTTCCGACTCCCGAACCCCGAACCCATCAAAAAATAGCTGATAAGCTGTTGAGCTGATAAGCTGATTAGGGAGAAAGCTCAAAGCTCAAGGCTCAAGGCTCAG
>NZ_JASJGN010000417.1:0-4513 GCF_033791525.1 Desulfosarcina sp.
ATCCTAATGTCAACTGCGGTAATATCTTATCATTCGACTCTTTCATTGTAAGCATTGGTCAAGAGAAATGGAGGGATCGGGGAATAGGGGGGATTGGAAGTCGGAGAACGAATCGCCGAAATCGGAAAATTGAGGAAAGAACCATGACCAGAAACCTGAACAGCAATATTGACATACCAAACTCCTTACCCTCCTTCAGCCGATCTACCTCTCTTTTTCAACACTCCCAGCGTCTTGATCCGCGTAAGCTCCTCGAAACGTCCTGAGGCCACGGCCAGCTTGTAAACCTCACAGGGTGCCTGGCCGCCCTCCGCGGGATCCTCGAAGATGTCGTGGATCAGCAGGTAGCCGCCGGGCAGGATGTGGCCGGCCCAGCAGTCATAATCCGTTCGGGCGGATTCGAAGGAATGGCCACCGTCGATGAATACCAGCGACAGCCGTGTGGCCCAGTTGCGGGCAGCCACGTGGGATCGGCTGATCAGGGGAACCACCGTCTCCTCCAGTCCGGCGAGGGCCAGGGTTCGCCGGAACAGGGGCAGGGTGTCCATGCAAAAAGTCTTGAAATCGAAAAGGGCGGGGTCGAAATATTCTTCCCCGGGCTGCTGCTCCTCGGATCCCCGGTGGTGGTCGATGGAAAACAGCGTCGCCCCGTTTTCACGGCAGGCGCTGCCAAGATAAACGGCAGACTTGCCGCAGTAGCTGCCGATCTCCAGGCAGGGTCCCAACCGGGAGGCCTTCCGGGCGAGATCGTAAAGCCCCCTTCCCTCCTCGGGATCCAGAAACCCTTTGATGGTTTCAATCACTGTCTGGTCAAGGTTCAACTGTATTTACTCCGGTCCCTGGTCCCTGGTCTCTGGTCCCTGGTCTCTGGTCTCTGGTCTCTGGTCTCTGGTCTCTGGTCTCTGGTCTCTGGTTTGTGGTTTGTGGTTTGTGGTTCCGAATTCCTCAATTCCTCAACCCTCAATTCCTCAATCCAATAATCCCATAATTCGGAATTCATTCTTGTCCTCGGCCCTCAGCGCAAGACGGTGTTCTTTCATAAATGGTGAATTGTGGTTCAGATCAAGGCCGCGAGACACCGTTTGGGATTTGTTCGGCGGGGATCGTTTTGAAATGGTAGATTTTGGTTCAGGCCAAGGCCGCAGGGAAGTCGAAACCGCAGGCGTAGCAGCGCTACGTTGAGGATATCGACTGAGCGAGAACGCTGGCCTGGGCCGAAAGATGCCGTTTCAAAGCGATCCCTATGAGATGTCGTCGTAGTTTTTAACCAACACCTGCCTCGTCTTGACCCCATCCTGTGGCCCGATGATCCCCTCCTGCTCCATCATCTCGACGATCCTGGCCGCCCGGTTGTAGCCGATGCGCAGATGCCGCTGAACCATGGAGATGGAGGCCTGGCCGGCCTGGGTGACCAGGGCCACGGCATCGTCGTAGCGTTCGTCGTACTCCTTCTCTCCGGCCTCTTCCGCCGCCTTTATCGGAGCCTGGACGACGCTCTTGTCATAGTCTGGCCGCTGCTGCTTTTTGAGGAATTCGACAACGCGGGTCAATTCGGCCTCGGAAATGTAGGCCCCGTGGATACGCTGGAGCCGGGCCGTTCCCGGGGGCAGGAAGAGCATGTCCCCGTTGCCCAGCAGGCTCTCGGCGCCGTTGGTGTCGAGGATCGTCCGCGAATCGGTCTTGGAGGAGACCTGGAAGGTCAGTCGCGTGGGAAAGTTGGCCTTGATGATGCCGGTGAGCACGTCCACCGACGGCCGCTGGGTGGCCAGAATCAGGTGGATGCCGGCGGCCCGGGCCATCTGGGCCAGGCGGGTCAGCGCCACCTCCACGTCCCGCGAAGCCACCATCATGAGATCGGCCAGTTCGTCGATGATGATGACGATATAGGGCAGCGGTTTGGCCGGCTCCTTGGGGTTTTCCTCGCCTTCGGCAGGAGGGGCAGCCGGCTCTTTTTCGATTTTGCGGTTGTACTGGTCGATGTTGCGGGTCTTCTTCTCCGAGAGCAGTTCGTAGCGGTGCTCCATCTCGCGCACGGCCCAGAACAGGGCGTTGGTGGCTTTCTTGACGTTGGTGACCACGGGGGTGATC
Organism: Desulfosarcina sp.; assembly: GCF_033791525.1. GTDB lineage: Bacteria > Desulfobacterota > Desulfobacteria > Desulfobacterales > Desulfosarcinaceae > Desulfosarcina. The sequence continues at coordinate 2,089 of NZ_JASJGN010000417.1, forward strand.
AGGTGGGGAATGCCGTCGTACATGGACAGCTCGATGCGCTTGGGGTCGATCATGATCAACTTCACCCGGTCAGGGGTCAGCTTGTACAAGAGGCTGCAGATCATGGTGTTCAAAGCCACGCTCTTGCCCGTCCCGGTGGCGCCGGCGATAAGCAGGTGCGGCATCTTCTCCAGTCCGGCGGAGACCGGGTTGCCCACAATGTCCTTGCCCAGGCACAGGGTCAGCGTACTCTTGACCTGCTCGAAAGAGGGCGACAGGATCATCTCCTTGAAGCGAACCGTCTCCCGATCGGTGTTGGGGATTTCCACACCGATGACGGCCTTGCCCGGAATGGGCGCCACGATACGGATGCTGATGGCCCGCAGGGCCAGGGCCAGGTCGTCGGTGAGGCTGACGATGCGGTTGATCTTGACGCCGGGGGCCGGTTCGTATTCGAAAGTCGTAATTACCGGCCCCGGGGTGACGGCCACTACCTTGCCGTTTACGCCGAAATCCTCCAGCTTTTTTTCCAGCAGCCGGGACTGCATGCGCAGGTTTTCTTCACTGGTGGATTGGGGTCGCGCCTTGGGGTCGTCGAGGAAGTTGACCGACGGCAGTGAGAAGCTTGAAGCGCTCTTCATGAATTCGAACACGGCCTGTTTGGGCACCGGTTTAATCGGCACCGGATTGGGATCGGGGGTCTTTATTTTGATCGTCTCTTTTGTCTTTTTCTTCTCGGCCTTGAGGGTCCGGCGCCGCTTGAAGCTTTTCTGGCGGCGCTCCTTCCACTTGATCAAAATGGTGGCGACACGATCGAAAAGCACGGAGTTGGCCGTTTTGAATCGGCGGTAGAATGCCACCACGGAGAACCCCGTGGCCATGATAAAGCCGATGAGCCATACCAGCATCAGGATGATCGACCCGCCGGCCTGGTTGGAATAGTCGACGAAAAAAGACTTGAGGGGGATACCGACGATGCCGCCTGCAGTGAACCGGCTGCCGAAAAGCATATAGTGGTCCTGCTTAAAGGCCAGCAGGCTGCCCGTGGTGGTGATCAGCAGGATACCGCCGGCGGCCAGAGGCAACAGGGCCCGACCCGTGTCTTTACCGAAGAAAAGAATGCTGCCCAAAAGGAAAAGAAAGGGGATCCAGAACGCACCGATGCCGAAAAGCCCCACGAGGCTGCCGGCGAAATTGGCGCCGAATACACCGAAGAGGTTGTGCACCTGGCCACCGCCGCCGGCATTGAAGAATAGGCATGGGTCGCCCGGGTCGAAGGAAAGCAGGCTGATCAGGCTGAACACCACCATGAAGAAAAAAAGAATGCCGATAATCTCTTTTTTCATAATCGTCTACCGGCCGTCGGGGAAATCATATCCCCGTGCGGACCATTTTAAACGGTTAACGGCCGTCGGCGCTTTTACCGTCAGACTTCCACCAGAAAGGGTAGAATCACCGGCCGGCGCCCGATGGTATAAAAAAAGTACTGCCGCAGGGCGGTCTGGATACGGCTACGGATCCGATTGACCCGATTGGGCACATCCGGGGTGACATCCTCCACGATTTCCAGGACCACGCACTGGGCATCCTGGAGCAGATACCCCGTCTCCGTCTCAAAAACAAACCCCCGGGAGACGATATCGGGGCCGTAAACCACAATGCCTGTCTCCTCGTCAAAGGCCATGTTGACCACCACCAGGCCCTCTTCCGAGAGCAGCCGCCGCTCCTTGAGAACGCTGCGTCCCACGTCGCCGATGCCCTTGCCATCGATGAGCACCCGCCCGGAACAGATGCTGTCTCGAATCCGGAAACCCTTCTCATCCAGCTCGATAATCGGGCCGTTCTGGGCCAGGATCAGGTTGTCGTCGGGGATGCCCACCTCCCGGGCCAGCCGCTTGTGCAGCACCAGATGGCGATACTCCCCGTGCACGGGCATGAAGAAAGTGGGTTTGGTCAGGTTGATCATCATCTTGAGCTCTTCCCGGAAGGCATGCCCGGACACGTGGATATTCGAAATCTTCTCGTAGACCACGTCGGCGCCGCGTCGGTAGAGGTTGTTGATGATGTTGGCGATGGCTTTCTCATTGCCCGGGATGAATTTGGACGAGAGAATGACCGTGTCTTCCTTGTGGATCTTGATCTGCTTGTGGGTGCCGGCGGACATACGCGCCAGAGCGGACATGGGCTCGCCCTGGCTGCCGGTGGTGACCATGATGATCTCGTCGTCCGGGTACGAGTTCAGTTCATCGATGTCGATCTCCATCTCCTCGGGCAGGTCCAGATATCCCAGGTTGCGGGCGATGGCGACACTCACCTCGATGCTGCGGCCGTTGACAACGATCTTGCGGCCGCGCGCTCTGGCGATGTTGACGATCTGCTGAATACGGGCGATGTTGGAAGCAAAAAGGGCCACGATGATCCGTCCGGTGGCCGCATCCGTAATCCT
>NZ_JASJGN010000418.1:0-9365 GCF_033791525.1 Desulfosarcina sp.
TAGGCGAGCGAATGGCAAATCGATCAAGATCCTTACGGCGAACATTCATGTTCCATCCTGAGGAATGAGGCGTACTTATGGTACGCTGCAGTGACGAAGGATGAAGCGTAACGCAGATCTCGGGCTTTTTACGAATCCGTCATGATTGTTGATGACAATCTTCGAATGGGTGGCGTATACTGACCCATTCTTTCCCTAATCCAATGGTTCTGAGCAATGATGTGATCGCCCGTATTAAAACGCCTCTAGTCAAAGGATAATGAATGTGTCCCTAAAAACGCAAATCCTGATCAACCTTATCGTGCTCGCCATCGTCGACACCGTCGTTCCCATTCCCATTACCGCCATGGTGCTGATCATGGTGCTGTTCCAGAAACCGAAATGGTTCAAGGATTGGGTCGACCGGATTTACCGGCGCTGAAACCCATTCAGGGGGAACCGGGGCGGCTCATGCCGTGGATCAGTTTTTTAGCCTTGTCGGGCGTAACCTCTGCCATCTTCTTGCCGCAACAGGTCAGTTCCCCTTTGCCCCCGGTGATAACGGCGACGATGGCACCACAGTCTTCACATTTGAATACTTCAGATTTGGTTGTCATGACGGTTCTCCTTACGTTTGTGTGTTTTCCGGTTTATGTCCCGCTGAACACGTGGATCAACCGGTCCTTGCCTTCGCCATCATCAGCGGAGACGCTAAGATCCCAGTGGGTCAGCGCCTCGGGGTCGGTGACCACCACCGCCGGGCAGGCTGCCCGGTAGGCGACTCGCTCCACGGCGCTGCCCGGATACCATTTTCCGGGCTTTTCTTTGGTGTGGGAGCCCATGATGATTAAATCGACGTTATTTTCTCCGCCGCAGGTGAGTATCTCCAGGTGGGGCATGGCGCCGGCCTTGATCAGGTAGCGGTGGTCGGTGCCGTCCAGGTATCCCTCGTAAAACGATTCGAGCCGCTTTTTCGCATGGGCCGCATCGGCCGTGTAATCGTTCCGGGTGTATTTGGGGAAGGGGGGCACCGGAATCATGTGAAACACCAACAGCCGGCTGCGGTATTGTCTAGCCAACTCCGCCGCAAAACAGATCGCGCATTCGCAGGATCGGGAGAAATCGACCGCCACAAGCACCCGTTGAAAGCGCAGTTGGTCCTTTAGCGCGGGGCGGTTGACCACCATCACCGGACAGGTCTCGCGGGTGACGACGTTTTCCACCGTCGACCCGACCCGGCCGGCAACTCGAATCACTTCTTTTTCTTCTACCCGGGTCGAATGGGGACCCATCACGACGAGATCAGTTTCGATCTCCCTGGCCCACCGCAGGATCTCCTCCCACGGGTAGCCGGCGGTGACCCTTATTTCATGGCGAATATCCGACAAGTCATCCTTATACGTCTTTTCCAATGTTTGCCCGACGGCATGCGCATAGTCTGCATCGGCGATCATCTCCTCGCCGGTCTCGAAATGACGAACCAGGCGGCGATTCTCCGTCGAAGCGGACTCCATCACATGCAGCATATACAAACGGGCAGTCTGTTGTCGGGCCATCCGGGCTGCCGATATCACTGGTGCATCGCCGGTGGCGACGATATCCGTTGCGGCTATAATTCGATTAAACATGCCTGCCTCCTTTCCGGGTGAACCCGTTTAACAGCCGACAAACAGGGCATTGGTCAGCAGAATGTGCCGCAGGCAGATCGCCGGCGGGTTTTCGGTGTCCACGGGGATATGGATTTCATTGCCGATGCGGACCATGGGCTGGTAGCGTTTTTTAAAGGCCGCCAGGTGAATCAGACGGGCATCGGACACCGACGATTCAGTTTCCCGTTTCAGCAACCGTACAGCCAGGGTTGCTTCGGCGGCTCGGCACTCAATGAACACGGGTATTGCCTGACGGTCGGCGGCGATCCGCAGGGCCTGGTTCCGCCGCGTCGCCCGGCTGAAGGTGGCATCGATCACCACGCTTTTCCCCCTTTTGAGATCCTCCTGGGCCAGGGCGAAGATCCTTTCGTAGGTGGCCTGGCTGGCAAGGGCAGAGTACATTTCCTGCCCAAATGCATGTGGATTGGATGGTGCGGAAGAACCACCGGCAAACAGCTCCTTGCGGATCACATCCGAGCGTAACACATTGACGTCAAGGACCGATGCCAGCATGCTGGCGATGGTACTTTTCCCCGAGGCGGGCAGTCCGCACACCACCCACAGGATCGGTCGGCTGAAGGCGGTGGCATAACCATGGGCCATGGCCAGATAGCGTTCGGCAGCCGCCTTCTGCATGTCGCGGTCTGCGCCCCGGTCATCACATTCCCGGAGACGGAAACAGCTCACCTTGCAGCGCACCATGGCCCGGTAGCAACGGTAAAAATCCAGCAGCGGCAGGGCGCCGACGTCATCGGTCTGTTCGACGTACGACCGGATCAGCATCCGGGCAGTTTCCGGGAAATGGTTGTATTCCAGATCCATGGCCAGAAAGGCCAGATCGTTGATGATGTCCAGGACGCGCAACGTGTCGTTGAATTCGATGCAATCAATGACCTGGATACCGGATTTCGTAAAGTAAATGTGATCGGTTCTCAGGTCCCCGTGGCCATCCTTTATTTTGCCGTCAGTGCGGCGGCGGAGAAAAAGGTTTTGATGCCTGCGATAAAAAGAACGTGCGGCGGACCGGACGAACTCGAATTGTCGTCGGTCGATCCACACGCCGGCAAATGGCTCGGCTCGTTGAAGATTTGCTTCCCAGGCAGGGGCGACAGACAGGTCCACGTGGTCAAGCGCTGCGGTCTGTGCGAAAAATCCAACCAGCAGGCGGGCCAGCGATTCGATATCTCCGTCATCCAACGTGGCGTGCTTCAGGCGCTGCTGCATGGAATCGGTTTCGGCAAGCTGATGCATCTTCACGGCAAACTCCACCGTTTCGCCCGACCCCTTCAGGGCATAGGTACCGTCATGGCAGGTGATGGGAACCGCGTCGATGTAAACACCGTGGGACAGGCGACGGTTCAGGGCGATTTCCTGCAGACAATACTGCTGCCGTTTCTCAAGACTCGTAAAATCCAGGAATCCAAGATCCACCGGCTTTTTGATTTTGTAAACAAAAGGGCCGGTCAAAAACACCGTTGAGATATGGGTCTCACGTCGTTCGACAGTCTCCACCGAGTGCGGGTAAAAGTCCGCCTGCATCATGGTTTTGAGAATCTCGGCCTGGTGGTTTTTTTCCATGAGTTATCTTTTCCGCCGGTCGGATTTGTTCAAATTGGCCTTGACAAAGGATATTGTGAAAGCGGCATCCTTTACAGGATGAAAAAAGAGCTGACAGGTTTCAGATCCAGTTGAACCGCAAGCAATGATCAGTGTCTCCTATGATTTTATGGACTTTCTGATCAACTGTGAATGGTTAAAAATACTCATTTTTTTTCTACGGAATGGGTAATCTTGAGGATTGTCCGCCAGCCGTGATCCTTGGTATTAAATTATTAATTCGGCTATGCACTCGCTTCAGCCATTCTGCTGGATAGTGGATCTCAACCCGGATCAAGACTGGTGTGCGTCCAGAACGCCCTTTTATGCGACCGCACACCGACATACCTGGCTTCTTCAGGACAACCGTCCAACCAAAGGAGCAACTTATGCCAACCTATGAATTTTTCTGTGAATCCTGCAAGAAACCGTTTGTGCTCTATCTTCGTTTGGAGGAGTTTGAAAAGAAAAACCACGCCTGTCCCAAATGCAAGTCCCCGGACGTCAAACGTCAAATCTCGACCTTCCAGACCAAAACGTCTAGAAAGAGCTGATGCAAACAGATTGGCCCGCCGCAAGGCAAGCCCTTAAACTGAATGAAATCAGTTGACATTGCCGGACTGTTTTCGGTAACATTTTTCTCATCAGGGCGGGTATCATCCATCCTTATGCCCGAATTTCAATGAGCCACCTTTAGGGTCGGTATCTTCCAGAGATCCTGATCCTTGATCATCGATCGTCTGCCTCGGCTTGTGCGTGCGGCGCTTCATATCGGCGATGACCCGGATCATCAGCCTTTGCCAGGTGGTTATCGGACACCCCGTTAGCGACATCACCAACCTGGTGGACGAAAAGTACCAGCGGGTCAAATTTGCCATTTTTGAAAGACCGGCCGGCTGATAGGGATCCAGCCTCAGATGCCCCAGGACAGATCGATATGACCGCGCAAAAAATCTTCGAGACCCATTGGACGGAACTGCACCGCAGAGTCGAGCGATTGGTGGCGCACTCCGACACAGGCTCCGACCATCGGGAGACCGAGGAAATCAATCGCCTGATTCATGAAATCCAGACCAATCAGGCCAAGTTGGAGATGCAAAATGATGCTTTGTCCAAAAGCTGTGACACCATCGCGGATGCCAGCCGCAAATACGAAAGGCTTTATCGCAACTATTCCAGTTTGTTCAACTTTGCACCCATCGGCTACCTGGTTATCGACCGGGACGGGGTGATCCACGAAATAAATCTTTCCGCATCCATCTCGCTCGATGCGCCCAGGAGCACGCTGACCGGCCGTTGTATCACCGATTTCATCCACCGGGACGATCAGGATTGCTTCTACTATCAAAAGCTGAACTGCCAAAAGAATTCGGACAACGTCATTTTTGAACTGAAAATGAAAAAAGAGGGGGGCCTCTTCTTCGATGCCCGGTTGCAGATGCAGCCCCTTTTCTCAGCACACGATGATGAACAGCGATACAGTATCACGCTTGTGGACACCAGCGAATTTGTGCATGTGTCCTCAAGCTTCGCCTTGATGCAAACCTGCCTCGAGCTTGCCTGCCGTTCCACCGGCATGGAAGACCTGTTGGAAGCGTTTGTTCAGCAGGTTAAGTCCTATCTGCAATGCGATGCGGTGGGTATTCGTATCCGTGATGATGAAGGCAACATTCCCTACCAGGCCTACGACGGATTCAGCCGGGTATTTTACGAATCCGAAAGCCCGTTGTCCCTTCACACCGACCAGTGCATGTGCATCACGGTGATCAAAGGAACTACCGACCCCAGCCTGCCTTTTTTTACGAACAAAGGGTCCTTTTATATCAATGCAACCAGCCGTTTTTTAGCTACGGTGGCTCCGGAAGATCTGGGTTCGACCAGAAATGTGTGCAATGCTCACGGTTACGAATCCGTGGCGCTGATACCCATAGGCATTGGCGACACCATTGAAGGATTGATTCATGCGGCCGACCATCGGGAGAACCGGTTTCCCCTGCGGCTGGTCGAAAACCTGGAAGATGTCGGTTCGCGGCTTGGACTGGCGGTTCAGCGGTTTCACCTGCAGGAAAGGATTCGCGAATCGGTGGATACGCTCAATGATCTCTCCGGTCACCTGCTGACGGTTCAAGAAGATGAACAACGGCGCATCGCCATGGAACTTCACGACGGATGCGGCCAGGACCTGAATGTGCTCAAGCTTCGCCTGAAAAGCCTTCAACGCCGACTACCGGACGAAGCGGACGATTTGATTCAAGAATGCGAGGGTCTGCTGGCCTATTCCGACAAGATTATCGACGACATCCGCAACATTGCCCACGGCCTGAAGCCGGCGGCGTTGGAGACACTGGGTCTTACCGCCGCCACCCGGCAGATGATTCGTGAATATTCAACCTACGCGACCGTTCAGGTGGAGGCGGATATCGATTTGCTCGACCAAATCAAGAATCCAATGACCCAGGTTTGCCTGTTTCGCATCTTCCAGGAAGCGCTGACCAATGTCCACAAGCATGCACAGGCCACATGGGGCGTGTTGGCTGCAAGTCGCGAAGGTGACACCATCCGGATCCGAATCGAAGACAACGGCATCGGTTTTGATGTCCAAAACCAATTTTATCGGGCCAATGGTCGCATGGGAATGGGGCTGTCCGCCCTGGCCCTACGCTGCCGGATGATCAGGGCGGATCTGTCCATTGACAGTAAGGCGGGCAAGGGCTGCCGGCTGGTCATCCGCGTTCCCTGCCCAAACCCGAAGGCCGTCCGATGAACGCATACAGGATCATTCTTGCCGACGATCATGTGATGATGCGGGAAGGCATCAAAAACATGATCGTTGCGGTGCCCGGGCTGGCGGTGACCGGTGAAACCGGAGACGGCCTGAAGCTGCTGAGACTGCTCAAAAAAACAGTGCCCGACATGGTGATTCTGGATATCTCCATGCCTGGGCTGCGCGGTCTCGAAGCGGCCCGAGAAATTCACTCCCTGTACCCCGATGTCCATGTGCTCATGCTGAGTATGCACAAAAGCGAGGAGTTTCTCTCCATGGCACTGGCGGCGGGTGCCAAAGGCTACCTGTTGAAGGAGGATTCGGGCGATGAATTGCTCCAGGCCATCGACCAGATTCGAAAAGGTGAAACCTACCTGTCCAAAAAGTTGGCCAGCGCATTTCCCTCGGCCATTATTTCCATATGCAAGGGCACGCATAAATCCTCACCGGACCCCCTCACCCCCCGCGAGCGCCAGGTGCTGCAGATGATCGCAGAGGGGGATACCGACCGGCAGATCAGCGACAAGCTTTGCATCAGCGTTCGCACGGTCCACCGCCACCACGCCAATATCCGATCCAAACTCAACCTCAAGCGCACCGCCGACCTGGTGCGCTACGCCATCGCCCAGGGATATACCACCAGCGTGCCGTAACCCGTCCGACCCGCCTCCCCCATGGGCAAAATTACCTATAGGCCATCTAAAAATTGGGCAGTTCTGCGAATTGTTTGTGTTGGCTCGGCTGCATTATAAGTGGACCAGCAGAATCGCTTCCTGCCGCAATGACGTTTTTTGCCTCCTGACGCTGCTATTCTTCACATTTAATGCCGATGAAAAAGGAGGTTGCCCATGCCAGCGTTGATCGTAAACCGATTGGAACCGTCGCCCGATGGCGGGTTACCCCAGGCGTCCGAAGCCTTTCACACGTCGATTGATGACCCCTCCGCGCAGTCGTTCGATAGGTTGGCGCTTGATTCGGATACCAGCCGGATCCTGATCGTGGACGACGACCCGGTCATCCTGAAACTGTTGGCCAGAATGGCGGTGAACCTGGGCTATCGCCCCACCATTGCCGAAGATGGGGTGGACGCTCTCTATTATTTGAACAAGGCGCATTACGACCTGGTCATCACCGACTATGACATGCCCTTCATCGACGGATATCAGCTGGCCGATCAGATCAAAGAGAGGCATTTCGGGACCCGGGTCATTATCATGACCGGCCACTGCGAAAAAGAGATCGAGGATCTGCTGGATGGATCCGGTATTGTGGACGGGAGGTTGTTGAAACCCTTCAACCTGAAATCTTTGAAAGAGAAAATTGAAATGGCTATTCAACCGCGTTTAGGAAAATGGATGTCCTGACCCCTGGCGGGGCAACCAAATACAACCATCCGCCTAATGTGGAGACAAACGCATCAAGGAGAGAACAGCTAATGGATGTTTCATGGATCGCCAAAGATTACACCCGTCTTCAAAAACAATCGCTTAACAACGTCTGTAGCAATTGCTCCTTCGTTTAACAGGGAGGATCTACGCAGGTATACCCATTTTAATGGAGATGAAGGTATGGCGGTAAATTTTCGCGTTAGTGCAAAGGAGATCAGCAAACAATCCATGGCGCTTCGGCTGTTTGGTGATTTTGATGCGTCATCGGCGTGTGAATTGATCAACATTCTGGATGATAGCGTCAAAACTTCCAGCAAGGTGGCCATTGACACGGATGGGTTGAAAACGATCAATACGTTCGGCCTCGACGTCTTTCTTCCCCGGATGTCCAAACTGAACAACACCCGGGCAGATATTAAAGTGACCGGGCGGTTCAGTGAAAAATTCAAGGAAGAGAGGTAAAGATGAGTATCCGCAAACAGTTTCTGAAGCGTAAACCCGTGTGCAAGGTCACCTTTAAGATTCCGGAATACGTGGGGAACGGGGCAACCATGGCGCACGTGGTGGGTGAGTTTAACGACTGGTCGACCTCGGCGACACCGATGAAGCAATTGAAAAACGGTGCCTTCAGCGCCACGGTTGAGTTGGAAAAAGGCCGGTCATACCAGTTCCGCTATCTGTTGGGGGCTTCCAGTTGGGAAAACGATCCCGATGCCGACGACTTTCTGCCGTCTCCTTTTGGAAACAGCTATAATTCGGTGATCAGCCTTTAGCGTGCCCTTTTGGCTAAACGGTAATTGGCCGGTGAAATGATCGAGAGGTGTCGTTTGAAAGCAATTAAAGACAACAAAGAGAACACGTTCGACTTCGAGCAGATGGTCCAGCATGAACACCAACGGGAGGACGAACGCCGCAAGGAGCCGTGCGAGGGTTTCATCTATATCAGCACCGTGGGATGGATTTGCCGCCGAGAACGATGCCGCCGACAGGCTTCAGAGCGGCCGAAGCAGATAAAAGCTTTCGATCCGGCTCCAGAAATTTAAGCCTGGTGAAATGCTTTAGTGCGGCCGCCAGTCAGTTCTTAACTTCTGGCTATGCAGCTCGTAGGCGCTGCCATCCTTTTGAAGGGACGGGCATGCTGCATAGCCACAAAAGAAGGAAGGATGCCATTGGCTCCCATGGTGAGAACATGCAAAATACAATAGAGAAAAAACCGATTGAGCGGGTTTCTCCGCGCAATCCCACCGAGGCAGCGATTACCTGCCGACCATATGCCAGCACCGATACCATCTATGCATCGGCCGGTGTCATGCGCAATTTTTCAAGCCAGGGGTCCTATATCGAAACGTCCCACAAGTATCAATCAGGGACCATCCTCATCATGCGGATGGTCCGCTACCCCGCCATACCGCCATCCATAACTGATGAGGAGCGGCCGCGATCCATCTGCCTTGCCGAAGTCAAATGGCGGCAGGACCTGGCCGGCGAAAACGCCATCGGGTATGGCATCGGTTTGAGATACCTTGACTAAACCCCAGCGTTGCAAAAGCGGGAGGGTTTCAGTGCCAAGGCGCCGAGGGTGACGCCGTAGTCCTTTACTGCAATCCCTTGGCAACGCGGGATCTGGAATCCTCCCGCTTTCCCGAAAGGGTAAAAACATGAGAAAATCACTGTTTTTGCAGGAATTCACATCCGGTGGACTCCTGAAAATCTGGTAGGCTTAAACGTTTTCTCTATCTTTACAGAATGTTACAATAATTTTCACATGTTTTTATGCAACGATGGGGATAACTTAACCTTGCCTTTCAGCAGGTAGCATTCCGTCTTCGCTGAAGCGGCCGTTAATAGAAGCCATCAAATGCGCCTAAAACGAAAATGATATTTCCTAGGGTTTGCAATTTTCATTTTCTCATTCTTTCTACCAGCCCTAACCGTATTTGGTGAACCCATCCGTGGATATAAAAGCGCATTAATGCTTTTTGGATCTCT
>NZ_JASJGN010000419.1:0-4094 GCF_033791525.1 Desulfosarcina sp.
ACCCTGATGCCGCTGGTCATCACCGATAAACAGCTGGACAGGGGACTATCGATACTCGAGGAAAGTTTAGAGGCGGTCTCGCGCACCTGATTTTGGGATTCGTATCAAGGTCAAAAAAAACAAATTACAATAGCCAAAAAACAAATGACAAATAAATCACAATGACCATAAATTTAAACTTCCAAACCTGATGATCTTAAAGAAATGACATTCCAATCATCAATTTTGGAAAAATAAAAATACCATTCAACCATTTGTTTTTTTGGGTTTTGAGATTTTGAATTTATTTGATATTTGTTAATTGTGGTTTGGTATTTTTAGACGGGAACGGACAAGCGCGAACGAATTACAAATCTCTATATTTTTTAAAAAGGTGCCAGAGGATATAAAATTATGCATGGTTATTTTCAACAGGCACTGACAGTCGATGTAAGCAATCAATCCTGCGAGACGGAGATGCTGAGCGACGCATTGCTCAGCGCCTGCATGGGCGGCAAGGGACTGGGAACCCAACTGCTGCTGGATCGCAACCCGGTAGGTGTAGACCCTTTTTCTCCCGACAACCACCTGATCTTGGCCCTGGGACCGGCCACTGACAGCCCCATCCACGGGTCATGCCGCCATGGCATGTTCGCCAAATCTCCACTGACCGGCCTTTACAGCGAATCCTATGCCGGCGGGAGTGCGGCCATCGCCATGAGCCGGGCCGGTTTCGATGCCTTTCTGATCAAAGGGGCGTCGGACCACCCGCTGTGGCTGGAGATCAGCGACCAGGGCGTTTTTTTTCACGAGGCGGACGATCTGTGGGGGCTGGACACGTTCGAGACCGAGGCGGTGTTGTGCAAACGGGTGGCAGCCAAGTCACCGGGCATTCTGGTGATCGGCCCGGCCGGTGAAAACTGTGTGCGCTTTGCCATTGTAAAAAATGACGGCTGGCGGGTATGCGGGCGCACGGGGATGGGTGCGGTACTGGGTTCCAAAAAGATCAAGGCGGTCGTTTTCCACGGTAGCCGCAAGCGCCCCTTTGCCGATGCGCAGGGACTTAAAGCCTACGCCAAGGAGAAGCTCGCCCTGTACAAGGACCATGCCGTCACCCAGGCGTACCGCAATAACGGTACACCCATGATGGTGGACATCCTCAACAAGGCCGGGGGATTTCCCAGCCGCTACTGGTCCCAGGGGTCGGTAGAGCAGGTTGAGAATATCAACGCCCAGAGCATCAAGGATCGCTGCCAGCCCAAACCCAAGGCCTGCCGAACCTGTTTTCTGGCCTGCGGCAAATCGGTTCAGGTCCAGCAGGGACGCCATCAGGGCTTGAAACTGGAAGGGCCGGAGTATGAAACCATTTATGCCTTCGGGGGCCTGTGCATGATCGATCAGATCGAGGAGATCGTCTACCTCAACGATCTGTGCGACCGCCTGGGGCTGGACACCATGAGTGCGGGCAACCTGGCCGCCTTTGCCATCGAAGCCCGGCGACGGGGAAAGATCGATCTGGAGATCGATTACAACCAGCCCGATCAGATCGCCGACCTGCTGAAAAAGATCGTTCTGCGTCAGGGTGTGGGCGGCCTACTGGCCGAAGGAATTCGTCCGGCCAGCGAGGAGTTGGGACTGGAAGATCTGGCCGTTCACGTCAAGGGGCTGGAACCCTCTGGATACGATCCCCGGGCACTCAAGGGCATGGGCTTGGCCTACGCCGTCGCCGACCGGGGTGCCTGCCACTTGCGGACGACCTTTTACAAACCGGAGCTGGCCGGCTTGATCGATCCCGACCAGATAGAAGACAAAGCCGCCATGTTCGTCGACTTCGAGGACCGCTGCACGCTTTTTGACACCCTGATCGTCTGCCGGTTCTACCGCGATCTTTACCCCTGGGAAGAAATCGGCAAAATGATGGCTCTGACCACCGGTGAGGATATGCAGAAATCGGACCTTCAAGCCCTGGCGGCACGGGTTACCGACAGCGCCCGTCGGTTTAACTTGAGAGAAGGCATGCGCAGGATAGACGACTGGCTGCCCAAGCGGCTGCTCAACGAAGCCCTACCGGATGGCCGTCGGATCACCGAATCGGATTTAAAACGGTTGATTGACGACTACTACCGCCTGAGAGGATGGCTCGACACGGGGCAACTTCAGGATTAACTGCCGAAGACGACAATTTTATCCAATATCTAACCCGGATGTACCGGAAACGACAGCTTGTATGCACCAAATCTCAAATGAATTCAAAATTATAGTATCCAAATCAATGTCGTTAACTTAAAAAGTTTTCATATTGGGAGAATCCATCGCTATCGAAATCGACAAACACGGCCATGGCGCTGATTTCGATCCCGGTAGCGATAGCGATGTCGACCCCGAAAGGGCCGTTTTTAGACCACCAAAGGCTTAAGTCAATGACTTTGGTATCCAAATGTCAAAAAAAGGGCAAAAACCAACAGTTGATTGCCATTTATTTTTCAAGGGGAAAACATATTCATGAATGTAAATAGTGACAAGCAGATGTCCCTGACGGATGCTGTTTCCCGATTCGTCCCCGACGGCGCCCACCTCTCAATTGGCGGATTTACCATCAATCGGAATCCCATGGCGGCGGTGTATGAAATCATCCGCCAGAAAAAAGTCCACCTGCATCTCTACGCCCATTCCAATGGCCAGGGGGTCGATGAACTGATCGGGGCCGGTTGCGTCAACCAGCTCGAGATCGCCTATGCCGGCAGCGGGCGGTTCGCGTCCACCTGCATCCGTTTTCGCAAAGCGGTCGAGTCCGGGCAATTGCCGGTCGAGGACTACACCAACTACCAGATGACCCTGCGTTTCATGGCCGGCGCCATGGGCGTACCGTTTCTGCCGACGCGTTCCTCGCTGGGATCGGACATCGTCAACCGGTGGGGTTTTTCGGAAACGGCACGTCAGGCGGATCCACGGGTTCCCGATCGCAAACTGGCCGTCATGGACAACCCTTTTGCCGGCTGGTGCGATACCGACCGGGTGGTGCTGGTACCGGCCATCAACCCGGATGTCACCATTATTCACGTACAGGCCGCCGACCGCCAGGGAACCGCCCGCATCAACGGCCTGCCCTTTGCCGATGTGGAGCAGGCCAAGGCGGCCAGGCATCTCATCGTTACCTGTGAAACTTTTGTCGAGGACGACCGGCTGCGCGAAGCGCCGGACCAGAACCAGATTCCGTTCTTCTGCGTGGATGCCGTTGTGCACCTGCCCATGGGGGCCTGGCCCACGGCCTGTTATCATCACTATGACTACGACCCCACCCGCCTGCACGAGTACCGGCAGGCAGCTCTGGACGATGCACGCTATCAGGCGTACCTGGAAACGGAGATCTTTTCGTCAAAGGACCATGAGGAAATGATGACCCGAATCGATCCAGGGCAGTTGGAGAAAATCAAGGCCGATCCGCGTACGGGGTATGCCGTAGGGCTCGACCGCCGCTGACGTGTCCATCCGGAAGCGGCATCTTTCGGCCCAGGCCTACGTTCTCGCTCCCCGGAAATCCTCAACGGTGCGCTGCACCGCCTGCGGTTTCCGGCTCGTTGCGGCCTTGCCCTGGACCAAAATCTACCACTTCCAAATAGACACGGCCTCATGCATTAGAGAAACCGTTAAAAATTTAAGGACAGCGAACGTCGAATAAAGTATTCGATGTTGGATGTTCAAAAAAATGTTCCAGGTTGCCACAAGGAAAAATAATATTGCGTGCCGTAACTATAGAATCGGTTAGGGTCGCTCAGGCATAACCTGAGATTTAACTTAAAATACCATCCCAAGATCGACAACCGATATAGAGAAAGCGAACCATGTCCACTGAAACTGAGTATACCAGCAGAGAGATGATGGCCGTCGCCGCCGCCAGGGAAATCCGCGATGGCGATATCGTGTTTTGCGGCACGGGCATTTCCATGCTGGCCGCCATGGCGGCCAAGCATATTAGTGCCCCAAACAGCGTGATCTTTTTCGAAACCGGGGCCATCGACTCCCAACTGGAAGAGGTCCCCCTGGCCGTGGGCGATCCCCGGGTGATGTTCGCCACGTCGGTCAACGGCAGCCTGGCCGATGCCTTCGCCACCATG
>NZ_JASJGN010000420.1:0-5081 GCF_033791525.1 Desulfosarcina sp.
GTTTCTGACCCGACAGGACGTCAAGAACCATAAATCCTGGCTCATGGGCATGAAGGACCGGTTTATGACCATGCGAAAAACCCTTAAACCGATCAGCGTCGACTATCTCAAAGATGGGCAATGGATCAAACCCCACACCAACACGTAAGGCGCCAAATTCGAAGAGGATGCTGAACGATGAAGCTTTTTGGCAAATCCAACCCGACCGACACGGATCCGGCGACGCTCACCAAAGCAATCAATGACGCCCGTGAGCGACTGAATATATTTTCCGAAAGCATCCGGGCCCTGTTCCTTTTTGTCCGCGAATATACGCTGGACATCTCCGAAATCGATGCCGAGGACTTTAAAAAGCAGTTGGAGGCCCTTCAGGAAAAATTTCAGCCCGATGAAAAAACCAAAACCATCGCCACCCAATTCAACCGACAAAAAGGCAAGATACTAGACCACATCCAGCGACAGAAAAAGTACATCGGCGAGCGCGAAACCGAATTCAGGGAGATCATCGATTTGATGACGGGGGCCATGGGCGGGCTGGACAACGAAAACCGTGATTTTTACAACAGCATCCGCTCCCAGGGAGAACGGTTTGAAGAGATCACCCGACTGGACGACATCAAACGCATAAAAAGTGAACTGGTTCGCGAGGTCGACCAAATACGGGCCATGGTCAGGGACAAGGAAACCCTTGACCAGAAAGCGCTCGACTCTCTCTCCAGCCAGGTGGACTCCCTGAAGAAAGAACTGGACAAGGCCCGCCATTCCGCCGATATCGACGGCCTGACCCGCGTCAACAACCGAAAAGCGCTGGACCGCCATCTGCGCAGCCTGGTGGAACGGAACACGATCACCCGGGCACCCTTTTCCCTGCTGATGATGGACCTCGATGATTTCAAGCAACTGAACGACACTTACGGGCACACCGTGGGGGATCGGATGCTACTGGCCTTCGCCGAAAAATGCCGCGCAGCGGTGAGAAGTGACGATTTCCTGGCCCGCTATGGCGGTGAAGAGTTCACGCTGATCCTTCCCGGTGCATCGCTTCGAAATGCCACCAAAAAGGCCAAGCAGCTCTGCCAATCCATTGCCGCCGCCCGTTACGCCGCCGATGACTCCCTGAAGGCGGATGTGTTGTCCGTCACCGTGAGTATCGGTGTCAGCACCTACCGGCCTGGCGACACGGTAAGGCGCCTGGTTGACCGGGCCGATCAATGCCTTTACAAGGCCAAGGCAGCTGGCAAAAACAGGGCGGTGGCCGAAAGCACGCTGTAAATCCATGGAGGTAATCATGCCCGAACAACCCCAGACAATCGAAAACCTGATGAAAGTCACCTTGAACATTCATACCGCCGACCCATCAGTTGCTGATGAGAGCAGAGCGCCGTTTGTGTTTATTTACGGCGTCGGGCCATCTGGCATCACCCCGTTTGAAAAAGCGCTGCACGGAAAGGGGGTGGGCGACCGGGTCAGACTGGACGTGCCCCCCAGCGCTCTTTGTGAAACCATTGGCCATCTTGAACTTCCCTTGAACAAGCCATCCGGCATCATGGCCCCTGTTTCGATCGAGGTCACCGTGGTGGATGTGGTTAGAGCACAAGACCGGGAAGTGGTGAAGGCCATGGCAACCGGTGGCAGTTGCAGCGACTGCGGTTGCGGATGCAACGGTCATTGATCCGAACCATGGCGCCAACCGGAGCACAACCGGCCGGTTTCGTTAAACAGGCGTTAAGATAATTTATATGGCAACGATGGAATAAGGAAGCCGCATGGTAATTCCACGGCGACCGATATCGCCGTTTAAATTAACTATCATAGCGCCTATGGGCTTGATTTGTTTTCGGGAACCCCTTATACCTACTAATGTTTCTGATGCAAATCACTTATTTAACCAAACGCACCAGTCTACCGCCCGGAGACGTTCATGTATCGCGACAACTATATCACCGCCCTGCGAACCGAATTGCTGGAGATGGTATCCGAGCAACTGACACCGGTGGCCATGCGCTATGGCTACAGCGAAGTTCCCCTGGAAACCAACATTAAATGGCGCCCCCAGGTCCTGGTGCTGGGCAACTATTCGTCGGGTAAATCCACCCTGATCAATGAATTTCTGGGAATGGCCGTCCAGGGTACCGGACAGGCGCCCACGGATGATTCCTTTACCGTTCTGACTTACGACGAGAGTGAACCGGACGGTGCACCGGTTCGGGTCACCGATCAACGGGATGGCAAGTTCCTGCTCAACGATTCGGAATATCCCTTTGAGACCATGAAGAAACACGGCCAGCGGTTCGCCTCTCATTTCAAGCTCAAGAAGGTCAATTCGCCGTTTCTGAAAAACCTGGCCATCATCGACACACCCGGCATGCTCGACAGCATTACCGAAAGGGACCGGGGATATAACTATCAGGACGTCATTGGCGATCTGGCCCAGATTGCCGACCTGGTGCTGGTGCTGTTCGATCCGCACAAGGCCGGTACCGTGAGAGAGGCGCATACCAGCCTGCGGGATACCCTGCCGACCAAGACATTCGAAGACCGGGTGTTATACGTGCTCAACCGCATCGACGAATGCGCCTCCATGACTGACCTGCTGCGTGTATATGGAACCTTGTGCTGGAATCTGTCCCAGATTACCGGCCGCAAGGACATTCCCATGATCCATCTGACCTATTCACCGTCGGCCACTGAAAAATCCGGTCGTTCCGAAGATCCTCAGTCCGCCTATCTTGACTTCCTGGAAAACCAGCGGGAAGAGCTGAAAAAAGCGGTACTCCAGGCGCCCTGCCACCGGCTGGACAACCTGGCCTCCTTTGTGGAAACCCATGGTGAACGGCTTTGCCATTTCCTGGAGGGTATGGTCAGCTATCGCAAGAAAGCGCGCTTGTTCCGGGTGAAATCGTTTTTCACCGGATTGGCCATTTCACTGGTAGGCGGGGTTGCCGGCGGGCTGGGTCTCATGGGCCTGCCACCATTTGCCAGCCTGGACCCGTTGCTCCAGGTCACCGGCGCAGGTTTGCTGAGCACCGTCATTCTCATTTTCTGGCTCGCCCTGGCACAAAAATACCTTTACTCACGGTTTTTGAAAAAATGGCTGCGGCAACTGGACAGTCTGACCCCGCTTCCCAACCAGACCCGTCGTGACAGCTGGGCCTCCATACGCGATCTGCTCTATGTAAACCTGAAAAACAGCAATGGTCGGTTTTCACTTTCGCAGGTATTGGGCGAGCATTCCACGGTAAAACAGATCCACGACAGGGGCTCCCGCGAAATCCGCGAAGCATTGAAAGAGTTGGCCGGAATTGCGATGGATGACAACGCCTGGGCAGAAAAGGAAGCCGGTCCGGTCCCCTACTGGGCCAATGCCGAAGCTCCCCTTAACAGCCGATAGTGCTTTACGCCATCCGGTGTTCGGCTAACTTGAATGTTCAACATCCCGATCGCCTTCAATATGAATCAATCATACAACTCACCGTAACCAAGATGCCGATCCAATCCCGCGGGGGAGCCCACCATGACTGAAACAGCCAGTCTCCCGGTCATTCCCGATTCACGCAGAGACGATCTACACCAACCGGAAAATATTCAGCAAAGCCAGCTGAACCTGTTCATGGCAGGCAACCCGTTCATGGTCATGGAAGAACGGGTGTCGGCGTTTAAACCAATCCACCCGGAGATCCGGCATGTCTATTATCAGGAGGTTTGAATGAATAAATCTCGTCTGGGCCCTGAAGCCCTGCTATTTCCAACCCCATCTGTTCTTGTCGGAGCCATGGTGGACGGTCGTGCCAACTTCATGACCGCCGCCTGGTGCGGTATCGCATCGTCAAAGCCACCGGCCATTTCAGTGGCCATCCGCGGTGAACGCCACACGCTTAAAGGCATCCGCGCAAACGCTGAATTTTCCATCAATGTACCATCAGCCAGCATGGTTGAGCAGGTGGATTTTTGTGGCATCTATTCGGGTCGCAAAGTCGACAAATCGAAAGTTTTCGATCTGTTCGCCGGAGATCTGAAGCATGCTCCTATGGTGGCGTCATGCCCGGTGAACCTGGAGTGCCGGCTGCGCCACACACTGGATTTAGGCGCCCACACCCTGATCGTGGGAGAAGTGATCCAGACCCATGTCAATGAGAGCTGCCTGACCGACGGCAAACCCGACGCCACCAAAGTGGACCCGCTGGTCTACGCAATGGGAACCGGGAGTTACCATCGGTTGGGTGAAGTCGTGGGTATGGCGTTTTCCATCGGCAAGAAAAGAAAGGGAGGTAAAAAATGAACAACTTCCATCCGGAACAAGCCTTGAGTGAAACCCGCAGGGAATTTGGCGAGCACGGCGGCGTAACCCCATCCATTTCCCGGTCATCCACCTTCACCGTGATAGACCCGGAAACCATGCCGGAGATCTTCGGCGGGCTCCGCGGCCCTGAACAGGGGGGCTGTTTCCTCTATAGCCGACACTTCAATCCCACGGTGGACACCCTGGCCCGCTACCTGTCCGCCATGGAGGGCACCGAGTTTGCCGTATGCACCGCCAGCGGCATGTCCGCCATCTCCTGCACCCTGCTCCAGCTTTGCAAAAGTGGTGATCACATCGTATCCAGCGACACCATCTATGGCGGCACCCATGCCCTGCTGGGTGAACTGCTGCCACAATTCGGCATTACCACCACCTTTGTGAGTCCCGACGATACAACGGCTTTTGAAAAGGCAATCACCCCGAAAACCCGCGTGTTATATACGGAAACCGTCGGCAACCCGACGTTGAAGGTGGCGGACATCCGGGCACTGTCCAAACTGGCCAACGCCCATGGCCTCTCCCTGGTTGTCGACAACACCTTCACCCCCATGATGATCTCCCCGGCCCACCTGGGAGCGGACGTGGTGGTCTATTCCATGACCAAGTACATCAACGGCGCCAGCGACCTGGTAGCCGGCGCCATCTGCACCACCAAGGCGATGGTCCACCAACTCATGGACCTGCATACCGGCCGGGTCATGTTGTTGGGGCCCACCATGGATCCGCGCATGGCCTACGATATCATCCAGCGCCTGCCCCATCTGGCCCTGCGCATGCGCGA
>NZ_JASJGN010000421.1:0-9966 GCF_033791525.1 Desulfosarcina sp.
CATAAAGGGTAGCTTGCGGTTCAGATCAAGGCCGCTGGGTTTTGGAAACCGCAGGCGTAGCAGCGCTACGTCGAGGATTTACAAAAAACGAGAACGCCGAACTGGGCCGCAAGATGCCATTTAGGGATAGACACTATGAGCGGAACTTGATGATCTTCACCGCCTCATCCACCCATTCCGAAATAAGGCGGGACTGATCACGGTGCGCCTTTGTCTTTTTGAGGCGCTGAAAGACCTCCTCCCGGGTTTTGACGGCGTCCAGAGATGGAATGTTATCCATGCTGCCGATGTTGGCCAGCCCGCGAATGGCTATTCGCAGGTTCTGCAGCAGATGGGACATGAACCGGTCGCTCTCCTTCAGGAAGTAAAGGTCTGATTCCGGGCTGCCGTATTCGGCAAGGGCACTGCGCAGCACCGATCGCCCCACGACCGTTTCAATCATGGACAAAAAGATATAAACCTCCCGCTCCAGGCTCAAAAGATCCTTTGCGGACAGACGGTGCTTGCGGGTCATGCCAAACTCCAGGGCTTCGCACAGGGCTTGATGAATGGTCCGGACCTTGTCGAAAAAGGCTTCCTGATCCCGATCCATGCGCCACGCGGCATACCGCGCCACCTCCTTGTTCAGACCACGCTGGTTGAAAAGGATATCTTCCGGTGTAATCTCGATGTCGGCCAGGCTCTTGTCATATTCGTGGAGGATGAGGTTGGCCAGCACCAGGGCTTTGGCATCCGAGAATTGAATATCACCAGGGTCCTTGAGAATATCTTCCAACAGGATCTTGAACGCACGCTTGGGCTGGTTCATCCTGGAGGTGAGCATCTGCAGGGCATTGAGAAAAGCGGTTCGGTCTTCCGGAGCCACCACATCCTTGAGATGCCGCCACAGGAACTCGAATATCTTTTTCTCGTAGCGGGTGAAGCGGGAGAGGGCATCGGCAAATGACGCTTTGAGGAAACGGCCCTTATCGTTGAAACACTTTTTCAGTACATCAACCAGCTGGCGGGCCTCATCCATATCGATGCCAAAATCCTGCGCCAGGACCTCGTAATCGCGTTCTTCAAACCGGATCGTGCCGTGAACCATGGAAGTCATCTTTTTCCGGGTGGAGGACCGCCCTTTGAAAAAGGAGACCATTTTATGCAACTGCCGGTGGACTGCGCCCAGGATGGGCCCGCGCCCGCCCACGACACCGTCCTCGGAACGGTTAAAATACAGGTTGTCGAACACATCGTCTCTCACCGTGTCCAGACGCTTTTGCAGGTTGTTCAACACCTCCTGCCGGGCATCTTCGCTTTTGGGCTTATTGTCGATGGCCTGGAGCAGGCCGGATGAGAGCCCAAGCCGCTCTTCCAGATGGTGAGAATTGATTTTCTGGTAGTCATCACCGTAGACGCTTTTTATCACCTTGGCAGCCTTTTCAGGTGAGGCCTCCACACTGGCGATGATCCGCGCCACTTGGGCTTTCTCCCGGGTAAAGCTTTCTTCGCTTTCCCCCCGCATAAGCCAGTCCAGATTGTTGATCTCCAGGGGCGGAGGTATCAGCTGCGCACTGAGCTTGGGCAGACCGAAAATGGCATTGTATACGCTGGTATACTGACAGCCTTCGTCGGACGCCTCTTTTTTCTGCATCCAGGCATCTACCTTGGTAACGAGGTTGCGCATGGTTTTTGCGCCCAATCGGTTGACGCCGGCCACCAGGCTCAGATTGGTATCGAGGCTCCCCTTCTCATCGGTTACCATGGGCACCAAATTCTCCTTACCGGGACCCAGGACAATGTCACGCTGGTTCCCGTGCGCCCGGTAAAGCCGGCACAGAATGTGAAGGCTGCGACGCAACCGGTCCAGAGAGTCGGGGTCTCCTTTGGGCAAGTTCAGGTTCAGGTTGCTGATGCCGCGGTCGGAGAAAATTCCGAAGGCATCCAGCAACTGGCCCATCAGGTGGGATAGCAGGGACCCGTGGCGCTTGATCATCGTGGGAACAAAATCCAGATCAACCACCATGTTTCCAAAAAGGATCTCGTAATCCAACCGCTCGGGAATATCCGAATCCGCGGAGAGTCCTCGAAAGCGGACCAGAATCCGCCCTGCCTGTTGGGGCATTTGGTTCAGTTTGGCCAGGGTCTCCGTCAGTTGATCGAAGGTCTGACGCTCCTCGGCCTGTCGGACGTCCAGATCCATGCGTTGAAAATAGCCGGCGATGTGGTGCACAATTTCACAAAGCAGAATCCGCCATACGTCTTGCTGTTTCTGCTCTTCGGACAGGCTCTCGGCCATCAATTCCGAAGTCGAACGTCCTTTTTTGTGTTCTTCGATTCCCTCGATCTGCGAAAAAAGCTGTTCTGCGGCATCATCCAGGTGTATTTCTTTTTCATCCATGGCCCTGACCTGTGTTGCGTGAAAAGGCAAATTGGCAACCCCTGGTGCGGTCATGCCGACGCGGTCAATCATTTCATGCTCAGCCGAAACACCGGGGGCGGGTCAACCCTATGAATCCAGAAGGTATTTGTTAACTATCACAATTTTCTCTAAACGGAAATCGAAAACCGGAAAAGGCGTGGGCGTTCACAGGTTCAGCGTTCACCGTTCTGGGTTTGTTTTCTATTGGTTGACCTTAGTTCTTAAGCTAATAAGTTCCTGATGAAACCACCAATCCCAGAGCGAGCAACTCCGACATGTAACCATTCACCGGCTCAGCGTTTATCGTAAATAGTTACTTTGGCTGAGGTTTTCGGTGTACCCTGAACATCTGAACCTTAAACCTCTGAACCCTGAACCGTTGAACCCGTGAACGGTCACCGAAAGGCTCAACTTGAAATACGGGCATCGCTTTGATAGTTTAGTTTCAGACAGACAACCGGAACCGTGAGGGGATCTTCTTCCAATATGACAATGATCAAGTCCAAAGCCTTAGAAGCCAACCTGGCCAGCACCTATGTGGATGTCACCATCGATGCCCGCTATGAAAGTATTCAGGCGGTCATGTCCCGCTACTTCGGGTTGATGGAAGGGGTGAACACCTTCCTTCGGGAATTGAGCCATCCCTATCGCAATTGGCAGTTTATCGTGGGGGAGGCACGCGGGTACGCACTGGACTACTTTCATCTGTTTCAGTCCCACCCCCGGGGAGTGGAAGCGGCTGAGGCCATGGTCGGAATATTCAGCGAGGTCATCGAGTCCAACGCGGATGAAGACGTTCGCACGGATGCGGTGGACAACCTGCTGTTGTATCTACAGCAGATTATCGGCGGCTCGAAGGACCGGCTTCCCGATTTTCTGCCAGCACTCAACGCGGCCTTCAAATGGATCCACGACTGCCCTGACGACCGGTTTTTTCTCTTTGTCAAAAGTTTTTACCCGATCAGGCGAATCATCCGGCTGCTGGGGGAACGAGGCAACAGCGCGATCACCGACCATACGGTGCTCAACCGCCTTTTGATCCGCACCTGCAAGGTCACCTATGATTTCTGGTGCGAGGTCAAGGACCCGTGGGACTGTTTCCAAGCAGCTGCGGGCCAGATCCGCGATCCGGAGCCTGTCCGCGCCTGTTTTTCGGAAATTTCCCATGACGCGCTGCACGCCTTGAAGGACCACCTGTACCAGATCGAGAGCCTGCCGGAAAGCGATGCCCCGTCGGTATTCGGCCAACTGCTCACCTTAACGGATTTCAGTGCCATCGTCGAACGATACCGCAAGATGCCCCAGATGCTTCTGCAGGTCAGCGCCCACGGCGGGCAGGGCAAGCACTGGAAGGTCATTTTTCTTTTTCATATCATGAGCATTTCCGGCCTGAACCTGATCCACGAAGAGGCCTTGCGCGACATCAACCGCACCGTAGGCTGGCTGATCGAAAATGAGAGCTACCGGCACATCGGCGATCTGATCGAAAAAACCTTGTATATCCTTAAAACCCGGACTGAGCAATTTCCGGCCACGTCCCTCACCTGTGTTCTCAACATGGGCCAGGGGGTCTACAAGACCGATGAGATCGACCTGGTGAACTTTTTTATCGACCGGGTCGTGGATCTGGGATTTCAGACCCCCATGCTCGGCGGCGTGGGCAACGACTGGCAAATCCAGGTCAATTCGGCACACCTGCAGAACATCCGCACATGGCTGGAGCTGATCGAATGCAAGCCCAAATGGTCCTCGCGACTGCTCTCCAGCCTGATCATCAAGCTTTCGTTATCCGGAATATTCATCAAAGACACGGACCTGTTCCCCAGGGACATTACCCGTTTTCTCAACAGTGAGATCGGGCCGGTCTATAATCTTGCCAAGCAGCTGACCCGCCTCTTTCCGGCTTTTTTTAACGATATCGGCGCGGAGGGTATTCTGCGTGACATCTCCACACGGCTGGATGAAATCACCCACCGGCGGGACATACTCATCCATTTTTTGCGCAAGCAAAGCCATGTAGAGAGTTCCAACCGAATCATCCGCTTCATGGAAGCCGTTCTGCACTTCTGGCAGACACGGGACAAGGCACCACTTCAACCCTTTGTCCCCCCCAGCATCTTTGCGCAGATCGATGTCCGTGGTGAATACATTGACGGGGTCAACGCCCTGTTCACGCACCTGAACAACCGGGGCCTGGTGCTTCCCGAAGAGCTGCTCGTAGAGGAAAACGATCGTATCCATACCCTGCTGGCTGAGGCGCCTGGCGCCAATGCTGTCGACACCGAACGGGTGGTGCTCATCGCGGCCTTTTACAAACTGCTTTACCACAAATATCAGCTGGACTATAAATCCCTCCACCACCACATGCAGCAGTTGGACAGGGAATCTTTTCCGGACCTTGAAAGTCTTCGCGCCGCCCTGGACGAGCCCGACTTGAAACGGCGGCTGTTCATGCTGATGGACTACCTGGAGCGTCTCAAGGCGGTCATCCTCTCCGAGGAGACTTACGAAATCCGGGCGGACATTTACAAAAAGCGCCACATTACCATCGATATTCCCTCCATGTACGGCAGCTACCACGAACGCAAGTTCGATGCACTGGGACTCACCTTTCGGGTCGAGTCCCTGATTAACGTGCTGTTCGAAGAACTGGTCGACCAGATCAATCTCGGCCTGATCACCCGGGGCACGTTTCACGACATCTATGAGCGGCTCACCCTTTTTGACAAGGCCCTTCGCCTGGACGGCATTTACTCAGTCGAACTCGAACGTCAACTGGATCTGCTGGCCCATGCCTTAGAGGTGAGAGGATTTACCTTTACCCAGTACCTGGACATTTTCAAGGGATTCGCCGTCGCCGTCAAAAATATAATCAACGACTACTTCAATAACATTCACGGTCAGAACCTGACACGCATTCTCTCCCACATGCCCACAGACCGAATCCTGGAAAAATACCTTCCCCGAGAGAATACCGTCGATGCGGACAAGCTCAAGCACCGGGTCTCAGAGATTTTTTTCCGGGATCGTATCGCCACCTCCCTGGGCCTCCAACAACTGGACCTGTTTTTAACCCGAATTCTCAACACCTTGTTTCACCAGTCCAACATGCTCCCCAAGGACAAACTCCATCTGCTGCTCAACTATGACCCCCAGCGGATCATAACCGGCCTGGAAGCGGTCAACAGCAGCGCCATCGGCATCATCTATATGGGCAACAAGGGGTTGAATCTGCTCAAGCTGAAAAACCTGGGGCTGCCGGTGCCCCCGGGGTTCATCGTGACCACCGAGGCCTTTCGCTGTCGGGAACTGATCGATGGCTTCGCTCCGGTGAAGAAGAACTTCCGGCAGCAGGTTCGGCAGCATATTGACCAACTCCAGAAAATCAGCGGAAAGCGGTTTGGGGACCCGGCCAATCCTCTGCTCTTCTCGGTGCGCAGCGGTGCTTCTATTTCTCAACCCGGCATGATGGAAACCTTCCTGGACGTAGGGATCAACGAGGAAATCGCCGAGGGGCTGGCTCACAAGATGGACAACCCCTGGTTCGCCTGGGATAACTACCGTCGATTCCTGCAATGCTACGGCATGGCCTTCGGGCTGGCACGCGACGATTTTGACGCCATCATTGCCGAATTTAAATCACGACTGAGCATCCCGCTGAAAAAAGGATTCACCGGCGAGCAGATGAAAATGGTCGCCCTGGCCTACAAAGCCCGGATCCAGGACGAGGGTGTAGAGATGCTCGAAGATCCCCTGGACCAGCTCTTTATGACCATCAACGCGGTCTTCTCCTCATGGGAATCCCCCCGGGCAGAGACCTATCGGAAAATCATGGGCATTTCGGACGACTGGGGCACCGCCGTCACTGTTCAGGAGATGGTCTTCGGTAACATCTCCCCCCAGGCGGGCTCCGGCGTTTTTTTCACCCACAACCCCCGCTGGTCCGGGGACACCTTGAGTCCGTGGGGCGATTTCACCCTGGAGAACCAGGGGGAAGATGTAGTGTCGGGTCTGGTGAGGACCCTGCCCATTTCGGTCAAGCAGCAGGAGATCGAGATGCGGGACACGGACATCACCCTGGAGACCCACTACCCGGCCATTTACGAAGCCATCCGCAAATGGGCGGCCCAGCTCATCTATAAAAAAGGATGGAGCCCCCAGGAGATGGAATTCACCTTCGAAGGTGCTTCAGCAGACGACATCTACCTGCTCCAGACACGGGACATGGCCATCCGGGAGCGTAAAACCGTGCTCGCTTTCGACGTGGCGACCAATCCGGAGGAGCACTACCTGGGCCACGGCATCGGCGTTGCCGGCGGAGCCATGAGCGGCCGGGCGGTCTTTACATTGGCGGAAATCGACCGCTGGCGAAAAGCCGAACCGGACACGACCCTGATCCTGATTCGCGGAGACACCGTTCCCGACGACATCAAAGAGATTTATGCCAGTGACGGCGTACTCACCGCCAGGGGGGGGGTGACCAGCCATGCATCGGTGGTGGCGCACCAGCTGGGCAAAACCTGCGTGGTTGGATGCGGCACCCTGGTGTGCAACGAAAAGGAAAAAACCGCCCTGTTCAACCAGGCAGTCATCCGGTCGGGCGACCACATAAGCATTGACGGTCGGGAGGGATCCATTTATCAAGGAACCATGAAAATCAGGGAGGCCTGATCAGGAGAAAATGCCATGAACGAAGGACAGATGAAAATCGGTATCAACGGCCTCGGCCGCATCGGCAAACTCACGGTGTGGCATCATGTGGGACGGCAATATTTCAGGGAAATCGTGGTCAACATCGGTCGTCAGGCCGGCACGAGCCTGGCAGACATCGCCCACTATCTGGAACGGGACTCCACGTATGGTGCCCTGCATGCCTTTCTGCATGGGTACCAGGCCAAGCCGGTGATCACCGACATCGACGACAGCACCGGGACGATGGTTGTGGACGGCATTACCCTGCGGGTTTTGAGAACTGCACGCACACCCCAGGCCATCGACTGGAAGGCCCATGGCGTGCGTCTGGTGGTGGACACCACCGGCCAGTTCCTGGATCCAACCCTGCCGGCCGACCACCCCAAAGGGTCGGTCAGGGGGCACCTGGAAGCCGGTGCCGAAAAGGTGGTGGTTTCCGCGCCCTTCAAGATCAAGGAGGAAGGTGCCTCCATGCCCGACGATGCGATCACGACCGTGATGGGAATCAACGCCAACGACTACGACCCCCGGCGCCACCGGGTCGTTTCCAACGCCTCGTGCACCACCACCTGCCTGGCCCACATGATGAAACCCCTGATCAACGCCTTCGGGGCCAAACGGATCCTGTCGGCCTCCATGGCCACGATCCATGCCGCCACCGGCTCCCAGCAGGTTCTGGATCGTCTGCCCAAGGCCGGCAAGACCGATCTGAGAAAAAACCGGTCGATTATAAACAACATCATCCTCACTTCCACCGGTGCGGCAAAGGCCCTGAGGCTGGTGATACCCGAAATGGAGCACATCGGGTTCATTGCCGAGTCGGTGCGCGTGCCGGTCAGTTCAGGATCCTTGATCATCCTGGTGCTCAGTATTCAGGAAAACCCTTCCGAAGAACCGGTCCGCCGCGGGGTACTTAACAGTGTCTACAACCAGGCAGCGCAGCTGGACCCCAACGGTTATCTGAAATACACAGAGAAGCAGAATGTTTCCGTGGATATTCTGGGCTCACCCCATGCAGCGGCGGTGATCGAGGGCGATGAAACCCATACCCGCACGGCAGACCTGAGTTTAGATCTGGCCAGCATCCCCGGCTTTTCCCAATCCGTGCTGGACAGCCTCACGGACACGGTGGTTCGCGCACCGGTCACCCAGGCCGTCATATACGGCTGGTACGACAACGAGATGGGCAGCTACGTGAATATGCTTGGCGATCGAACGGTAACCATTGCCGAGAACATGTAACCTGATATTTTCCAGCGATCTTAGAACTTGACGATATCACCAACGGCGCTATATATTGTCAAGCATACGCTACAAGGTCTGAATCCGCTGAACCGGGAAGCCCCTGAAAGGGCAATGTGATGAGTGAAAAATTAGAAGCGACAGATGATGACTGTATCTGCACGGACATTCCCAAGGCACTGTATGACCGCGTCGAAGACTTCTGCAAATCCAGAGGCATCCCCACTAGTGAATTCATATTCGACGCGATCAGCGAAAAACTGTTTTCCATTCACCGGGAGCGGCGAAGAAAGCCACGACTTTAGCGGAAATGGCATTCATCCTGGCTTGCGCAGTCGTTTTCCGACAGGCGCATAGGCCGGTTTCACTTTTTCTACGTTCCGATGCCTCCGGTACTCCAGCCTGTAAAATCTTGGCAAAATCCCCAGCTGTGGCCCTGACTCCAAACAATTCGTGCCGCCTGCGGCATCAACCGGCCAACCCCTGATGAACATTTTCGAAGAAATGAGAAAGGAGGCTAAGGACGCATGAGGCCACAAACCCGTTCACCGGTTCATCGAACCGCCTTGATGCGGGGGCAGCCGGCACTGGCCGCCTGCCTGGTGCTGATCCTCGTATTCTCTGGCTGCACCAGCCTGCAGTTGAGTCAATTCCGGCAGCACGCGGCACGTGGCGACCAGGAATGGCTCGCCGCACAGGCAATCAATTGCCAGCGGGCATCTGACGGGTGCGGCCAGCTTCACCTGGTCAGGGGTGACGCCTGCTTTCGCCTGGCCAAAATGGGCAGGGACCCAGCCGTCAATTTCGCCTGCGCCGCCGACGAACTGAAAAAAGGGCTAACCTTAAAACCGTCCTGGGATAATGCCGACGTTCAACTTCGATATCAGGAGAATCTTTGCGAATCCCTGAGAAATCTTAAAGATCTGCAATCCGGCGAAACGGCCGAACAGACGGTGAAGCGGTTTTTGGGTGCGGCCAAGGCGCTCTACCAGCTGGCCCCGGAGAGCGTTCCGGCGGTCTATTACCTGGCTAGCGCCCGTCTGATGCAGATGGAACCCATGCTGGGGGACATCAATGCCGCCACCCGTGTGCCCGTTTGCATCCGACTCAAACGCACAGTCACCCGTGTACTGGCAGTGATGGAAACCGCCAGGGAAGACACCCCTTCGGACTGGGACCGGTTTGCAGACAACTATCAGCGGCTTGTCTTCGACATGGGGTCGGCCATGCAGGCTGCTGAATGTCGATAAGGGTTTTATATTTTGGTTCTTCTCCAATTTAGTTGGAGAAGAGGGTCCAAGGATTCAAGGAGTCAAGGGTCTGTTTTCTATAGACTTTATCAGCGCTTTTAACATTCTTTCGATTTCTGATATGTCTTTTTTTAGTGTACCCAATTCACCTTTTTCAATTAAGTTTGACGGATGCGTAAAAAGTCCGATATCTGCGTTACGCTTCATCCTTCGTCACTGCGGCGTACCGTAAGTACGCCTCATTCCTTAAGGATTCGCAAGCCTTGATCTCGGGCTTTTTACGAATCCGTCGGAAATGCGACTTTTTACGAGTGCATCAAGGAGTGAGTAACCATGAAAAAAACCATCATAAAAGGAACCGGTCGTTATGTGCCCCCCCGT
>NZ_JASJGN010000422.1:0-13215 GCF_033791525.1 Desulfosarcina sp.
TCATCACTTGGTAACTCAACCAAACGGAGGCCATCCGCAAGACGGTCCCAGATATTAGGAAAGTTTTTTTCAAAAAATGCGACAACTATCTTGAAAAACGGCGGTCAGCCGGAAAGCCAGTTCGGTGCAGATTACCTCAGAAAAAATCATCTATCACAGAAATTCGCTGAACTAAGATGTATTGAGATCATCAGCGGCCAAGCCAGATTACAGATACCATGATCTGAGTTTGTCAGACCAATTAAATCTTGAGATGCAACGTTTTATCAAATGACAGTCATCTTTTGACAATTTATCCGCTGGATATCTCAGGCTTGCCTTGTGGGCTGACTCCGAATCCCAGACTAAAGCGGTAAGCGATCTCCCAGCAAATATCAAGCTTAGCAACGACTACGTTTTCCCCTTCGGTATCTCAAGCCTTGTGGATACTGTGAACGCATTCGGGATATAACTTCAAGGTGAATGTCACGATGGCATTGATAAAAGTGTAACCCAAACTGAGCGTTTCAAGTTTTTTACAGATACCATAATTGGTTTGTATGCTTTGCTTTTGCCGTTTACTGATCTTAAAAATTTGAAACCCGTTGGGATTGCCGATCTTTATCCGTCTCAGGCGGATCACCGCATAACCGGTGTCAGCCGGCATCCCGCATCGTCCACCATAGCGGAATGCCAGCTTTCTTGGTTCTGCGGCAAGCTCGACAATCACTCAACTTGGGTATAATTTGATGTACTTTTATTGGTATAATTTTTCTTGATCTAATTCTTTACCCTCATCAAGAACTTTCCGAATCAACTGAGATAGTTCAGTAATATTGAACGGCTTTTGGATAAAAGCGTTACATCCCCGTCGCATGATATCAGTCGCTTTGCCTTTGAGAGAATACCCACTGGACAATATTATTGGCATTTTGGGATGAATCTCACGGATGGCGTCAAAAGTCCCGCTGCCATCCATTCCCGGCATAATCAAATCAAGAATGACAAGATCAATATTGTCGCCTCTTTCAGATACCGCATCAACAGCATTTTTTCCACCTTTGGCGACAATGACACCATAACCCAATTTCTCCAACATCGGTTTGCCCACATCAATCACGACATCTTCATCGTCAACAAAAAGAATAGTTCCCGATCCTCGGATGATCCTATCATCGACATGCGCCTCTATATGGGCTGTTTTTTCTGATACTGGCAAATAGATGAAAATCGTTGTCCCGTGGCCGAGATCGCTATTAACAGTTATTACACCACCGTGGTTTTTTATGATGCCATAGGCCGACGCCAAACCTAATCCAGTGCCAAGGTATTTATCTTTTGTCGTAAAAAATGGATCAAAGACCTGCTGGCAGGTTTCCTTGTTCATACCGACACCGGTGTCTTTTACAGAAATTTTGACATATTGACCGGGTAAAGCAGCATAGGGTTTGCAAAAGGCAGCGTCTAAATTCAGGATCGATGTTTCCAGGTAGATTTCGCCGCCGTCCGGCATGGCTTGTATTGAATTGACGAAAATGTTCAAAAACACCTGCTCAATCTGTCGCGTATCAGCTTCTACCACCAGTGACGAAGGAAATGTGTTGCTGTGGATCTGAATATCCTTGCGGGTACGGCCGATAATGGCTGCGCTGGAAAGCAATAGTTCGCTGATGTCTATTGGTTTGACTTCGTATTTACCTCCGCGTGCCAACCCCAGCAGTTGCCTGGTAAGAGCACTGGCGCTGACGATTTGTTCCTCGATGGCGTTAATATGCTCTTGTTGAGGATGGGAAGGGCCCAACTCCAAGGTCATCAATGAGGCTCTTCCTTGGATACCCATCATCAGGTTGTTGAAATTGTGAGCTATCCCGCCTGCAAGCGTTCCTATCGCTTCCATTTTTTGTGCTTGCCGAAGTTGTTGTTCCATTCGCGACCGTTCGGCAATATCTTCATAAATAACCAACTGACCTTGGTTTTTTATATTTAATGGTTTGAAATTGATCTCTTTTTGCGAACCGTCCTTGCAGGTCACAGTATAAACATGTAGCCGGGATCGTTTGGTTTGAGGGTGCCGCTGATAATCAGACCATGCTTTCATCACCTCTTGGCGATAAAGGTCATCTGGAAAAGCTTTGTTGAACCATTCTATTCCTGTAGTGATATCGTCTATCGTGTACCCAAACACCTCCACAAATTTCGGGCTCACATATTTGTATCGACCATCTTCTCCGATCAGGGATATCCCGAGCGGGGACTGTTCCACCAGCATCCGGAACTTCTCTTCACTCTCACGCAGCGCTTTTTCCGCCCGTCTTCGGTTCTCAACCATATCGTTTGCCGATTCAGCAAGCTGGACAAAATCATAGAAATAAATGGCATTTCCTTCAATTTTGATGGCATCCGAAGATGCCTTGCTGAAAAATTTTTTAAACAATTTTATGTTATGATGTATTCGATCCGAAAGTAGTTTAACGATCAGAAAGATGAAGATAAGAAGCGTAAAAAGGATCAACGTCGTATTTCTAATATTTTTTCTGATTCTTCCTTCGAGTTCGGACTGCTTTAAGGCGAGTGCCGTATCAATTTCATCCAAATATAAGCCGGAGCCAATATACCATTGCCATTCAGGTACGCCTACCGCGTAGCTGATTTTAGGAGCATGATTTTTACCTTCGAATCTCGGAAGAACATATTCAACGAAACCGCCGCCTTCTTTTGCCAATTTTATCAGTTCCTGGACGATTTTAACACCGTTTATGTCTTCGATATCATACAGGTTTTTACCGGTTTCAGGACCAGATAGGCCCAACCCGTCCCATTTTCCGGCAAACACGTACCCATCTTTTTCAAACTTGATGTTTGAAATCCATTGCAGGCATTCTTCCTGAATATCATTCTCAACATAATCGAGATACTCCCCGGAACCGATTACCCAACCAATGGGTTTGAACAATTTCACAAAAGCGATTCTTGGGAAAAAACCTTGCTGGTTGGGTTTGGGCCAGGTGTAGTTGTAGAATCCTTCGCCATCTTCCCTAATGACGGCAAGCATATCGGAAACAACGAACTCACCTTTCCCCCCTCTGGCTTGCAGCATGTTCGTGCCTTCCATTTCAGGTCTGATTTCAAATAACGTTTCAACACCTTCCAACGTAAAGGCAAAATAATATCCGCGGCCGTTATTGTACCTCAAGGACCTGAGTGCTTGTTTGATAAGCGCCTCAATTTCTTCAGTGCTTTTTATATCTCTTTCTTTCAAATAAATATTCTCTATGATGGCATAGGCCTCTTCAACTCTGCCTTTTATGGAATCTTGCAACCGTTTCTCAGTTTGAGATTTCATGAAATTTACAAAATCTAGCGCCTGATTAACCTCCCGTTTTAATATTAACTTCTGGCTTTCCAGATAGGATGCACGCAGTGAGTTTGCCTCTTTTTCAAACCTAGACCATTCGGAGGTAACCCAAAGATAGCCGAGAGAAAAAATGGATATGACGCCAACAAGAGACATATGGATTAGAAAGATTCGACTGATGCTAAATTTGAGAGGTTTCATCGGATTGCCTTAAAAATGATTCAACTAATGCATAGAATGGATCTGTTGCAGGGGTCAAGGGACAATAATAATGGAGTTGAATCTATTGCTACCGGATTGCTGGGGTTAATCCCTGCCTGCTGGAAGCGTTGTCGGCTCGGATAGATTGCTGCCTGGTGTGCGATTAACGACATAGATCCCGATGCACACCATCGCCAGGGCGGTCAGTAACCGATAAGTGATTTGCTCATCGAGCAGGATGATGCCTTCCAGTACACCGAAAAGCGGGGTAAGGAATAAGAACGCACTCAACTTCGATGCCGGGTAGTTTCTGATCAGCCAGAACCAGGCGAGATAGGTGATAAAGGCGACCCAAATAATCTGGTAGGCGATGCAACCCAGAACGAGCGGCGTCACATTCGTGATTTCAGTTTGGCCTAGCAGTACTGCTCCGAGCGGCAGCACGACTGCGGATACGACAAGTTGGTAGAGCAATACACGGCTTGCCCGAATTCTGGACAATGGACTGGCTTTGACCATGATGGTGGCGGCAGCCCAGAAGACGGCTGCCAGCAGCAGCATCGTATCACCAACCAACATTAAGGATTGCGGTTTGCCGATGGATTCGCTGAAAGCGGTCACCATTCCTAAAAAAGCGCAGCACAGACCCGTAAGCTGGGCTTTCCTCAAGGATTCTCCAGAAACGAACCAATGGGCCCCCACAGCTGTAAAAAAGGGCATGGTGTACAGGAAGATGACCGACCTCGATGCGCTGGTAAATTCCAAGCCCCAGTAAATCAGCAAAAATTCGATGGAAAAGAACAAGCCGACGGCCATCCCCCACCAGAAGGTGCCGTCATGATGGTCGATTTTTTCCCGGCGCGCGACCATCCACAGATATAACAAGATCGCGGCACCAATGGATCGAATGCCTCCCTGCAGCGCGGGAGCAATGCTTTGGACGGCGATTTTGATTGAAATCTGTTGAAGCCCCCAGCTGGCGCAGAGGATGATCAACAAGACAATGGCCTTGACGTCAACTTTTACCGGTTTAGCGGTCATGATTATCTTGATAACCTTGATCTTGAACCACGATCCTATTTTTGAGATGGCTTATCGTAAACACCAAACGATGTTGATCATCCAGCGTTTCAATGTGGGCCCCTTGATACAATTTTTCTGGAAATAATAACAGACGTAAAAACCATGATTCTAAATCATTACCGAACGTCAAGCCTGCGTCTCTTTGGCTGGATAGGGGGAACCGATTTATTCGACGTGCTATTGACTAAAACACATAGACAAAATAAGCACGCTTTAGCTTTATCGGGTGAATGAATCGGAAGCGGCACGCCTCATCGCCATGCTAAATCGGGTGCCAAAAGAAAAGATAACGATGCCGGGAAAATTCGATGAATTAATAGTCGGGTATGTATTTGCCCTCGGGGCAACCGCCCTTTGGTCTGGAAACTTTATTGTGGCAAGGGGCTTAACCGATCAGATCCCGCCGGTTAGCCTGGCCTTTTACCGCTGGCTGACGGCTGTCTTGATCTTTTGCCCTTTTGCCGTTCGCGGGACAATCCGTGAATGGGGCGGGATAAAGCAGCATCTTCCCTATATAGCCATCACCGCATTTTTAGGCATTACCTGTTTTAACACCTTCATTTATGTGGCGGGCCATACCACTTCCGCTATGAATCTCTCGTTGATTTCAATCACCTTTCCAATTTTCATCGTCCTCTTTTCATCCGTGCTGTTTAATGAAAAGCTGACTCTTAAAAAAGGCGTCGGCATGTTGATGGTCTTGACGGGCGTCGTCTGCCTGATCACCAAGGGCTCTGTTGCCAAACTACTGTCTATCACTTTTGCAGTGGGTGATATGTGGATGCTGGCAGCAGCCGTTATCTTCGCTGTTTTCAGCATTCTGCTGAAACGAAAACCCGAGGCTATCAGCGTCCAATCCTTTCAATTTACATCTTTTGTACTGGGCCTGATCTTTTTAGCCCCGTTTTTTATCTGGGAGCGGATTCGGTTTCCTGGAAATGTTTTAAACCAAACCACTATTCCAGCCATTCTCTATGTCGGTATTTTTGCCTCTCTGTGTGCCTTTTTACTCTGGAACCGGGCCATTGTTATCCTGGGGCCGACCAGGGCGGGTATGGTCTATTATACGTTGCCGTTGTTCACCGGCCTTTTGGGTTACCTGTTTTTGGGTGAAGCGATCGGTATCATCCATCTTTTTAGCATGGTTGTGATTCTGACCGGAATTTTCTTGGCCAATCAAAGCGCCCGGACGAGGGTGGGGCAAACGGAAAAGCGGATGGAAACGACATAGGCGAAGCGAACCAATACTGGCCCTGCGGTAAAATTCTTCGCATGCCTTGATCTCGACCGAAATTCCTCATTTCTGGATGGGCCCTAACTAAATTTTTCCGGAATAGTAGCCCTTCGTCCCCGTGGGAATCGGATCCGCAGGTACGAACATGGTGTTCATGGTTGATCGGACATATATTAAAGTAAAAATAGTAGCTGACCAGGTAACCAGAAAAATACCCCACCAAATTCCGGAAAGACCCATTCCCAGCTGGCTTGCGAGCACATAAAATACTATTGCCGGTGCAACAATCTGACGATAAAGCCCTATCCAAATAGCGTACGAAGGCCGCTTCAACCCTTGCAGGGCCGCCACAGCCACAAACAGGATGATGTAGGCCCAGTAGATGAAGGCGGAAATCTTTAAATAAAAGGCACCGATTTTCAGCACGGCTTGATCGTTGGTGAATATCTTCATGATTAAATGGGGGAAAACAAAAACGATGATCATGCTCACCGTCGTGATGAGAATGCCGTACAGCAGTGCTTTGCGATACACTTCCCGGCAGCGCTGATAAAGTGCAGCACCGTTGTTTTGCCCAATCAAGGTCAAGGTTGCAGTTGTGAGTCCCATAATGGGTAACATGGCGATCTGGTCCACCCGGGTAGCGATACCATAAGCAGCGACAGCCGTCTGTCCGTATTTACTGAGAAACCAGGTGATAATAAAAATGCCAATGGCAATGCTCATGGTATTCAAGCTGGCCGGAAAGCCTTGCTTGGCAATTTCCCAATAAAAGTGGCGACGTGGAACGAACATCGACCAACATTCCCGACAAATCAAACCGGTCCGGAAAACGCGCGTGCCCATAAACAAGGTGCTGAATAGTTGAATTAAGATCGTCGCCCAGGCCACCCCGGGAAGTCCCAGGGCCGGCATTCCCAACCCGCCGTAGATAAACCAGGGATCAAAAACCAAATTGAGGAAAAAACCGATAATTAACACATTGCGAAATGTTTTGGTGTCACCCTGGGCGGTTAGAATTGCATTCAGAACAAAGGTCAGAGAAAAGAACACGAGACCACAAATGATGATGTTGATATAGGACAACGAGATGGCCAGGTACGTTCCGCTGGCCCCTAAAAACATGAATAGATAAGGTGCTGCAAAAAGACCGATCAGCGTCAGTGCCATAGACAGCAGGAAGGTGAAGGACACGGATTGAATTGCATAGAGTTGCGCTTTTTTTTCATCACCTGCACCCAGTGTATTGGCGATCAAAGCCGTTGCACCTGTGCTGATGCCAAATCCAATGGCCAGAATGACAAAAAATACTGGGAATGATAATGACAACGCAGCAATGGCTTCGGTGGATATCAGACCGCTGAAATAGGTGTCCACCACATTATACATGGTATTGAAAAACATGCCGATACTGGCGGGGATAGCCAATTGGGCAATTAACCCGGGAATCGGTTTGGTTATTAATCCATTGTCTGCATCCATAGATAATGAACCATGTATAACGTTAGATGCGGTGTTTCGCTAATAGCGTGCAGCTCGACAAGCCGCTTTTGGACACCATTAGAGAGATAAGATCATGGAGATATGCTATTTTTGGCCATAGGTCCGAATCTTTTTAATACGGCGACGAATATAGCATAAATACCAACAAACAGCGGAACGCATACCAGCAGCCAGGCGACCACGGCGTAAAGGATCGTTTCAAAAAAGGAAGCCATGGTGCCCCAGAAATTCTGCTGGAAAAGTGTGCTTAGCTCCTGAAACGAAAGCGGAGGCAGATCCACCTGGAAAATGAATGCACCAAGACTCATAAACGGGATCAACAAGAAAATCTGCAGTGGGTATACCAGATAGTTGAACAGCTGAATAGCGGGCAGATTCAGTCGCAGCATGATGGCGATGGCGGCACAGATCAGGGTCGTCGCGCCCAGAATCGGTAATATTCCAATTACGGCGCCAAACGCGATGCTCAGAGACAGCTTTTCAGGCGAGATGCCTTGCTTGAGCAAATTCAGGATCGGTTTGCCGATTTTATCATGAAAGAGTCGTTTTATCATTTCTTCAGCACCGTTATGGACGAATCGGTCATCGAGGCGACGGCCTGCTGCAGACATCTCCAGTTGACGTGTACGGTTATCAACGGCACGCTTCCGCGGCGGTTTTTAACGTTTGCAGAAACGCTATCGTCAGGCGATGCAGCCGCTTCGGCACACGCAGCAGATATCCCACCCACACCATCGGGCCCTTAAAGTGTTCGATACTCAATAACCTGACTTTCCCGTCTTGCTCACGAAATTGCCAGGTATGTGATGCGTGGATTCCCATTTTCCCGCCCTCCCAAACGACCTCCCGAGCCGGGTCGCATTTGACGATTCTGGGCTGAACTTTCATCGGGAAAACCAGGGGACGAATAACGAAAGAGAAGCAAGTCCCGACAGGCAACGTCTCGTCACCGGAAATGATGCAGCAGCTGCGGCAGGCCGTGTTCCAGTCGTCCCAATCTTCCATTCGGGAAAAGGTCTGCCAAACCACGCGTAAGGGGGCGTTAATCTCGATCTCTGCTTTAATTACCATTTGAACTCCTGCTGTCCACGTTTATCATAAGCACCAATTACGATAAGTGAAAGCTGCATGTCTGAGACAAAGATGGTTAAAACGCATCATTCATCACGATGTTTTGAACCGCGATAGCGAGCACATTCCTCGCCGCTTGTCGAAGCAAAGCGGAGATCCCGCCATCGGGGTCGGCGCGAAGCAAAGATCCCGCTCATCGGGGCGGTGGGGTTAGCGAGCGAACTGAAAATCGATTTTCTATCCTTACGGTGCTGCGCAGCACTGCCGTTACAGGCAGCACATTCCCCGCGGCTTGCCGCGGGGAGGGTTCAATCGTATCGATGTTCGCTTGATCCGTATCCTGGTTTTCATCCGGAGCTACCGGAATCAAAATTTCATTCCGCCGCAAAAACCACGGGGTAAATGGGGGATTGTAACGGGCCCATGTTGGATCACCGACAGTCGTGAGCTCATTTTCGCGAATCCACGCCTCAAGTTTCAATTTGTTATCGAGATAGCCTTTCTCACTCCAAAACCCGGTGTAGCGCACGACGGCCATCCGGCGACCTGGCACCTGGCGCAACGTTACCTTAGGATTTTCTGGAATCGGAAGCGTTTCAAGTGTGTATGAGGACGGCATCATGAAACTTACGACCCACTTACTATCAAGCTGCTGTTGGCCGACAGGAGCCGTCATCTTGATTTGCTCACCGTTGGCCTGCTGAGAAACGGGAGCCGTCATCTCGACTTTTTGACGCGATCGGTTGTCGCCTGAGATGTAACCAAACAGTATCTTAAACGCCATACTTCCTGCATCCTCGAGATTTCCGGCCACGACGGTTTCTGCAAGAATATGAGGTGCGTAATCGCGGATTTCAAAAGGGTTGGTTTTCCTGATTACTCTATAGTTGGCTTCTTCGATCGCCATTACATGCAATGCTCCTGTCAGTACCCATACGAATGCGAGTATAAAGCCGGCAGTACGATTCATATTAGCGTCTCCAGTGCCTGAATATTGGTTTGAGGTCACCCAGAAATGCAAATGACAACGATTACATTCACAATAGTCGGCATTTAAAGCGACAAAGCAATGATAAGAGAAGTGGGGATGGTGGGTAGGTCAAACCTACCAATTTGCGGGGCTCAATATATGGTTCGGGAAGAAATGGCTCGACAAGACGGGGATGTATATGAAGGTAACCGCCACTTCGTGTTGGGCGTCCATGCAAACCAAACTGTTGACCCACGCATATTCGGTATTAGCGTTGTAGGCAAGAAGCCACAGTTGGGTTAACCGTGTACCCTTGCCTGCCGCGTTACCAACCGAAGCGCTCCAATAGCAAACTCGAAGAAATATTGCGTCGGGTTAGCAAACCGTCTAAACCATGGAGGACATTCATGACAAAAAAATACACAACCATAGCAGCCGCTGTGATCGTCGGTTCACTGCTGACGGCATGCGCCACCAATCAGGGCCGCATCGTCGTCGAAACAAAAAGCGTCTTGCCAGGCACCCAGGTGGCAAAAAAAGGTCAGAATCTGCCATTAACCGGCACGGCCATCGAAATCGGACAGCGGCTGCCGGAAACCGAACTGGTCGATATGAAAACGATGAACGCCATCGATCTGAATGATTATCGGGGCAGCGTCCTTTTTTTGAGTATCGTGCCTTCGATAGACACATCGGTCTGCGAAGCCCAAACCCATTTTCTCGGGGAGGAAGGGGATGCATTGCCGGCGACAATCAAACGGATCACCATCAGTCGAGATACACCGTTTGCCCAGGCACGGTTTGCAAAGGAAGCAAAGTTGGAGGATATCCACTACCTGTCCGACTACAAAGAGGGGGCGTTTGGGCGGTCGACCGGATTGCTGATCGACGGCCCACGGCTGCTCGCCAGGTCAGTTGTGCTGGTCGATAAGCAAGGCATTGTCCGCTACATCCAAGTCGTGCCAGATATCACCCACCTGCCAGACATGAATCAAGCCTTTGCCAAAGCCATGGAACTTGACAACCGCCCTTAATGTTGACATCGGAAAGAAGACTTCTCACCAGGACATTTCGCGTCTACCCCAACGTTGCAGAAGCCGGAGGGATTCAGAGCCCCCGGTAGCGGGATTTCTGCTTCGCTCCAACAAGGCGCCAAGGGTGAAGTCGTAGTAATTTACTGCAATCCCTTGGCAACGCGGGTCGCAGATCCCGTTGAAGACGGGAATCTGGATTCCTCCCGCTTTCCCGCAAGGGTAAAAACTGAGAAAATTATTGTGTTTCCTGGAATTCACATTTGGTGAATTGCAATACATACGGAAAGTTGACACTAATATTCAATATTTTCTGCTAGTAAAAATAATTTTCGCATGTTTCTATGCAACATTGGGGTCTAATCATCCCACGCCGTTCCATAATCCCACGTATCTTTTATAATTTCAACAATCAGAGACGTCTCTGCCGAATTGACGCCATCGATCTGGCTGATCCGTTCAAAAATGAGTGTTTTGAATTCTGACAGGGAACCGGCGATGAACTCGATATCGATATCGTTGCCGCCGGTGGTCAGGGCAACATAGTTTAATGCTTCAATCGATTTCAGCGCCTGGAGGATGGCATCTTTTTTTTTCAGATCGATGCTGAGCTTAATGTTTCCGATAATCTCAAACCCAAGCCGGATCGGGTTACTGACAGCGATTACCTTGATGACGTCTTCAGCAATTAACCGTTTCAACCGGCTCCTGGCGGTGGTTTCAGAAATGCCGAGTTCCTTGGCGATGCTGACGATGGGCATGCGGCCATCTTTTTGAAGCAGGGAAACCATCCGCCGATCGACGCGGTCGAGCTTTTCGATTCCGGATGCGGTTGCTTTCATGCCTGTTACCCTCCCATTGAGTAAAAATTTGGTTAAAAAACGAAAATAGTTAAAAATATTAAAAATATTAGCGTAAAACGTTAAATTTGTCAAATTTTTTATTGCAATAAGCTTTTAGATCCT
Source organism: Desulfosarcina sp. (assembly GCF_033791525.1). Lineage (GTDB taxonomy): Bacteria > Desulfobacterota > Desulfobacteria > Desulfobacterales > Desulfosarcinaceae > Desulfosarcina. The sequence continues at coordinate 11,393 of NZ_JASJGN010000422.1, forward strand.
TTATGTGGAGGCTGGGAGCAGTATTTGTCTTGGACGACAGCGGCACCCAGCAATCAACCCAATCTGAATAAAATCGTGATCTAGAACAGACACGCTGTCTGACGGGACCTGAACCCGACGGTCGGATTGTGTTGACGGTTAAATTCAGTCCAAAAGGAGAAAGCATGAAACGCATTATTGTGATTGGGGTCGGCGCACAGGGAAGCACCATTGCCAAGCGGCTGAACGATCATCCGGGGGTGTCTGAAATCATCTGTGCGGATTATGAGCGCAAAGCCGCAGAGGCGCTGAGCAGTTCGTTGAACAAGGCCACGGCCTTGAAACTGGATGCCAGTGACGTCAACAACGTCATCCGGGCGGCCAAGGGATGCGATCTGATTGTCAACGGCCTGCCGCTGGATTTCAACCTGCTTGTCATGGAAGCGGCCCTGGCGGTCAATGCTTCCTACTTTGACATGGCGGGCCCCATGGAAGATATCGGTTTCGTGGAAAGTTACAAACTGCTTTTTTCCGAATGGCATGAAAAATTCAAGGCCAAGGGACTTACCGCCTTTGTCGGCGCCGGTTCATCGCCCGGCCTGGCTAACATTATGGCCAGAGAAGCCGTCGAGAAAATGGACCGATGTGAAACCATCAGTATTTATGTCTTCGAAAATGTTCTGACCAGGCGGTTTACCCCCTTCTGGTGGTCACCGGAAGTGGCCTTCTGGGATATGGCCTACCAGACCTTCCGATTTGAAAACGGAAAGCATGTCACAGACAGACCCTTCAGCCGTCCCATCAGGATGAAACTGAGGGGCATCGATCGGGAAGTCCGCATGGTGGACCACGAACACGATGAACCGATTACCATGGGACTGCTGGCCGACAACGTGCTCAAGGGTGTTAAGAATGTGGAGTTCAAATACGGTGGATTCGGTGTGAAGCTCTCCGAACTGTTCCACCGAATGGGGTTGCTTTCCGACAAACCGGTGGATGTCGACGGCACGAAAATCGTTCCCATGGACCTGATCCTCAAGCTGTGCCCGCCGGCACCCAAATATCCGGATGAACTCAAAGCCATCATCAATGACGGGGTTGTGGCCGAAGAAGCGGCTTTTTTAGTCCGAGTGGAAGGCTACAAGGATGAAAATCCCATACAGATCGACAGTTACGCCATGGGTCCGGGACTGGTGGAAGCCTTTGAAACCTCCGGCCTCAGTCATGAAGCCTATCTGACCGGTCAGTGTGCATCGGTCTTCGTGAAAATGCTGGTGGATGATGCCTTTACCGAAAAGGGGGTCTTTGTTCCTGAACAACTCGAGGCGGATGCCCGTGAATATTGCGTCCGCAATCTGGCCGACCTGGGGGTGACGATCGACGAAACCCAGCAGCAAAAAAGCCTGTACTCCCGTGATTGTCGCAAAAACGGCGCTAAACGCCAGCAGGGTGCCCTCCACCGGACCAAACAGGATGCACGCACGCCGTCTATTGCCTGACAGCCTGCTAAACATGGAAAGCACTGCCCTTCCCGCGGTGCTGAACCACGATAGCGAGAGCATTCCCCGCCGCTTCTCAGAGCGAAGCAGAGATACCGGGCACGGGTGCGACGGGGTTAGCGAGTGTCGATCCACAAATGGCCAATTTGCCTGATATCTGCGTTATGCTCAAAATTTTATCCTCGGAATATCAACTATATGCACCCCAAGGGCATTTCTTTCAGGGCACCTGCGGTAAAATTTTTCGCATGCCTTGATCTCAACCCAATTTGCCTATTTCTGGATGGACACTAGCGAGCGGACTGAAAATCGATTTTCATCCTTACGGTGCTGCGCAGCACCGCC
>NZ_JASJGN010000423.1:0-22966 GCF_033791525.1 Desulfosarcina sp.
AGGGCCCACCAGTCAAGTTCCACGGAAAGATGGGCTAAACCGGCCAGGGCGAGCCCCTGGGGGTCATGAAGCGCGACCCCATAAAGATCAAGGCCCGGTTGCAGAAGGGACAGCCGGTGGGATTCAATGGCGATCTTCCCCGGGATCGCCGTGTTGACCCGGGACTGAACCCATTGAAGACCATGGTTGGATTTGATCCAGAAGAGGGCGCTCCAGAAAACGATGCACACCGCGGCCGCAAGGGTGGCGGCGATCAGCAGCATGGGTTTGAGCATTGTTTTCATGGGGACAAAAAATACCGCCTTCGGAGGAAAAGGACAATCTCAAACGGCGGTATTTCACCTGTTTTTAATTGAAGCGCCATTTTCGATGCGTCATCGTATTTACAAACAGGCGCACCAAGCGGTTTTTCAGCGATCGGATTACGCGCCGGACGCGGCCATGGCCGATTCGATACCCTTGCTAAAATCCGTGGGCACGTTGGCTGCCCTGCCGGCCAGTTCCCGGTCCAGCATCATCAATCCCTGGGGGTTGTCCTTGATGAACTTGAGCTGGGCGATGATGTCGTTGTCGTTTTCCTCTTCCTCCACCTGTTCGGTCACATACCACTCCAGAAAAATCTGGGACGCATGATCCTTTTCGGCAATGGCCAGCTCCATCAGATCGTTGATGGACTGGGTAATGTACTGTTCGTGGGCCAGAGTCTTGGTGAACATATCCAGCGGTGACTCGAAGGCAGCGGGCGGCTCCTTGATGGCGGCGAGCTTTACCAGGGCACCCTGCCGCTGGATATACTCGTAGAACTTCATGGAATGCAGCATCTCTTCGTGGTATTGCACCATAAACCAGTTGGCGAAGCCCTTGAGCCCCTCCTGGTTGCAGTGGGCCGACATGGCCATATAAAGGTAGGCCGAGTACATTTCCCGGTTGACCTGTTCATTCAAAGCCTGGGTCATTTTGTCACTGATCATGGATCTCTCCTTCCACTTTATCAAACGGTTATTCGTTAATAATACCTGACCGGCACTTGCCGCTTGTTGGTGCAGGGCCCGGTGCTTCTGTTTTCAAGACAGCCTGGTAGTCCAAATCATAACAGCCGGTGAACAGCCCAACTGTAATCATCGGCAACCCTGCCTTCAAGGGCTGACAATAAAGCGCGTACTGCTGATTCTGAATGAAAAAAAGGGGGTGCTGTCGGCTAAATGATCCCTTGGTCCAGCATGGTGTCGGCTACCTTGACGAAACCGGCAATGTTGGCGCCCATGAGATAGTTGCCGGGACTGCCGTATGCGTCGGCGGCGGCCAGACAGGTGTCGTGTATGCCCTTCATGATGATCTTCAGTCGGCTGTCCACTTCTTCGCCCAGCCAGGTCAGGCGGATGCTGTTCTGGGTCAATTCGAGGCCGGAGACGGCCACGCCTCCGGCATTGGCCGCTTTGCTGGGTGCGTAGAGGATCCCTTTGTCCATGAAAATATCCCGGGCGTCTGCGGTGCAGGGCATACTGGCGCCTTCGCACACCAGTTTGAGGTTGTTGTTGATCAGATGGTAGGCGTCCTGTTTGCTGATTTCATTCTGGGTGGCGCAGGGAAAAACGCATTGGGCGCGATGCCGCCACAGGGGATTCGACCCATGGCCAGGGGCCGCCGGTGTGTAGGTGGCGTGGGCATATTGATCGACGTATTCGCTGAGTCTGCCCCGCCGGATGTTTTTCAGCCGGCTGACGAATACCAGTTTTTCCGCATCAATTCCCTCCTCATCGTAGATATGACCCGATGAATCGGACAGGGTGACCACCCTTGCCCCCATCTCGATCAATTTGCGGGTGGTGGACTGGGCCACATTGCCGGAACCGGAAACCAGGCAGGTTTTTCCCGAGAGGGCGTCATTGCGGGCGGCCAGCATCTGGGCGGCGAAATAGACGCAACCGAACCCTGCCGCCTCAGGCCGGATCAGACTGCCGCCCCAGCCGAGACCCTTGCCGGTCATCACGCCTGTGAATTTATTTTTCAATTTGCGGTACATGCCGAACAGATAGCCGATCTCGCGCGAACCCACGCTGATATCCCCTTCGGGAACGTCCGTGTCCGCGCCGATATGCCGGAACAGCTCGGCCATAAAGCTCTGGCAGAAGCGCATCACTTCACCGTCCGATTTACCCTTGGGTTCAAAGTCCGCTCCACCCGCGCCTCCGCCCAATGGCAGGGTGGTCAGGGCGTTTTTAAAGACATGTTCGAAGGCCAAAAATTTTAAAATACTCTGGTTTACCGACGGGTGAAACCGCAGCCCGCCTTTGTAAGGGCCGATGGCGCTGTTCATCTCCACCCGAAACCCCCGGTTGACCATGACCTGGCCCATGTCGTCCATCCAGGGTACGCGAAAAGTGATGACGCGTTCGGGTTCCACGATCCGTTCTACAATATTGTGGTGGCGGTATTCGGGGGTTTTGTCCAGTACCGGTCTGACGTTGTCGTCACGTCGCCGACGGCCGGGATGAATTCGTTTTCGTGGGGATCTCGGGCAAGTGTGGGTTGAGGGATATCATTCATGTCAATACCCTTCGGGTTGGAATAGTGCATCAATTCAATTTGTTGCGCCGTGTTTTGTAAAAAAGCTATTGTTTTTTGGCAAAGTGGCCGATAATGTGTTTACAACCGTACAACAAGGAGTCGCGTACATGGAAATTAAAGGCAGTCATATTCAATCCAAACTCAGCGTTTACCAGAGCGCGCAAGTGCAGGGGAAAAACAAGGATACGGTCAAGTCCGAAAAGCCTGAAGCCTCCACCCCCCAGCAGGACCGGGTGGCCCTGAGCGGCCGGGGGCGCTCCATTGCCGATGCCCAGCGGGCAATGGCCTCCGTCCCGGACGTACGTGAATCTCTGGTTTCACAGATCCAGAACGACCTGCAGACTGGGACCTACGTCGTTGACAACCAAAAGGCGGCGGAAGGCATCCTCCGAGAATCCATGATTAATCAGGCTGCCCTGATGTGATGCGCCGGCAGCTTCAATGATGCACCAATATAGGGAGATGGTCTTACCGCCGTCTCCTTTTTTGTTGGCCAACCATTTTTTACTTGATGGTCCGCGGTGATGGTGGTCCGTTTCTGCACAACGGTCAGTTTGCCGGTGTGGATGGTTCTGGTTCGCCACCCGGCCTTTTCCTATTCAGCTCGATGGCTTCGAGACGTTTTTCGGCCTCCGCAATGTCCTCTTCGACATAGCGGAGATCGTTTTGGTAGGTGGTGAGATTATTGTTCAGCACCACCAGCTGCCGTTCGATGGACTTCTCATTTCTGCGCGCATAGGATCCGCTTCGTTTCCGGTAATATGCGGCATCCTTCTCCGCTGCAGCAATGCTGGCCTGGTTTTCCACGATGGTCTTTTCAAGCTGCGTTTTGCGTTCTTTGAGCCGCTTCAGCTGCTTGTTCAGCTGTTGCATCTCCGTGCTATCGAATTGCGGCGCCGGGTCGGGCGTCGTCGCCGTCTCAGCCGGCTTTGAATAACGGATTACGCTATCGACCTGCGTGCTGTCTTTGGGCGGCCGGTCGGTGATGTGGATGTTGCCGTCCGCGTCCGTCCATGTGTAGACCTCACCGGCGACAGCTGGACCCGCGAGCACCAGCACGACACACAATACATTAATCGTCACCCACGCCATTTTCATGCCTTTCCGTCCCTGGTCCAGCGTTGTTGAAACATAACCCTTATTTTTTCCAATCGTTTTCGGTTGGCACCGAAATCAGAATACCCCACCCGAGAGGCGGAGCGCATATGGATAACGGCACTGTCCGGGAAGAAGAACTCCACATCGTCAACAAACCCCATCATTTTGGATCTGAATTCCACGTGAAGGTAATCTTCCGTTTGGGCCGCGATGCGGATGCCGGCCAGCCCCTGAACCACCTGTTGGATCAGCTCCACGGCGGCGGACTTCTCTCCCTCGTAGGCAATGGGATCGATGTGGTGTCGCTTGTCGCCGCCCTGGCTGACGACGCAATTGGGCCTGTTGGGGCAGGGGGCAAGACGTCCATCCTTGAGACCGGTATCCATAGGCGAGTGTCCTGCGCATCCGAACATAATGATGCTTGTCAACAAGATGGACGCATTCAGCGACGCGTTAGGTTGCATTGCTGTCGCCGGTCGTTGTGCCATTGCCGTCATTAACGGGTTTCGGATTGTACGTCTCAAAATCGCCGCTGCCATAAAATCGGAACGGTCGATCCTGATCGTCCACCACGGTGATGTTGTATAGGGCACCCGGAGCGCCTGTTTCAGCCGCTGCCTGGGTGGCCTGCCACAGCTTCCAGGCATAGCGCCAGGCCGTGACATCCGAGCTCAGCGGGGCTGCCTCGTGGGGCGGCGAGAGGCCCGCTTCGACACCCGCTTCGGTCTGCTTATGGAACCTGACCCGGAATCCTTTGGGTTTCCGGATCCACCCGTCCTCGATCAGTTTCAATCCGTCGGCAATCTTCATCTTTTACTCCCAGTCAGATATTTTCCTCGTCTGAGGCTTCGCGAGCGCCGGGTCCCACAAGGCCTCCCGGCGCCGGACAAAACGATCCACCAGCTTTAATGCGGTCATGATTGATGTGCAGATCCAGCTGCGGGAAAGCGAATTTGATGCCCTCGCTGTCAAAGCGCAGCTTGGCTTTTTCCAGCAGGTCGCAGCGGGCGACCCAGTAATCCTTGTTGTCCACCCAGCAGCGTCCCCCCAGATCCACAGAGCTGCTGGCCAGGTTGAGCACATACACCATGGGACCCGGCTTGGTCTTCACCCGGGGATCTTCAATCATTATCGATTCCAGTGTCCGTTTGGCTTTAAGAAGGTCTTGATCGTATCGGATGCCTACGTCAATCTTGAGCCTGCGGGTTTCTGTGAACTGGTAGTTCATGACGATGTCGTTGAGAATCTGCCGGTTGGGAACGAAAAAGGTCTTCCCGTCGAAGGTCTTCATTCGCGTGTTGAGGAAGGTGATGGCCTCCACTTTACCCAGCAGATTGCCGGCCTTGACCGTATTGCCGACTTTGAAGGGCATGGTTGGGATGAAAGGCTTTAGAAAGATTGCGACACCGGTGACAACTAGTGCAATAATGGTCAGCAGACGGAGCAGGTTGACTGGCTTGGCACCGAATTCCACCGCCGTGCCCATTATCACGATGATGACAATGATGCCGTAAAGCAGATTACACATCAGCAGTGCGAGCTTATTTTTCGGATACCGTTTCCGTATTCCCTGACTTAAGCTGTTGTGCATCCACCTGGCAGCCAGAAGACCCAAGATCAATATCGCCAGTGCCAGCGCCATCTGCGTGCCGTGCTGGGTCATTGTATCGCCGAGCATCTGGAGCCGTGACATCTCATTTTGCATTGATGATGTTCTCCCTCAAGGATGGTGAAACTAAAATTAGCGACAATGGTACGACGGCCCTAAGAGCAGTTCAATTTTATGGGGCAAGTCGTTTTCAAGGATTTGGTATAAAGTAAACGGCCGTCGTGCCGAATGGGCGCTTTTTTGAATAGGACTTTTTAGCCCGCACGTCAAGATCCCACTGAAATAACTAAGACCAGATGCCGTGCATGTGTTGATGTATGCGGTTCACCTGGGTCTTGAGATGACTCGGTCGAGCTTTTCCTGAAGGGCCTTCATTTGGAAGGGTTTCTGGATAAAATCATCCGGCGGGCCAATGTGGGCGAAGCGGTCTTCGATCTGCAGCCGGGTATACCCGCTGCTAATAATGATTCTGGCGTCGGGCCGGATCTTCTTGACCTGTTGCATGGTTTCCAGTCCATCCATGCCGGGCATGGTGAAATCCAGCAGCAGGCAGTCGATGCGATTCGAGGCCTGTTTAATTATATCCAGGGCCTTCTGGCCACTCGAGGCCATCCGAACCGTGTAACCCATGCGTTTGAGGAACTGATTACCGATGTCCATGACCATCTCATCATCATCCACCAGCAATACGATTCCCCGTTCAGCTACGTTTTCGTTGTCTTCGTTTTCGACCGCCGCCGGCCTCAGGGCAACCCCTTGTATGGGAAACAGCGCCGTGAACACCGAGCCCTCGTTTTTAACGCTGCTGACCTTTATGGCACCATTATGGGACCGGATGATGCCCATGACCGCCGCCATGCCAAGCCCGCGGCCGGTGAACTTGGTTGAGAAAAAGGGGTCGAAGACTTTGCCCAACGTTTCCGCGTCCATGCCACGTCCCGTGTCGGCCACCTCCACATAGGCATACATGCCTTCGGGCATCTCTTCTTTCAGGTAGGTGGTGGACAAATAAGCCTTGTTGCAATGCATGGACCCAGTGGAGATTCGAACCCAACCGTCTTCCTTTCCCAGCGCTTCAATGGCATTGGTAATGAACCCGGATATCATTTGGCGCATCTGGTCGGCGTCAGCGGCCACCAGCGGCATGGGGTCGGTCAGTTTCATGTCCAGGTTCACATTGGCCATCTTGGATTCGTCCAGGTTTTTCAATACCGCTTTTACCGCTTGGGACAGGTCTACCGGAACGCTCTCCATTTTCAACTGGCCCACATAGGTCAGCATCATACTGCTCAGGTCTGCCGCCCGCTGGGATGCATTGGCCGCCCGTTGGATATTGCGGACGGCGGTTGATCCCTCGGACAGATCCGATTTGGCAAGTTCCAGGTTGCCCAGTACAACCATCAGCAGGTTGTTGAAATTATGAGCGATGGAGCCGGCCATGGTTCCGAGGCTTTCCATTTTTTTGGATCGTTGAAGCCTGTTTTCGATGGCGTTTCGTTCGTTATCGGCCTTTTTGCGCTCGGACATGTCCCGGGAGATGCCCAGAACGGCATTGGGCTGGTCGTTTTCATCCAACAGGAAACCGGCGGTCACCTCGATGGGAAGGATGCTGCCGTTTTTATGAAGCTCTTCCAGTTCCAGGATGACCGAATAGCTTTTGGGTTCGATTTCTCCAGCCGCTATCTGTCGCATGGCTCCACTCAAATCGGTGGTCGCCCGTTGAAAAGAATCCGGTGTCAGGTATTGGTCAATTGACAGGGACACTATTTCATCGGGAGCATAGCCCAAGGTTTTTTCTACAGACGGACTGACATATGTCAGCTTTAATGTCTCAAGGTCGAGTATCCAGATGACATCCGTGACATTTTCCGCCAACAGGCGATAGCGCTGTTCGCTCTTTTGCAGCCGTGAATAGGACCGGGCATTGACGATGCCGGCGGCTACTTGTGAGGCGATGCCCATGAGCAGGTGTACATCGCTGGTGGTGTGATCCCTCTTGGCGCCCTTGGTGTCTACCAACAACAGGCCCAGGGGTTCTTTTTTATGAATCAGGGGGGCGCTGATCAGGGCGTCGACGTTGAGGTTCTCTATCAACGTGACGCTGCTATGGGCTAATCCTTCGATATTACTCTGAATATCGCTCAAGTATACCGGTCGGCCGTTTTTCAACGACCGAATGAACCGGTCGGAAGTGTTCTCCGGATCGATGCCGACATCCATCTGGTCGAGGAACTGCCGTTCTGACTGTGAAAATCCGAAGTTGGCGGCGTGACGCAGCCGGTTGCACCCAGCGTCGCAAAGGGCGATCATTCCCCGGGTGAACTCCAGGTTCCGCGACATGGATTCCAAAACGGCGTCGAGGAAGGTTTTCTCCTCCAGGATGTCCGCCCCGGCATGGCCGATTTCCTGAACCAGCCTCGCGTTCTGGTAGCGGTTTTCAATCTCTTCCAGGAGATTGCCGGCACTGTCGCCTTGTTTTTTGAGTACGCCAGCCAACTCTTTTTTTTCCAACCGACTGCCAAACAGCAAAATAGAGAGGAAAACCACTCCCATGGCCAGGATCAACGGCATCCAAAGGGCCGCGGGCAGGAAAAAAAGCGTTGCGGCGGCAGCGGCGATGGTCAGTGCACCGGCATAGGCTCCCACCCGTTTCCAGACGGCAGAAGGATTTTCCTGCCAGGAAATCAGGTACCGGCAGGCATCATCACCGCGATGCATGCATCGCGGATGCGCCACCTGGGATGCTTGACCGGTCAAGAGCGTACCGATGGCTTCGAAAATACCCTGACGGTTTTCACACTGAAAAGGCTCTTCCCGGACATCCGGCCGGACGGAAACGGTCACTTCAGCGCGATTTTTACCGGTGATGGTGGTTTTGCTTAAATGCCCCCTGGCCCATCGGGGGTAGAGTCGGTCGACGGCCCTGTAAATGGCTGCGGGTGTGATGAACTGCAGACCGTACTGCTTCAACGTTCCCGTCGATTTCATTTGCAGGGCGTGCAGGCCGACCTTGTATGAAATTTTCGAGTCGTTCAGCACTTCGTCCAGATAGCGGTGAAATTGGTTGATTTGGGCCTGATTTAAAAAATGTCCCTCATCGTTGATGTCGAATCGGGTGAGTCCGCTGCAGCGCAACAGTTCGTCGGTATCGAGATCCACATGGCGGGATTCCAGATAGTTGATGTAGTTACCGATGATGCCGCTGTTGTTAAGCGGGGTGAGATAGTTGAAGGCTGACTGATCAGTCGAAATGGCGGATCTTGTCAAATATAAAAGCTCCCGTAAATCAAGGCTGAGCAGCGACCCGGTACCCGGACCGTGTGATTCGATAATCATTATCGGCAAGTTGCCGATTTTCATAAGAGAAATCGATGGTGGGCTTTGAGGCGAACAATAAAAAAGCGGCCGCCGGCCGGTGCCGGCGGCCCATCATGCCTATACGGCATGAAGGGCAAGCGCCTGATCCCCCATCTTCGTGTTGGCGATGTCGAGCAGATCTCGGCTGGAAATGACGGCAACGGCCTTGTTGGCGTGGTCGTTGTCAAAATAACGGTCGGCAGCGTCTACCACTGCTTTACGGGTCAGTTTCAGCAGGTTTTCCTTGTTGCGTACGCGGGTTTCGTCGGACAGTCCGATGACCCGCCGGTAGAAGGCTTTGCGGGCAGCCGGACCCGGCGGGTCCGGCTTGTCGATTTCCGAGCAGACCTGCAGAATGGCCTCTTTCACATCCTCTTCGGTAAATGTTCCGGAGCGAATGAAATCGGCCGCCCCATTGTAGACCTTCAGGGTACCCACGATATGGGGATCCCGGTAGGAGCCGAAGCTAAAAAGCCCGTCTTCGGCGTTGTACAGGGCGAATCCGCCGTAGGCACCGCCCTTTTCCCGGATCTCCCGATGCAGGTACATGGAACGCAGCATTTTGGCAATCACTGACAGGGCGGGACTGTGCGCATGGTCCAACCGAACGGTTCGAAATGTCTGGGCCACGAACGAAACGGCCGTGGAGGTGCTCCATCCTTCCATGGGAAGGCCTGGTGTCAGGTCCAGCCGGGGCGGCGCAAAGCCGTCTGGTCCGCCGGCTGCCAGTGCGCCGGTCAGGGTCTTCACGGGCATTGCCGCCTTGGCCAGCATTGCCTTTTCTCCAATCAGGGCCAGTTTCACATTATTCCGGTAAAAAACCGCATGGCCGATAGCTTGGAGGCTATCGGTCAATGGCTGCATGCCGCCATCGGCCGTTTCTGTTTCCACCTGTTTGATGGTGTGCAGCTGGTGGATGCCCCCCCATATTTCCTGGAGGTGATTGGCAGGGGTAAAGTTGCGTGAGGCCAGGGAGATGGCCAGGCGATGGCCGTTGTGGACCACTGCGGCCTCGAGGCCTGCCCGGTATTCCAGAACCAGTTGGCGCAGCCGCGTGTGGTTGGTAAAATCGATCTGGGACGTCAGTTCGTGAAGGATCTCGAACATCCGGTCCTGGTTGCGGTTCAGGCATTTACCGGAAAAGGAGATAAACGGCAGACAGTCGCCGCTGTCGTCGAACCGGGTGCGGGCGTTCGCGGAAAAACCGATGCCGCCGGTATACAGGTCCATGCGGCGGGCCATTTGGGCGTAATCGCAGTCAGTTGTGCCAATTTTGGATGCGGCATAGCAGAAAAAAGGCACCAGGGGCAGCAACTGGCGGTCGATACCACCGGCCCCTAAACCTCCCGAGAAATAAAAAATGCCAGATGTAGGCTGGTCATAGGTCCACACCGGCGGCTGGAAGTCCCCCGGCGTGGGGTCGATTCGTACCACTGAAGGGGGAATGTCCTCGCGTTGCAGGGTGGGCAGGCAGGCAAGGTTTTCCTGGGTTTCCTGTAGCTTTTCCAGGGCTGCCGCATCAGCGCGGATACCTGCCAGATCGGCTTCGTCCACGCCGGCCAGAATGTCGGCCAGTTCCTTCTCCACACGCTGGTTCTCACGTTCGGCCATCTGCTGGTCCGGGACCAGGGTGAAACGGACCCGGTGGGGGTTATCCAGGAAATCATGCCGGATTTTTTCCTCCAGGAACCGGCCTTTGGCCAAGGACTGTCGGAGACGGTTGAAATCCGCATCCAATTGGAGCATTCGTTCCGGATCGCCGCCGTGCAGCCAGCTGGCCGAAACCCCGATCAGCAATTTGATGCCATATGGGTAAGGGGTGTTGGTGACCTCTTTGCGATGAAATTCGATCTGGTGGATGGCCGATTCCACCAGCTCCGGATCGATGCCTTCGTCGACCAGGCTTTTCAGAACGTCAAAGACGATGGTTTCGATCTTTTCTGCATCGGATTCGGATATATCCTTCAGACCCACCGAGAACATGGTGTCCCGGTTTTCCGCATCATATCCGGTGCCATCGGAAAGGGCCGTACCCAACTGGCTGTCCATCAGTGCCTTTCGCAGCGGCGATGCCGCATTGCCGATGAGTACCTGTTCGATCACCGCGGTGACCAGCACCTCGAAGGTGTCCTTGATATCGGAGAGCAGCCATGCCACGCAGGCCTGGTATTTTTTTTCAGGGTCCTCGCTGCGATCCAGCGGGTAGTGATAGACCACAGCCTTGGGCGCCGTCCACCGGGGCTGGGCGGGAACGTCCGTTCCCGGATCGATGCGTGAAAACCGGCCCAGCACCCGCGCTTCAATGAATGCCAGGTGGTCTTTCAGCGACAGATTGCCGTAAGTGTAGAAAAAGGCGTTGCTCGGATGGTAGTGGCGGGCATGAAACGCTTTGAGCTGTTCATGGGTCAGCGAGGGTATGACAGCGGGTTCGCCGCCGGAGTTGTGGCGGTATGTCGTGTCCGGATAAAGCGCGTTGAGCAGCGACCGGACCATGACCTGATCCGGCGACGACATGGCGCCTTTCATTTCATTGTACACGACGCCTTTGTATACCAACTGCGCATCTTTCCCTTTTCCGGCTGCATCCAGCCGGTGCCCCTCCTGCTTGAAACTCAGTTCGTCGATATCGGGGAAAAAGGCCGCGTCCAGGTAGACATCCATGAGATTGTAGTAGTCTTTGCGGTTCTGGGTGGCAAAGGGATACATGGTCCAATCCGAGGCGGTGAAGGCATTCATGAATGTGGACAGGCTGCGCTTGAGCATGGAAAAAAAGGGATCACGCACCGGAAACCGTTCGGAACCGCACAGGACCGTATGCTCCAATATATGGGCGACGCCGGTGGAATCCGTCGGGACGGTTTTAAAGGCCACGCCGAAGGTGTTCTCCCGATCCATATTGCTGATGTGGATATGCCGGGCGCCGGTGCCTTCGTGTTCCATCTGGTAGAGCCAGGAATGGATATCCGTGAGATAGGACACCTTGTTAACCGAGTATCCGCCCAGCCGGTCTCCGGTGGCAATGCCGGGATTGTTTGCGTCTTTTTGCATAGTCATGTCGATCTCCAGTGAGGCTTGCTTGATTTCGGGTTGCCGGTTCGGGAATGACTACTCCGCCGCTTTGTATTTGCCGCGGCTGACCCGCCTGATTTTTTCAATTTTGTTCAATCGGAAAATAATATTGCGCAGCTTCTTGTCGTCGTAGCCGGTTTGCTCCCGGACTTCCGCGATGCCGATGCCGTTTCTGCTTTGTCGGATCAGGTCCAGGACGGTTTCCGTGGAGTTCGCAGGGGACGCGTCATTGCTTTTGGCCGCTGACCGCCGGGACCTTGGCGTAATCGTTTTTATCAGTTTCTCCAGGCGGTCGAGCCGGTCGTTGAGGCCGTCGATGTCTCGTTTCGTGGGGATGTTGTAATTGTGCATGAAAAATTTGACCATCGCATCAAAGCTTACCGGTTTTCCTTTTCGTTTGGGCATGTACACCTCCATGGGTTCTCGTCTTAAATCTGAAGAATTTCGGCCGCCTCCGCCGGGTCCAATACCATCCATCGTGGCGTCGAGCCTGTCGTTCAAGTGTTAAGAAAACAATCAGGTGGAAATGCAAATGACTGCATGGTCAAATTAGACATGCTGTCAAGCTAAGGGACAACTTATCCAAAGTCAATGGCCAGGTTATTAGAATGACACTGAAAAAATGATAGCATCGACAATTACCGCACTTTTTCCATACTGAAGAAAGTCTATAAATACTTTTTGATGAGGCAGATACGAGTGGTCCCGTACGCATGCGTCACATCCATGATCCAGACCCCGGCGCGGATGATCCGGACATTAAGCAGTCAGGTGGTCTGAAGACCTGAATTTCTGTTGCCTTCGGGACGCTCCTGTTGTATGGAAAAAGCATAGACAGTCAGAGGGATTCGTCGATTCCGGATGATCAAGAGACAATATGACGCAAGGCACTATATTTAAAATAAAGAAATATGCGCTGCACGACGGTCCCGGCATCCGAACCACGGTTTTTTTCAAAGGATGCCCGTTGTCGTGCCGATGGTGCCATAACCCCGAGGGACTTGATCCAGAACCCCAGACGATGTCGCGCCGTGCGTCGTCCGGGGAAATCGATGAGACGGTGGGGATCGTCCTCGGGGTGGATGATTTGATCAAAGAGATCGAGAAGGATGTGCTGTTTTACGATGAATCCGGGGGCGGGGCCACCTTCTCCGGGGGTGAACCGCTGGCTCAGCCTCAATTCCTGGAAGCTGTGCTGGCGGCCTGCAACCATCTGGAAATTCACGCCGCGCTGGACACCAGCGGCTTTGCGCCGGTGGCCGTCCTCGATCGGATCCTCCCCCGGCTGCAGTTGGTGCTCTTTGACCTCAAGGTTATGGATGAAAAGCAGCATCGGCGATATACCGGGGTGTCCAACCGGACCGTTCTCGAGAACCTGACGCGGATCGCTGACAGCCGGACACCTGTGCGCATCCGGGTCCCCCTGATACCCGGCATTACCGACGGCAGCGCCAATATCGCAGAGATAATCCGGTTCGCGTGCACCCTCAAGACGGTACAAGGGGTGGACCTGTTGCCGTTCCACCGGATCGGGGGTGAGAAATACCGGCGATTGGGAATGACCGACACCATGGCCGAAACCGCCCCCCCGATGACTGAACGGGTGGCGGCAATCAAACACAGATTCGAATCCGCAGGATGGACTGTCTCCATTGGAGGATAACCATGAATGAACGCATCAATCGTTTGAGAATCCAAAGCCTTGCGGCCGTGCCCAGTCTGTCGGAGGAGCGGGCCCGGCTGCTGACCGACTTCTACAAGAGCGGCGTCGCCCGGACCGAACCCATACCGGTGCAGCGGGCCATGGCCTTTGCCACCATCATGGAGAACAAAACGATCTATATCGGACCCGACGAGCTGATCGTGGGCGAACGCGGACCGTCGCCCAAAGCCACGCCCACCTACCCGGAGGTGTGTATCCACTCACAGGCGGATCTGGATATTATCAGTGGCCGTGAGAAGGTCGCCTTTCTTGTGGATGAATCGGTGCAGCAGGTTTACCGTGAGGAGATCATTCCCTTCTGGCAGGGGCACACCATCCGCGAAAAACTCTTCTCTCATCTGCCCGAATTGTGGAAAGAGGCCTATGCCGCCGGTATCTTTACCGAATTCCAGGAGCAGCGCTCGCCGGGACATACCGCCTGCGGGAACAACATTTACCAAAAAGGCTTTCTGGATTTAAAGGCGGAGATCCGGGATGCCATGGACCGGCTGGATTTTTTCAACGACCGTGATGCGATGGACAAAAAAAGCCAGCTGATGGCCATGGCCATTGCTGCCGACGGGCTGATCGTTTTTGCCCGCCGCCATGCCGATGCGCTGCTGCTGATGGCCGAATCGGTATCCGATCCGGACCGTAAAGCTGAATTGATGCAGATGGCCGCCATTTGCCGACGGGTGCCGGCCCATGCCCCGCAAACCTTCTGGGAGGCGCTCCAGACTTACTGGTTTGTCCACGTGGGGGTCATCACCGAACTCAACCCCTGGGACGCCTTCAACCCCGGTCGATTGGACCAGCACCTCTACCCGTTTTACGAAAAAGATCTCGCCGAAGGCCGCTTGACCAGGGAGCAAGCCAAAGAGCTGCTGTGCGCCTTCTGGATCAAGTTCAACAACCACCCGGCGCCGCCCAAGACCGGCGTTACCGCCAAAGAGAGCAACACCTATGTCGATTTTGCCCTGATCAACGTCGGCGGGTTGAAGGCCAACGGCAGCGACGCCGTCAACGACCTGAGCTACCTGATCCTGGATGTGATCGAAGAGATGCGCCTACTCCAGCCCTCATCCATGGTACAACTGAGCAAGAAAAATCCGGATCGATTTATACGCCGTGCGCTCAAGATCGTGAAAACCGGGTTCGGCCAGCCGTCCATCTTCAACACCGACGCCATCGTCCAGGAGCTGGTGCGCCAGGGAAAAACGGTGCAGGATGCCAGGGAGGGCGGAGCCAGCGGCTGCGTCGAAGCCGGCGCCTTCGGCCGTGAGGCCTATTTTCTGACCGGCTACTTCAACCTGCCCAAGCTGCTTGAACTCACCTTGAACAATGGGGTTGATCCGCGTACCGGCAGCCAGCTGGGGCCGGCCACCGGCAAGCCGTCCGAGTTCAACCGTTTCGAGGATCTCTTCGACGCCTGGACCCGGCAGCTCAACCATTTCATCGACATCAAGATTCGCGGCAACAACGTCATCGAGCAGATCAATGCCCGCCACATGCCGGTGCCCTTTCTCTCCCTGCTCATCGACGACTGCATCGAAGCGGGACGGGATTACAATGCCGGTGGCGCCCGCTACAACACCTCCTACATCCAGGGGGTGGGCCTGGGATCCATCACCGATGCCCTGACGGCCCTCAAGGTCCATGTGTTCGACCGAAAAACGATCACCGTGGACGGTTTCATCAAAATACTCTCTGAGAATTTCGAAGGACACGACGATTTCAGGCGGCTGCTGCTGGACGACACTCCCAAGTACGGCAACGACGACGACGCGGCCGACGACATCATGCAGATGGTCTTCGAGGCTTACTACGACGCGGTCAACGGCCGGCCCAATACCCGCGGGGGCGTCCACCGGATCAATCTGCTGCCCACCACCTGCCATGTCTATTTCGGCAGTGTCATCGGCGCCCTGCCCGACGGCCGCCAATCGGGTATCCCCCTGTCCGAAGGCATTTCCCCGGTACAGGGGGCGGACCGCAACGGCCCCACGGCGGTGACCCGGTCGGCTGCAAAAATAGACCATATCCGCACCGGCGGCACTCTGCTCAATCAGAAGTTTTTGCCCCAGGTGCTGGCTGACGAGACGGGCATCACCAAGCTGGCTCAGCTGGTGCGCACCTATTTTCGCATGGACGGCCACCACATTCAGTTCAACGTGGTCGACGGTGACACGCTGCGCCGGGCCAAGTCATACCCGGACGACTACCGGGACCTGATTGTCCGGGTGGCCGGATACAGCGATTATTTCGTGGATTTGACGGAAGACCTGCAGGATGAGATTATCCGGCGCACCGAACACGAGGTGTTCTGAGACGATTTCTTCCCTTAACCCATAGGAAAGCTTAATACCCAGCTCGGATATGCCGGGATCGCCAAGTCTTAAATCACAAGCACCAAATTTCAAATAAATTCCAAACCAAAGTATCCAAATCCCAAAAAAGGGAAAAACCAACAGTCTATTATTATTATGATTTCTCCACCATTGATGATTGAAAGGGCCTTTCTTCGAGACCCAAGGTTTATAATTGTGAAGTTGGTTATTGTGAGTTATTTGTCATGTGGGTTTTGGTTATTGTTTTTTATGAAATGATAACAATAGGTTTAGAGATTATTAAGATAATAAAAATATGACCTTTGAAACCATCCGCAAAAGTTCCGCACCCGATATGGTAGCTGAACAGATCATCGAAAGGATTGCCGGCGGTGAACTCGCACCCGGCACCCAGCTTCCGGCTCAGCGCGATCTGGCCCAGATGCTGGGGGTGGGGCGGTCATCGGTTCGCGAGGCCATCAACGCCCTGGTGGTGATGGGATATTTAGAGCCGCTGCAGGGCAAAGGGACCTTTATCAAGGATGTGCTTCCCACTTCCGATCCGGGCATCGAGAAGCTGGCCGCGGCCTTTTCCGCCGGCTCCATCTTTGACCTGATGGAGGCGCGGGAACTGTTGGAGTGCCGAACTGCCACCCTGGCGGCGGAACGGGCCGATGGCGCGCAGATTCGGAACTTGAAGGCGGCCATGAAAAAGGTGAAGGGAACGGAATCTGAATACGCCATCTTTCTCGATGCGGACATCCGTTTCCATGCAGCTGTGGCCGATGCCGCCGGCAACGTCGTGCTGTGCGAGCTGACCAAGCTGGTGCTGGAGAAAGTCCTGGCCCACCATAATGCCTTGAAAACCGTTTTGTTGCCGCCGGCTTACCGCGACGTTTCCATCCGGACGGCCGCCCGGGTTGTGGAAGCCATTGAAGCCGGTGACGGCGATGCCGCGGCCCGCTGGATGGCCCAGCACCTGGACGCCATCCGGGATGAATTGAAAAACATTATCAGTTGATGGGGACTGGTTCTGGGTTCTGAGTTCGACGGTTAAACGGAACGGCACCAAATGAATAGGTTGAAGGTGTTGAGGCCCTGAGAAAGAAATGAATACCGCCGAATATACCGGAAGTAACAAATTGTAAGCACCATATTAGAAATAAATTCCAAACTACAATATTACAATCTCAAATTTTATTAACTAAGAGGTACTCTACCCATGCAAATTCGTGTTCTCACGGCCGCAGACATCCGTGCGGCCCTTTCCATGACCGCGGCCATCGACGCGGTGGGCCGGGCATACGCACAGCTTTCCGCCGGAAAGGCCACCATGCCCTTGCGCTCACGGTTCCACACGCAAAAGGGGGTGACCCTGCTCATGCCCGCCCATCTTCACGACAGCGGCGATTTTGCAGTGAAGATCGTTTCCGTTTATGCGGACAACCCCAAGCTGGGTCTGCCCACGGTGGCGGCCACGGTGCTGGCCCTGGATCCACAGACCGGCATGCCCCTGGCTCTGATGGAGGGGGACAGCCTGACGGCGCTGCGCACCGGTGCGGCCGGCGGCGTGGCTGCGCGCTATCTTGCCCGGGCGGATGCCGAAAACGTGGCTCTTTTCGGCGCAGGTGTCCAGGCACGCGCCCAGCTCCAGGCGGCCATGGCCGTTCGTAAAATCGAGCGGGTCTGGATTGTCGATCCATTCGAATCCACCGCCCGACGACTGGCAGACGACATTGCCGGCTGGCCCGACGCGCCGGCAGTTACCCTGGCCGATTCCCCGCAGTCAGCAGTGGCACAGGCGGATATCGTGCTGGCCGCCACCACGGCAACTACCCCCCTGTTTGACGGCAACGAACTGAAACCGGGTACCCACGTAACCGGTGTGGGTTCCTTTACCCCCCAGATGCAGGAAATCGACGCGAACACCATCCGTCGGGCACGGGTGGTGGTGGACCAGCGGGACGCGGCCATGGCCGAGGCCGGGGATATTATTATCGCCAAGGCGACGATCGACGCCGAAATCGGTGAGATCATCAACGGAGACAAACCCGGCCGGCAGAATGATGAAGAGATCACTTTCTTCAAGTCCGTGGGACTGGCCGTGCAGGACGCGGTGACGGCGGGCGCCGTGCTTAAGGCGGCAGAGGAAAAGGGGCTGGGCACAGTCATCCAGATGTCATGAGAGCCAATTTCAAATCGTCCCATTGCGGCCAATATCCGCGTTGGGCTCACATTCCAATCCTCGACATACTATATGTATGCCTCCGGTTGACAATGATCGCCCGCCTTGATCTTGACCGCACTGCAACGTTTTGAAGCAGGCTCGTGAAGTAAATACACAAAGATACAAAGAACCTGATTTCCATGTTGGAATGACGTTCTCGATATGGGAGCAGACCATGCATGAAAAGATGAGAGACTGGACGCCGCCGGACAGCTGGCAACGGATCACCACCATCGACGCCCACACGGGCGGTGAGCCATTTCGCATCATCACCAGCGGCCTGCCCGGGTTGAAAGGCGACACCATTCTGGCGCGCCGGCGATATATGACCGACCACCTGGACCACCTGCGCACGGCCCTGATGTGGGAGCCCCGGGGACATGCCGACATGTACGGCTGCATCGTCACGCCGCCGGTGTCGCCCGAGGCGGACTTCGGCGTCCTGTTTCTGCACAACGCCGGCTATAGCTCCATGTGTGGCCACGGCATCATTGCGGCGACCACCGTGGCCATCGAAACGGGCATGATCGAGGTTGTCGAGCCGGTAACCACCGTGCGCATCGACGCCCCGGCCGGCCTGGTAACCGCCCACGCCCGGCTGGAAGGGGGGCGGGTCAGGAGCGTCTTCTTTCACAATGTGCCTTCTTTCGCATTGGTTCTGGACCAGACGATCGATGTCCCCGGCCTGGGGCCCGTGCGATATGACATCGCCTACGGCGGCGCCTTCTATGCCTTCGTCAAGGCCGACGACCTGAGCGTGACCACCACACCCGGGGACTTCAACGCCCTGATCGACAAGGGAATGGCGGTCAAGCGGGCCGTCATGGCCGCCGGTCCGATCATCCATCCCTTCGAGGCCGATCTGAGTTTCCTGTATGGCACGATCATCATCGGGCCTCCCCACAGCCAGGGGGCCCACTCCAGCAACGTGTGCATCTTCGCCGACGGGGAGGTGGATCGCTCTCCCACCGGCACAGGTGTGAGCGCCCGGCTGGCGCTGCATTTCGCGCGCAGGGAAATCGGTTTGAGCGAACCCATCGTCATCGAGAGCATCCTGGGATCGCGCTTTACCGGCCAGGTGGTCGAATCCACCACCTTCGGTCCCCACGACGCTGTTATCCCGGAAGTGGAAGGGAGCGCCTGGATTACCGGCCGCAACGAATTTCTGATAGATCCGGCGGACCCGCTGAAAAATGGATTTATTTTCCGGTAGCATGCAGAAAGAGAAAAACCCATGTCCAATCTGGTGAGACATGCCTCCCGGTTCAATGAAGCTCAGGCGGCAGCACTGGCAAAGGAGCTTTACGAATTAGACACCTGTGCCAAAGGGTTGCCCAGCGAACGGGACCAGAACTTCCGGTTGCAGGATCAAAAGGGCGGCCAGTTCGTGCTCAAAATCGCCAACGCCGCAGAAGCCCGTGAGGCCCTGGAGTTCCAGAATCTGGCCATGACCCATGTGGCGGAAAAAGGCGCCGCCCTGTTCGACGAATTCGATCCCTGTCCCCGGGTCTGCAGTGCTCCCGGTGGTGAGGAGATCCTCTCGATACCCGGGCAGGATGGTGCCAGTCATTTCGTGCGGCTGCTCACCTACCTGCCGGGCAAGCCCCTGGCCACGGTCAACCCCCACGACAAGGACCTGCTTTTCAGTCTCGGTTCGTTTCTGGGCCGCATCGACCGAGTGTTCATGGATTTCGACCATCCAGCCACCCGTCGGGTGTTTCACTGGGACCTGGCCCGCTGCGGAGAGGTGGTGGCGTCGTTGCTGGACGAAATCGATGATGTTGAAAAGCGGGATATGGTGCAGCATCGATTAGACCACTATCGCGCCGACACGGCTGCAAAACTGGCGGGCCTTCGGTCCAGTGTGATCCACAGCGACGGCAACGATTACAATGTGCTGGCATCGCCCAATGGTCGTTGGGACAACCGGGTCACCGGGCTCATCGATTTCGGAGACATGGTTTATTCTCACACGGTCAACGAACTGGCGATTGCCTGCGCCTATGCCCTCATGGACAAGACAGATCCCCTGGCCGCTGCCGTGCAGGTGGTCGCCGGCTACCACCGCGCCTTTGCCCTCAGGGAAAACGAACTGGCGGTGCTTTTCGACCTGATCGGCATGCGCCTGTGTACCAGTGTTTGCCACAGTGCTCACCAGATCCGCCTGGCACCCCGAAACACCTATCTGCTGGTCTCCCAGCAGCCCGCCTGGGAACTGCTCCACCGGCTGCAGCCGATCAGCCCGGATTTTGCCGAGGCGCTTTTCAGGGATGCCTGCGGTTTCGATCCGGCGCCACGATCCCGCAACGTGGTCGCCTGGCTGAAGGAAAACCAGGCGTCGTTTGCCCCGGTTGTGGATGCAGCGCTGCTGGGCGGCCATCCGCCGGTCATCGACCTGAGTGTGAGCACATCGCTGCTGGGTGCTGGTCTGGAAAAAGCGGATGCGCAAGCCATGACACGCCTGATTTTCCGGGAGATGGAAGATGCCGACAGCCTCCTCGGCATCGGCCGATACAACGAAGCCCGGGTGATCTATACGGCCAATGCATTCAAGGTGGAGACGGACACCGCCCCCGAATACCGAACCGTTCATTTAGGGCTGGATCTGTTCGCCCGGCCGGGGGAACCGGTGTATGCCTTTATGGGCGGCCGGGTCCACAGCGTTAAGGATAACGCCGCCCACCAGGATTACGGTCCCACGATCATCTTGTCCCATGAGACGGTCAGCGGCATTCTGTTTTACTCACTTTATGGACACCTGGCAGCCACATCGCTGGATGGTCTGGAACCGGGCATGCGCATCAGCGCCGGGCAGCCGATCGGCACCATTGGCACCTCAACGGAAAACGGCGGCTGGGCGCCCCACCTGCACCTTCAACTGATCACCGCTCTTCTGGGGCTGGAAGGCAACTTTCCCGGCGTGGCCCGACCCAGCCAACGACGGGTGTTAACCGCCCTGTGCCCGGATCCGGGCGTGGTCCTGGGGCTCACCACCGCGCCGCCGGCCGCGGAAGTCCGCCAGACGGATGAGATCATGGCCATCCGCCAACGGCACCTGGGCAAAAGCCTCAGTGTCTCTTACGACACCCCATTGAAGATCGTCCGCGGCATGGGCGGCTTCCTCTACACCGAAACCGGGCAGCCCTACATGGACGGGGTGAACAACGTCTGCCACGTGGGCCATTGCCACCCGGCCGTGGTGGCCGCCGGTCAGCGACAGATGGCCGTGCTCAATACCAACACCCGCTACCTGCACGACCATATCGTGGACTACGCCCGTCGTCTGCTGGCCACCTTCCCGGAACCATTGAGCGTGTGCTTTTTCGTCTGCAGCGGCAGCGAAGCCAACGAGCTGGCCCTTCGCCTGGCGCGAACCTAGACGGGACAGCGTGACATCATCACCGTGGACGGGGCCTACCACGGCAACACCCAGGGACTGGTGGACATCAGCCCTTACAAGCATGACGGGCCCGGCGGGAAGGGCGCACCGCATTGGGTGCAGACGGTCGTCATGCCCTGCGGTTACCGCGGGCCCCACAAGGGCACCGGGACGCATTCCGGCATCGCTTATGCCGGCTATGTGAAGACGGCCATCGACCGTATCGAGGCCGCGGGCCGTCGACCGTCTGCCTTCATCTGCGAAAGCATGCTGGGCTGCGGCGGCCAGGTGCTGTTGCCCGATGGTTATCTCCGGGCTGCCTTTGACCACGTGCGCGCCGCCGGCGGGGTGTGCATCGCCGACGAGGTCCAGGTGGGGTTCGGCCGGGCCGGCTCCCATTTCTGGGCCTTCGAGACCCAGGGGGTGGTGCCGGACATTGTGACCCTGGGCAAACCCATGGGTAACGGCCATCCCTTGGCGGCGGTGGTGACCACCCCGGACATCGCCGGAGCCTTCAACAACGGCATGGAGTACTTCAACACTTACGGCGGGAACCCGGTTTCCTGCGCCGTGGGTCTGGCCGTGCTGGATGTGATCCAAACCGAAGGGCTGCAGGAAAATGCCAGGCAGGTGGGGGCCTATCTGCTGGAACGGCTGTCGACCCTGAAGGAGAAGTCTCAACTGATTGGTGATGTCAGGGGGATGGGGCTCTACCTGGGTGTGGAACTGGTGACGGACCACGACACCCTGACACCGGCAGCGGACGAGGCAGCCTACATCTGCAACCGAATGAAGGATTACGGATTTCTGATCAGCACCGACGGCCCCCTGCACAATGTGCTCAAGCTCAAGCCACCCATCACCTTCTCACAAGCAAATGCCGATGCCCTGGTGGATGCATTGGAGAAAGTCTTTGCCGAGGACTGCCTGAAGTACTGAGCCGTTGAACCGCGATAGCGAGCGTATTCCTCGCCGCTTGTCGTCGCGAAGCAAAGATCCCGCTCATCCGGGCGGCGGGGTTAGCGAGCGAACTGCAAATCGATTTTTTTATCCTTTCGGTGCTGCGAAGCACTGCCGTTACAGGCAGAACATTCCCCGCGGCTTGCCGTGGGGAGGGTTCAAAAAATCGCCGGTATTTAGGGCTTGTTTTGACATAAGCTGATGAACTGATGTAGTCTCAATCTATGCAGACCTTTTCCATCGGTTGGACTTCATTCCCACCGAAAAAGAAAAACTTCCCTATCATGCCGGATAGACGAAACGGTTTTGATTAACCAAATAACATGGAGGATTTGTTATGGATATCATCGAATTACTCAAAATGGGTGCGGCAACGTTCACCAATAGCAGTAAAAGCGGCGATGCCGGCAGCAGCCTGGACATCGGCAACCTGACATCGGCACTCTCCGGTCTTGTAGGCGGAGACCGCAGCAATACCGGTATCGACCTGGGCTCCCTGGTATCAAAGATGGACGCGGGCGGGCTCGGTGCTGTCGCGAAGTCCTGGCTTGGCGACGGAAACAACGAATCCGTTTCGACTGACCAAATTACCAACATGTTCGGCAGCGATAAAATTTCTGAATTTGCAGGCAAACTGGGTCTTAGCGAGGATGAGGCGGCTGGCGGCTTG
>NZ_JASJGN010000424.1:0-3688 GCF_033791525.1 Desulfosarcina sp.
TGGCGATTTCATTTTCGGAAATTTTTACATGCTTAGCCAGATTACCGACGGTGGCGTTGTCGTCGCCAAGGGTAATGGACCTGAGCTGGTCGTGCCGGCAGGTATCGTCAGTGGACAACGATGCAAAACACTTTACATTGATTTTCATGGTTCACCTCACGCGTTGTTGGTTCAGTTAACTGCGATTAAAAATTACGTAAGTTAACTGTAGTCACCGGCTTGGAATCTTCAAGGCAAACGCGGACCGAACGGGTCGGCCGGACAGGCAGCGGAGAAAATCTCAACTATTCGTTATCATTTTAAATAAATAAATTCTATCGAACCGACGGTGGGTTTAACCTATCACTGCATGACCAAAAGACTGCTTGCTTGAAAGCTAAAAATTGTCACCATGGGTAGTGAAACCACCGTTTTTCCCAGATGGGTGGCAGCAAGTTGATTGTGCGCCAAGGTGGGTTTGGGTTATGCTGACAGGTGGAACTGTCGCGGCCCAAATGGATTGGCCAGCGCGTCCAGGCAATCCCGGGATCGGTTCTGGATCGGCAGTCCCCGTATTTTAAGGAATCGGGAAGGTAAACATGCCTGAAGATATAAGGAACAGAGCAGCGATCAGCCATGTGGATGTCACTGCACTGAACTTCATCCGCTCATCCCCTCCATTTGTATTCAGAAGGCATTTCAGGCAGGGGCTTCGCTCGCACATCATGGAGATTCTGGACCCAGTCGATGTGGAAGTTGAGCAGACCGGGATGATGATCGCCGGTGTGAGGTATTTTCCCAAAGCCACGCCACGCCGGATGTTTCGCATTTTCCGGGCCCGCTTGAAAACCCTCGAAAATGCACTTTTTGAAATCGGCCGGGTTAAAATCGTCGAGCACTACCTGGCGCCCGGTTTCATGGCGCGGTCCACTGAATGCATCGTGGATTACCGGGGGCCAGAGGGCCGTGACCTGATGCTTTGCGGATTTCAGGAATACGTCGCGGGTGAGGCATTGGATCCGTGGACCCTTCTAGGCGCGGTCGACCTGCTGCCGGCGCTCTACGAGACCTTTCGTTGCCAGGACAGCCCATTGACATTATCCAGCGAGCAGTGGGTCGCAACAGTCAGGCAAAAGGGAGCCCGGTTCATCCAAAAAATAAAACGGATGATCAGCGAAGCCGGTCACATCCCCGACCTGGCCGGAGCGGGCAACCTGATCATCACCGTCAGCGGCGGCATTCGCCTGGTGGACATCAACAACATTTCAGGCGTCTCTCTCGCCCCTTCGATCGATCTGGACGAAAAAGGCTACCCCGTGTGCGACAAGTCCATCGAGGCACTCTCGTTGATCGAAGAAAAAATCCTCGGCCGCCCGATCGACATGGAAGAGGACATATACAAGCATTTCCTCGATCCCACACGCCGGAAAGCACTTAAGGCAAAAGAGGCATTATTTTGGAAGAGAAGTGTTGGCAGCTGAAGCTTCTTAATCGGTTGGCAAACAAGGACGGCTTTGGAATCGATGTTTTTCGAAAGATGCGTGATCGGACTGAATCAGGGTTTCAAAGGGACATCACCGCCGCCTTTGGCAGTATCATAGCCCCCCGGAGTAAGAAAAGCGCTGCTTTTTAGTTTATTCATATCGACCAGCCCGTTTGCAAACAACGTCTCCAGTGCCTCCAGTGTTTGACTGGGGGCCAAAGGAAGGGCGGCGACAACGGCACTTATATCTAATATTCCCGGTGGTCCGGAATAATCCCACTCCTTGGCCAGCAAAGCCAGCACCTGATTTTCAGCGACCGTCGGCATGGTCGGCACCTATAGCTTCATTCCCAGCATGAGCCGCACGACCCCCGCCAGCACCAGCATGCCGGCCATCCCGCCGACAAATAGCCCGGCGAACCACAGCCACTGGCGCTGTTTTTCAGTAAGCCGGATCATGTTCATGGGAGGCCTTGCCGCGGA
This sequence comes from Desulfosarcina sp., assembly GCF_033791525.1. GTDB lineage: Bacteria > Desulfobacterota > Desulfobacteria > Desulfobacterales > Desulfosarcinaceae > Desulfosarcina. Next base: position 1,946 of record NZ_JASJGN010000424.1, read on the forward strand.
AAACCCAGAAGCAGTACCCCGTATAGGCCAGGATGCAGGGCAGCAGGAACACCGTACCCAGCAGCAGCAGGGATTGGGATTCGGGTGCGGCCGCCGCATCCCACAGGGTCACCTTGAAGGGTACCAGCCAGGGCCAGGTGCTGATCCCAATGCCGATGTAGTTCATTAAAAATATTCCCAGGGTGAGAAAAAAAGGCCGGTATTCCCGCTCGGTGCGCAGATCCCGCCAAAGCATGACGAAGAAAGCCACCGACAGGATCGGCATGGGCTGCAGGAAGTAGAAGTTGGGCAGGCTGAACCACAATTCTTTGATATCGCTGTTCATCATGGGCATGGTCAGGCTGACCAGGCCCATGAACAGGGCCACATAGATGAGTACGTAACTGGCGCTCTTGCGGGCCCACGCCTGGGTATCGCCCTCGGTTTTCATGATCGTCCAGGTGGCGCCCAGCAGGGCGTAGCCGGTCACCAGGGCGACGCCGGTCATGGCACTGAAGGCAGTCAGCCAGTCGAAGGCACCGCCGCCGAAATTGCGACCGGCCACGGCGATGCCGTTCACAAAGGTACCCAGCACCATGCCTTGCATGAAGGTGGCCACCAGGGATCCGAAATGGAAGGAGTAGTCCCAGATGCGCCGCGACTTGCCGGTGGCCTTGAAACGGAATTCGAAAGCCACTCCGCGAAAGATCAGGCCCAGCAGCATGAGGATGATGGGGATGTAAAAAGCCGGCATGAGAATGGCGTAGGCCAGCGGAAAGGCGGCAAACAACCCGCCGCCACCCAGCACCAGCCAGGTCTCGTTGCCGTCCCAGAACGGGGCGATGGAGTTCATCATGCGGTCCCGGCACTGGTCGCTGGGGGCAAAGGGAAACAGGATGCCCACACCCAGGTCGAAGCCATCCAGCAGAATATACATTAAAATGGCTGTACCGATCAGCGAGTACCAGATGAGCGGAAGATCCAGAAAACTCTCGAAACTAAACATCGTTCCCTCCTGTCCCAGCAGCCAGGTCCGTGACCAGGGGCGGCTGTTTCACACCGTGGCTTCCATACGTATCTGCTTCGGTGGTTTCCGGCCCTTTGCCGATGAGTTTAAGAATGTAATAGGCGCCGGCAGTGAAAACCAGGCCGTAAGTGATGACAAACGCGGCCAGGGAGATGGCGATGGGTCCCGCGGCCACTGGGGAGATGGTGTCCGACGTGCGCAACACGTTGAACACGATGAACGGCTGCCGACCCACCTCGGTGACGAACCAGCCGGACACCACAGCCACGAAGCCGGCCGGCGTCATGGCCACGCACCACAGGTGAAACCAGCGTGTGGTAAAAAGCTGTTTCTTGAAGTGGAGCACCAGCGCAATCAGGCCGGTGGCGATCATCAGCATGCCCAGCCCCACCATAATGCGGAAGGCCCAGAAGACAACGCCGACGGGCGGCCGGTCTATTCTGGCCCAGGACTTTAGCCCTTTAACCTCACCGTCGAGGTCGTGGGTGAGAATCAAGCTGGATAATTTGGGGATGGTGATCTCAAAGCGGTTGCGCTCCTCGATCTGGTCCGGCCAGGCGAAAAGCCGCAAACCGGCGCCTTTTTCCGTTTCCCAGATACCCTCCATGGCCGCCACCTTAGCCGGCTGGTGTTTGAAGGTATTCTGCCCGTGCAGGTCGCCGAACAGAAGCTGCATGGGTGCCACGAAAATGGCCATGACCATGGCCATGCCCAGCATGATTCGGGCATGTTTCACG
>NZ_JASJGN010000425.1:0-2683 GCF_033791525.1 Desulfosarcina sp.
TATCCCTCGCCAGGGCTTCGATCAGTTGGGGGCTGTTTTCGTAGACGCTGTCTGGGAAATTCACCGATCCGGTCGTGAGGCTGGCCATTTCCGGCTTCAGATGAAGCCGGTTGCTCCGCTGTTCGTAAGCCACGCCGGCCCGGCCACCGGTGGAGATCTGGACGATCAACCGGGTCTTGGACCGCAACCCCTCACAAGCCTCTTTGAACAGCCCATAATCGGTCGAGGGCGATTCATCTTCCAGGTTGCGCACGTGCACATGGATGATCGAGGCGCCGGCCGCCTCGCAGCGGACGCCGCAGGCGACGATTTCTTCCGGCGTGATGGGGACATGCGGATTGTCTTTTTTTCGAGGAAGCGATCCGGTGGGTGCGACTGTGATGATGAGCTTTTCCATGAACGCCTCAGCTCCTTCTGTTTTGGGGCGTCTTGACGGCGCGAGTGAAGGGAAAGACACGGACGTGGACGAAATTCCTGAAACGGGTCTTCCCGGTTCAGTTTCAGGTGCAACGAGTGCCTGGGTAACATGCACCGAACGTCTAAATTCTGCAAGACAATCCTGTCCGGGAAAGGCCTCCGAATGACATTACGGCTGCTATTGTATCCCGCATTGGCTGACGGGCGAGTGTCTTGTAATAAAAACGGCAGCCCGCTGCTGGTTAAAGCAGGCTGCCGTCTTTATGGAGGGCCGATTGTCGTCGGGAAGAATCAGTCGCACTATCAAAGACATCTGAATTAAATATCGTAGTACAGGTGGAACTCGTGAGGATGCGGACGCAGCCGCACGGGGTTGACTTCATTTTCGGTCTTGTATTCGATCCACGTGTCGATGACGTCTTTGGTAAAGACGTCGCCTTTGAGCAAAAAGGCGTGGTCTTCGGCCAGGGCAGCCAGCGCTTCGTCCAGGGAACCCGGCGCAGATGGGATCTCTGCCAGCTCTTCGGGCGGCAGGTCATAGATGTTCTTGTCCAGCGGATCGCCCGGGTCGATTTTGTTCTGGATGCCGTCGAGTACTGCCATCATGATGGCGGAAAAGGCCAGGTAGCCGTTGCACGACGGATCAGGAGTCCGGAACTCGATGCGTTTGGCCTTGGGCGACGCCGAATACATGGGGATACGGATGGCCGCACTGCGGTTGCGGCTGGAGTAGGCCAGGTTCACCGGTGCCTCGTATCCCGGCACCAGCCGTTTGTATGAGTTGGTCGTGGGGTTGGTGAAGGCGCACAGGGCCCCGCAGTGCTTGAGGATGCCGCCGATGGCCCAGAGGGCTTCCTGGGAGACACCGGCATATTTGTCACCGGCGAACAGGGGTTTGCCTTCCTTCCAGATGCTCACATGGGTATGCATGCCGGTACCGTTTTCACCATACAGGGGTTTGGGCATGAAGGTGACGGTGTGGCCGGCCCTGTGGGCAACATTTTTCAATACATACTTAAACCACATGAGCTGGTCGGCCATCTGAAGCAGCGGCATGAAGCGCATGTCGATCTCGGACTGCCCGGCAGCGGCCACTTCATGGTGCTGGCATTCCACGTCAATACCCAGGTTTTCCAGTGTAAGCATCATTTCCGAACGAAGATCCTGGAACCTGTCCGATGGCGGCACAGGATAATAGCCTTCCTTGTGCCGGAGTTTGTAGCCCAGATTGGGGCCTTCGTCCCGTGCCGTGTTCCATTCACCTTCAACCGAATCGATAGCAAATGCAGCGCTATGGGGGTCGCTTTTGTAGCGGATATCATCGAAGATAAAGAACTCGGCTTCCGGGCCGATGAAGGCCGTATCGCCGATGCCGGTGCTCTTGAGATAGGCTTCTACTTTTTTGGCGATGTTTCTCGGGTCACGGGTGTAGGTTTCCCTGGTGATGGGATCGGCGATATTGCCGATAAGCACAAGAGTGGTGTCTTTGTAGAATGGATCGATCTTTGCCGTTGTCGCATCCGGGATCACCAGCATGTCACTGGCATTAATGGGCTGCCAGCCGCGGATACTGGATCCGTCAAAGCCGAAGCCGTCTTCAAAGCTGCCTTCGTCCAGATGGGCGATGGGTACACTGAAGTGCTGCCACATGCCCGGGAAATCCATGAAACGAATGTCCACGACCTTTACGCCGTTTTCCTTAGCCATTGCCAATACTTGTTCTGGGGTCATCATTTCCTCCACTTCAAGTCAAATTAGGTAAAGAAAAGCTTTTCTATCGATTAAATGGCATCTGTTCCTGTTTCACCGGTACGTACCCGGATCACCTCTTCCACCGAAAACACGAAGATTTTTCCATCGCCGATTTTACCTGTGTTGGCGGCTTTTTGAATGGCCTCCACCACCTGGGCGGAACGTTCCGAGTCCACGATAATCTCGATCTTAACCTTGGGGATGAAGTCCACCACATACTCGGCACCGCGATAGATCTCCTTGTGTCCCTTCTGGCGCCCATAGCCTTTAACCTCCGAAATGGTCAGTCCCTGGATACCGATCTCGTTGAGAGCCTCTTTCACATCGTCCAGTTTGAAGGGTTTGACGATGGCCTCGATCTTCTTCATTTTTCAACCTCCTGTTTTTATGAAACGAGAGAGCGATTGTCGCCTCCTCATGGGTGGGTTTCCGTCTTGAACTTCTTTTTTCCGGTTCCTCTGCGAACGTTGTTCAGTCATGGATCGGATCTTCACCCGGGAGAATTTCCAGGATG
>NZ_JASJGN010000426.1:0-19954 GCF_033791525.1 Desulfosarcina sp.
CAATAGCGGGATGAATGATTGAAGGGCGCGAATTGGGGGAGCCGGTTCCCAGAAATCGAATCTTTAGCCGACTGACACTCCCCCAGAACCCATATCGCATCGAGTGCTGTCCTTTTTACATTCTTTGGCCATTATCCAGACAATATTTGTAACCCTGACAAATTACATCTCCGGTTAAAGAGCAACAACGTTCCGATATAAATACATAATATTGAAATTCGACTATCCGGCACAAAATATGCTTAATCAATGGTTTTGAGAAGAGAAAGGAGTCCTTTCCGGCATCCGTAAAGATCGGGCTCAATCAATTTATACTCTGCTGAAGGGTGAAACTGAAGATGAGTAGAGTTCAAGAATTAATAAGCGTTTTGGCTGAAAAAGAAGTCATCGCCAGAGCCTTGATCGCTAAAGCTGATCGAATATGTAAAATCTGCGGAGAACCAGCAATTCTTTTCAGGACATCACGAGCTGAACTTGAATACTGCCTCTCATCGATATGCCAATCTTGCCAGGATTATTATTTCCCGAAAGAACAATGAACTAATTTTCCGAATTTTCCAATTCAATATCGAGCTACGCAGGGTTATTTTGACCCAAACTGAGCGTTTCAATTTTTTACAGATACCATAATTGGTTTGTATGCTTTGCTTTTGCGGTTTACCGATCTTAAAAAATTGAAACCCGTTGGGATCGCCGATCTTTATCCGCCTCAGGCGGATCAACGCATAACCGGTGTCAGCCGACATCCCGCATCGTCCACTATCGCGAAATGCCAGCTTCCTTGGTTCTGCGGCAAACTCGACAATCGATTGGGTTTGACAGGCTTCGGGGCCAGTGGTTTTGGTTTTTATCTTGATGTGCAATTATTAGTTTTACTCGTCCTCACGAAAAATCTCAGGGAAGTGTCCCTCCTTGCAGATCAAACCAGAAACCGTCTCAGTGAAGGTCACCGCAAATCCATCAGGATCCCTGCGAACTACCCTACCGGAGACCTGAAGGGTTTTGTCAAAATTAAACAATGGGAATTTAGTTAAAATAGGCTGTCCGACTGCAATCTTTCTATCTGTCCTGATGAATAAACCGCCAGCACCAATATTTTTTATTATATCTCGGAAATTCCCTTCTAACACGATGTATTCTGCAATTATATAGGCAGTACGTCGGGGATATTGGCGATTATTTGGAAAGCCAAGACCATTGCAAACCTGTTCTACGATGTCATGTTTCGTCGGTGCCATACAGAAACTCCGTAAATGCGATGGTAAAAATGAACGGCAGGAACACAAACACGTTCGCAAAGATTCCTATACTTGTCAAGGGGTTGGTGTTGTCTGACAATTTTTGAAAAAGAGGATAATGCGCAGAATTCTAAAGATAAAGTTCAGAACCATGATATCAAGAAAAATTTGCGACTACTGAATAGTGATCATTTGGCTGAATTGGGGAATTAAATACCGAAGAAGCAGAGTTGAGAATATTGGAAAGGATCGATCTTAGGCAACTGGTTTTTCGTGGCATACACCAAACAAAGCTTTATTGGGTACCTTGAGCGTGGAGGCTGTGACAAATTCATTTTTAATTTACCCTTGACCCACGCAACAAATCCGTTCTATTCATAAATATTAGCGATTGCTATACTTTCTCCTCTTATCCCTTGATCTGCGCGACCAATTGTAAAAATTGCATCGGAAATCAGCGGCTAACAGTCCAAGCGAATCAGAATAGGATTTCATCCTTGAACCGCGATAGCGAACGCATTCCCCGTCGCTTGCAGCGGGGTTAGCGCTCGCTATCGCGGTTCAATTTTTCTCTTGGTCGATAATTTTGGCAGGCATCCTGCGTAATTGGTCATCAACGCTTGCTCACCACCCATTGCCGCCTGCCCTGCCAACTTATTATAAAAAACAATATCTTATAGATAGTTGGGTGAATACATACCTGATACAGTTTCCATAAATTATTAGCCCCAAACAAAGGAGGAGCCCATGATTGTCGGAATTCTAAAGGAAATCAATACAGAGGAGAACCGCGTATGTATGGCTCCGGCAGGCGTCGAGGTAATGAAGGCGAATGGCCATTCCGTGCTTGTTGAAAAGGATGCCGGCAACGGCTTCGATGATGCCATGTACATCAACGCCGTGGCCGAGGCATTTGGTCTGGAACACATTGCTATTGACAGCCTGCTTTAACGCAGCTGAGTCGTAACGCATGATGCCTTCTTCGCCGGGCGTCATGCGCAACCTTCTGAGGAAGCACGCAAACCTATTTCGATTCACAGCTGAGAAATTAATTTCAAGGAGGAATCGTCAATGTCACTAACCAAAAAATACTTTTTAGCAATAGCGGTTATGATTGCCCTCATCGGATCGGGGACCGCTGCTGCCGATGTGAAAATTGGTTTTCTCGCCGGATTCACAGGCCCGCTCAAAAGCTTAGCGCCGGGAATGTACAAAGGCGCCAAACTTGCTGCCAAGCATGTGAATGATCAAGGCGGCATCTTAGACGGTCAACAAATTGTCATGCCGAGCGGCGATTCAACCTGCTCGGATGTCACCGCTGCTGTGGAAGCCGCCACCCACCTCGTTGAGGATGAAAAAGTCTTGGCCATTGTCGGACCGCTATGTTCGGGTGCGGCCATTGCTGTTTATAAAAATGTGACCATACCCGCGGGCATCACAGTGGTGTCCCCATCGGCAACCTCTCCTGCGATCACATCGCTCGATGATGGGGATCTCGTGTTTCGCGCCTCGCCTTCCGATGTATACCAGGGCGGCATCATGGCACGCTTGTTACTGTCCAAGGGGATCAAACAAATTGTTATTACCTACGTGGACAATGATTGGGGCAAGGGCATTTCCGCTGAACTTTCCAGCGCTTTCGAAGCCGCAGGCGGTAAGGTGGCCGGGAATATGCCGCACGAGGAGGGGAAATCGGACTACAGTGATGTTATCCGATCGCTGTCAGCTTCGGGCGTCGATACGTTGATCGTGCTGGCATATGCCAACGGTTCCGGTCAGACAATACTTCGGCAGGCGGTGGAAAGCGGTGCTTTCGACCAGTTTGTCGGTGGAGACGGGATGGCCAGCAATACCCTTATCGCAGCCATTGGAAGTGACAAGCTCAGAGGAATGATTGTGACCAAACCAGGTGCCCCGGATAGCACGGGAGCGAGAGTATTCAACAAATTTGCCTGGGGCAGTAATCTGAACCCAGCGGGGGCATTTGTCGGACAGTCCTATGACGCCGCTTTTCTGCTTGCGCTGGCCATCGAAAAAAACGGCAGTGCGGATCGTACCGGGATAGCCCAGGCTTTGCGAGCCGTGGCGACCCCTCCCGGTGAGTTTATACTGCCGGGAGAGTGGGCGAAAGCAATAGCATTGATCAAGGCCGGTAAAGCGATCAACTATGAGGGCGCAACCGGCAGTCTCGATTTTGATGAAGCCGGTGATGTGTCCGGAGTGATTATTGAAATGGGCGTGAATGTAAGAGAAGGCTCATTCATTGAATTTGGCCAGGTAAAGTAACCAAAGATAATAATCGTGTAAACCGCCATCAAATTTCATTTTTGAAAAGGAGGCCCAATGACTGATACAATATTGATAGGCATTGACGGCAGTGAAGCCGGCGAGCATGCGGTAAATTTTGCCGTCTCACAAGCCAAGTCCGGCCACACAAGTCTGGTACTAGGTTATGTGGTTGAATGGTCACCTTATACATTTAACACCCCCGAAGAAAACGAACAACGTCATCTGCGTCGGAAAGAAGAGATCAAAACCGCCAGGGAGAGAGTGCTGAACCCGATACTGACGTCGCTCGAAAGCCAAAACATCAAGGCTCTCGGCGTTGTCCGCCATGGTCAAGTGGCCGATGTCTTGCTCCTAATCGCCAAGGAGCAGGATGCCGGGCAAATTGTTGTCGGCAGGGTCGGCCATTCGGGGATCAAATCCTTACTTTTTGGAAGTGTTGCCGCAAAGTTGATCCAGCTTGCCCACATCCCGGTAACCATCGTCCCATAGCAACGACGTGATTGGCCTTCCATATTGTTTGTTTCTTTGCATAAGGGAATGAGAAATCATGCAAGCCTTCGGCAATATGCTGTTTTTTTATAAAACTGCCAAGGCTATCTGTGAAACTTATCCGACATGATGAAAAGGGAGCGATAATAATGAAATATAAAGCCATTTCGATTTTAGTAACGGTGTTTACCTTGTGGGCGCCAGTGGCGGCCTTCTCTCAGGACGCCGGGGGGGGAATCGATCAAAAGATTGGCGAAATTTTCAGCACCGTTTTTGGTCCGTTCGTTTCATTCATTTTTTATTCCGTATCGATCAATGGGGTCAGCTTCCCCCTGATCGTCGCTTGGCTGATCCTCTGTGCGTTCATTTTGACGGTATACATGGGGTTTGTCCAGTTTACGGGTATCCGGCATTCTATCGACCTGCTTCGCGGTGTCTATTCCAATCCTGATGATGCCGGTGAAGTGTCGCACTTTCAGGCGCTGGCCACAGCACTATCCGGCACGGTGGGGCTGGGAAACATCGCCGGTGTAGCGGTTGCGGTCAGCTTGGGAGGACCCGGCGCCACCTTCTGGATGATCGTGGCAGGACTTGCCGGTATGGCCTCGAAATTTACCGAATGCACACTGGGCGTCAAATATCGTGAAGAGTTTCCCGACGGACACGTTTCCGGCGGCCCGATGTATTATCTGAGCAGGGGTTTGGCCGAAAAAGGGAAGCCGGGTCTTGGCAAGGTACTTGCCGTATTATTCGCCATCATGTGTATCTTCGGCTCATTTGGCGGGGGCAATATGTTCCAGGGGAACCAGGCCCATCAAATGATTGCCAATACATTCGGGATCTTTACCGATACCGGCTGGTTGTTTGGACTTATCCTGGCCGTTATCGTCGGTGCCGTTATCATTGGCGGCATCAAATCCATCGCCAAGGTAACGGAAAAAATCGTACCGTTGATGGCGATCATATATGTGGGTACCGCCCTGGTGATCCTGATAGCGAACTTCACCAAAATACCATCCGCATTTGCGCTCGTCATTCAAGGGGCTTTCGCGCCCGAAGCCATTGGTGGCGGGATCGTCGGTGTTCTGATTCAAGGCCTTAAGCGTGCCGCGTTCTCAAATGAAGCTGGCGTCGGCTCGGCAGCGATCGCCCACTCCGCCGTTCGAACCAGCGAACCGCTCACCGAAGGATATGTGGCCCTGCTAGAACCGTTCATCGACACGGTGGTGATCTGTACCATGACCGCCCTGGTCATTGTCATTACCGGGGCATACGCCGACTCAGGGGGAATGACCGGTGTGGCCTTGACATCGGCCGCGTTCCAGTCCGTGTTTCCCTGGTTTGGCGTCGTACTCGCCATCGCCGTGCTTTTGTTCGCCTTCTCCACGATGATCTCGTGGTCCTACTATGGATTGAAATCATGGACCTACTTGTTCGGGGAAAGCCGCATTTCGGAGTTGACCTTTAAATTGATCTTCTGTGTGTTTGTGGTTATCGGATGCAGCATGAGTCTGGGGCCTGTGATTGATTTTTCAGATGCAGCAATTTTTGCCATGTCCCTTAGCAATGTGCTTGGCTTGTATTTGTTGATGGGAACCGTGAAAAAGGATCTCAAAGACTATCAGGCGAGAATAAAATCTGGAGAGATCCAGCGCTATAAATAAACAGGCTTTGCGATTAAATATAAAATGCCTACGCAGTGACAATGTGGGTTATGGTTTTATTCGATTTTCAATCGTGTAGTTGAAACCTTAGGGCAACAGGGCATCGATTTTCCCAGAGTCACGGACCTGCTCAACGCCAACGGAATTGAATGAAGGTGGCAATCATGAATAAAACCAATAAATTTAAAGATTCAGCGTTGCCTGTTTCTTTTGAAGATACATTCATTGCCTTTCAACATAAGTCGGACCGAGAGCTATTATTAGCATATTTTATATTTGGATTAACCAAAAGCCCCTTTCTGGTAAAATTCCTTTCACAGGTTGCAAAAGTGACCCTATCAATGGGCCTGCCGGTAAAACCGTTAATCAAGGCCACGGTATTTAAGCTATTCTGTGGCGGTGAGAAGAAAGAAGAGTATTCAAAGGTAATCGCAAAGCTGGGTAAGGCGGGCATCGGCACCATATTGGACTATTCGGTTGAAGGGACTGAAGACGAAGCTGGCTTTGATGGTACGAAGATAGAATTGTTAAATATTATTGAGCAATCCAAGTCAAACCCCAATATTCCGTGTACCTGCATGAAAATGACCGCAATCGGTTCATTTGAAATATTCGAAAAAGTCACCGCCAATATTGTGCTTTCTATAGATGAGCAGCGCGCATGGGACAAGGTAAAAAATCGACTTGACGAGATATGTAAAGCGTCTTACCGGGCAGGTAAACCCATTTATATCGATGCAGAAGAAAGCTGGACCCAGGCAGCAATAGACCAATTGGCTGAAGAAATGATGTCGAAGTATAATAATTATAAAGCCATCGTATTTACCACCTTACAATTGTATCGGTGGGATCGTATTGATTATTTGGTTCGCTTAATGGAGCAAGCCAGATCGGGATCATATCGCTTAGGCATAAAAATTGTGCGCGGCGCCTATCTTGAAAAAGAGAGGGAAAGAGCACGCCTTATCGGTTATAAATCCCCCATAAATTCATCTAAATTGGACACGGATAAAGAATATAATAAAGCAATAGAACTATTTATAAATAATATCGATGTAGTGGAAATCTGTGTGGGTACTCATAATGAAGACAGCTGCAGATTGCTGGTCAACCTAATGGCTGAAAATAAACTTGCCAGAAACCACCCGCACATCTATTTCTCTCAGCTTTATGGAATGAGCGATAATATCAGCTTTAACCTTGCCAATGCCGGCTATAATGTTAGTAAATACCTTCCCTTTGGACCGGTAGAATCAACTTTACCCTATTTAGCCAGGCGAGCGGAAGAAAATACCGCCATCGCTGGCCAGATGAGCAAGGAACTCGAAATTATATCAAAGGAACGCAGACGAAGAAAGATAGCGAACTAGTTCTTTTATCGATTCATCAATCCGGCATTTCAATATAGCTTTAAACATTGATACGAATAGCAATATCCTTTTCAAACTATTTTTGCACATAGCCAATAAAATAATATCCGCTTTTTGCTGCAGCTGCATGCAATGGAACTGTGGGTCGGCTACCATAACGTGGCTGAACCGATTACGATTTAGTGATATGGCCCCGCAGCTATTATTGTTTCCATCGAGCCTTGATAAATACTGGAGAGATTTGCCCCAGAGCGGATAAATCCAAGAGCCGGGATATAAACAATCAGGTTCCATTATCGAAGGTCTTTGGGTTCGGCTATTTTTGACACGGATTTCCGAACCCAAACTGGGATTCCTGTTCGCTCAATCCTTATGTCGATTCCAGCGTTGGTAACGGCTTTGACAAATTGAACATCTTTTTGATAAAGTGAATAATCTTGTATGTGATATCTTCATCCTGTTTTAAATTTATTGAAGAGATGTCTAAATCTCTTTTGATCCAATAAATCCTCTGATCGTTCTTGGTAACATTCGACTTTTGCCTTTTTTTGTAAAGTCAGATTTGGGTGTCTTAGAAAGCCTACAACCCTTTCCTGAAATGGTTTTTTATGAAAACAGAAGAAAGTAAAAAAACTTATGATCCATTCGTATTTTGGGTTTCGGCATCGATAACGATAGGTTTCGTTGTCTGGTCAATATTTTTACCAGAAAGCATGAATACCGTTATCAATGCCGTCTTTGGTTGGACTACTGGTAACTGGGGGTGGCTATACTTGATCACGGCTTTTGTACTCGTGGGAGGTTGTGTCGTCCTCATGCTCGGCAGATTTGGCCGCATCAAGTTAGGGCTACCTGGTGATGAGCCAGAGTTCTCAGATTTTTCCTGGTTTGCCATGCTATTCGGTTCGGCAATTGCGGCCGGAATCGTATTCTGGGGACCAGCCGAACCGGCTTACCATTTTATGAACCCGCCGCCATTTTTCGGTGGTGAAGCCAAGACCGCGGAAGCCGGCGCCAATGCAATGACCTACTCGTTTTTTCACTGGGGATTGAGTGCCTGGGCCATTTTTGCCATGCTCACCATTCCACTGGCCCATGCCTGTTACACCAAAGGATTGCCTTTTAAATTCTCGAGTGCCTTTTACTATGTGCTGGGTGATAGGATCCACGGTATCTGGGGCAAAGTCCTCGATATTTTCTCTGTCTTTGCTACTCTCGGCGGTTTGGCAACCACTACCGGCTTGGTCGCCCTGCAACTTTCCAGCGGATTGAAATTCCAATACGGGGTGGAACTAGGGCCCTGGGGCATCTATATTATCATAGGAATATTGACTGCAATTTTCACCCTTGCCGTCTACACTGGTATCGAGAAAGGCGTCAAGCTCATCGGCGATGTCAACATGTGGGTTTTTGTCGGAGTTTGGTTCTTTGTCCTGATTTTCGGCCCCACAATCTTTCTAATCAACTTAACGACCAATGCCATGGGGCAGTACCTGCTGTATTTTCTGCCCATGAGCCTGTATACCGCACCAGGGGTCGAAGGCAACTGGATAGGCTCCTGGACGGTTTTCTATTGGGCGTGGTGGATGAGTTGGGCACCATTTGTGGCTGTGTTCATTGCGAGAATCTCCAAAGGCCGCAGTATTCGTCAAACTGTGGCCGCCACCTTGCTGCTTCCTACATTGGGCGATTTCCTATGGTACGGCGTGATTGGCGGAACCGGTATCAAGTTCGATGTTACCGGAACCTTGCAGGAACATGGCGTGGAGAGTGCCATATTTGCCATTGCTCAAAATCTTCCCATGACCGGTGTCCTTTCGATCTTTCTATTTTTTTTGATTACCACATTTTTCCTGACCAGCGCCAATTCAGCGGCCATGTCTCTGGCCATGTTCGTTTCCGGCCATGAAACACCGAGTAGAAACCTCAGAGCTTTCTGGGGAATCGCACTGGGGTCCGTTGCCGCCGTGCTGGCCGGTGCCGGGAGCCTGAAGGCCATTCAGACAGCCTCCATTGCAGCTGCCTTCCCGATGATGTTTCTTTTGCTGCTGGTCACATACGGGACGTTCAAAGGTCTAATCCAGGGAGAGGCCGCGAACGACTTATCATCTTCGACAACCCAAGCGGAAACGGTCGCTTCCAAAGAAGAAACGACCCCAGCGGCATCACTCATAGAATAAATACCTTTTAGCAAATGCGGCCATTAAGGAGAAAGGAAGAATGAAAATGAACCAACAAGCGGAAGTGCTCTTTAACACAGGGATTCAATTCGAAAACGAATATAATTTCGAAAAGGCAAAACGTACCTACGCTGAAATCCTTCAACACATCAAAGACGAACCACTACTGGAGAAGGTGCGCTGGCGCATGGAGGACATGGACGGCCTCATCGCCGAAAAAACCATATACCAGCGCATCGAGGAAAATGGCAAACGCGTGCTGACGGACATCGGCATGAACATCGCCGAGAACCAGACCCTGATGGACATTCTCATGGAGGCCGACGCTATCGATTTCGACAACGAGACAGCCATCTTCATCCCCCTCAAACGGGATTACATCGATAGCTGCTTGGAGCAGGTACCTCGCCAGATGCCCGGCGATCCAGGATTGAATACCTTCGGCACCGGCGCCACGCCGCCGTTTCTCAAACGGGCCACCGACGATGAGCTGCGGGCAGCCAGCCATGACGAATACGAGCGGATCACCCAAATCGTGGGCGAACAGCAGGACGTGGTGAGCATCTTCAGCCTTCCGGTGGCCAACGACAAGAGCATCTCCTTGTTCGAGGTGGCCCAACTCATGGAAAAGCGTTTTCCCGGACTCAAGATGACCGCCACCAATCGCATGTCCGACGACGAAGTCACCTTCCTCAAGGGCAAGGACCACTGGGTGGACGGCACCAGTCTGATCACCTCCCTGGCGCCGATGGGGACCATGGTGGAACCGTTTTTGCGCAGCGCCCGCACCGGCAACAACCTGTTGCTGCTAGACCTGACCATCGCCGGCATGTCCGGCGGTGGCAGCCCCGAATCTCTGCTGACCCAGATCCACGCCCAGGTGATGTTCATGATGGTCATGGCCCAAACGGTGAATCCCGGTGTATCCTGCATACATGGCGGCATTCCCGGTGTCACCGAAATGGGCGGCGACCTCTCCTACAGTTCACCCCATCAACCGCTGATTAACGCGGCCATGGCGAGGGTGAATACCTGGATCACCGGATTCCCGTCAGCCCAGTCCGGCGGCAGCACCAGCCTGACCGACGTCACCCTTCAGGCGGTGTCCGAGTCTGAACTGAGCCGCAATTCGCTGCGTAAATACGGGGTGCATATCGTGCGACATGCCTTGGGCGCCTTGGGTAGCCTGAATTTTTTCAGCCTGGAAAAATTTCTTGAAGATTGCGAACGGGAGCGTCGCTCCAAACAGATCTTTACAGAGAGCCCCAAAGATCGCGGCGTCATCCCCATGTATTTTCCTGCCGATGACCAGGCCCTGGCGGGTATCCGGGAGATTGCCGAAAAGGGCAACCCCAAAAGTGCGGACCATACCCTCAAGAACGTGGATTCCTTCCGTTTGTGGGAATCCACGATCAATGCAGCGGCCAAGAAAAAACTGTACTATCCCCAGCTCAACGACACGGTCATCGAAATTGTCGGCAGGGGGGAAATGATTCCCTGAACCCAGGTATATTGGGTGCCACTGTCACTGAGAAGAAAATCATTAAAAGACCATATCTCTTATCCGCCGGGGTATATCGATCTGTCGATAGAGTCTGAGAATGATTGATGGTCTCAAGTTTTCTGTCATTCCCTTACGGGAGTAGCAGTGTTGGGATCTGATTGTCGATTACGCAGCGAATACGCCTCAGCCTCGATCGTGAATTAAAAGATGCCTGATTTTAATCCTGCATGCGTATTGCAACTTTTCTCATCAGTTATCATGGATTGAACCCTCCCCGCGGCCCCGATGAGCGGGATCTCCGCTTCGCTTCGACAAGCGGCGAGGAATGCGCTCACTATCGCGGTTCATACCGCCTTGCTTTGAAAAATAATAAAGGAGGGTCAGGTGCCGGCGGGGGCAGGCCTTGGATGATATTTTAAAAATGATCCTATCTGCCGTTGACGCGGCATTCATCCGACTCGGCAGGCATGGCAAGATAACACACGAATCGGTGGGCTTCGTTTTCGTAGGATAGCCATTACGTACCTGTCTGGTCCTTAAAATTTCGGCCACTGGTCCGAAGAGCGTCTGTCCCACGGATTGACATGGGTCACCGCCGTGGTTTAGTCTCAATACATGACAACTCGTCAAAATTGTCAGATATATTCATCGAATGGTGCATAATTGCCACCAACCCGAATTTCCACCTGATCGCTTTATAAAGCATATACGTGACAATGAGCTATCGCCCAAAAGGGATTTGTTCTGATTGAAAATCCGGAACTCGGATAATGAGAAAGGAGTTTATCATGGATCGTCAATATCTCGAACTTTTCAAACAGTTGATCCGTCAGAAAACCACCCATGAGCCTCAAAACATGTCGGAACATGATCGCTGCCGCGATCTTCTGAAAGCTGAAGCGGAAAAGCGTGGTCTGAAGACGAGAATAATCCCTTCCGATCCCTACCCCTCCCTGCTTGCCGGAATTGATGTTGAAGCCCTGAACCCCGACCTGATGCTGTCATGCCATTTGGATGTGGTTCAGGCCCAGGATGAACAGTTTGAACCGCAAATAAAAGGCAGCAGGATGATCGGGCGGGGCACCAGCGACATGAAGTTTGCCGTTCCGATTTTCTTTAATGTCTGGGACCGCCTCAAGTCAGGCCAGGATAAAATTCTCCTGTCGTTTACCTTTGATGAGGAAATTGGCGGAAACAAAGGGATTGGTTATTTACTGAATGAAGTTGGGCTGAGGCCAGCAGTGTGTTTTCTGCCGGATGGCGGCGATAATTTTCAGATTGAAGCGGAAGAAAAAGGCGTTTTCCATTTTGATGTAAAAACCGCCGGTAGATCAGCCCATGGATCCAGACCGTGGCTGGGCGAAAATGCCATTGATAAAATGTTGGCGATCTATTCTGACTTGCGCAAGGAATTTCCTTTTGTTTACTCCCCTGAACAATGGACCCACACCTTGAATTTTGGAAAAATTGTGGCCGGCGATGCGGCCAATAAAGTGCCTGAGACCTGTGAAGCCAGCTTTGATTTGCGCTTCATCGAAGGCCAGACGGCGGAAGAAATAAAGGATGTGGTGCGGAAAATTGTAGGCCAGCGGGGGGCATTTGAGCCGCAGGTAGTGGGAGACAATTTTTATCTGGATATGGAGCTTTGGTGCAGTCGCATGTTTCAAAAGGCCGCCGAGCGCCACCTATCCCACCCCATGCCGATTTATCGCAGCGAAGGTGCTTCCGACGCCCGCTTTTTTACCCCATACAAAATACCGGTGATCATTTCCAAGCCAGTTTGCGCAGGGCATCACTCTGACCATGAATGGATTGATCTGGAAAGCATCCCCACTTACACCAATATCCTTTCTGATTTTGTCGAGCAGGTGGTTGACGGGAAACAATAGCCAAGAAACAAATGACAATCAATTGGTGGTTTGGCCCTTTTTCGAGATTTGGGTATGGTAATTTGAAAATTATTTGAAATTTGGTGTTTGTAATTTGTTATTTGAGATCTGGTGGCTCCCATTAGTTGTTTGCGGCCTACGCCTTTTCAACAGCACCGGTCCATCCGAGCCAGGTAGAAGATTAATAGAGAGGAAAGGTATGAGCGATAGGACACATTTGCCAAGTATTGAGCAGGCCCTTGAAACGTTGCAGGAGATAGAAAAAAAGGTTGACGAAGGGACACGCATTGCGCAAACACGGCGGGCACTGGAAAAAAATGAACGTGTCGCTAAAAATAAAGCGGTGGTGGCAGGCTACTACCAAAGCCTTGCCGACAAGGGATTGTTTGTACCGATCTATGGAGCGGGGGATTTTCCCTGGGCGCTCCCCCTTCATCTGCCGCCATACCTTATCGAGATCCTCTGGGCGACGTCCCGTGTTCTCTATGCGCTGGCGCGCAAGCATCTTACGGCCGAAGGTCCAGACTACCTGATCAAACGGATTCCGGATGGATGGATTACCGATGAGATGGCCGACATCCTGCACACGTATTACCTGACCGTTGAACCCGACCTGGCCTTTGATGTGCTGGTATACGGCGCCAACTCCAAGCGGGGCATGGACTTTGACGAATTCAAAGCCTCCGGTGACCATCTCTATGCCAAAATACTGGAGGCACAAAGTGTGGATACCTACTATGGATGGCTCCGGGAGTGCATTCGATCGGCAAGAAAAACCGGTGCCTTTGATGATTCCATATTCACCCGGGTCAACATTGATGATCGCCCACTTACCGATGCAGAACTGGATGAGCAGGTCCTGGCCACCTATATCCACGGATCGGAGAATCATCGCGACCGGATTCTCTTCCTGGAGATCGATCCCCGGAACCAGCCCAGTTTTCAGAATTTGGCCCTGTTGGCGAAATTTATAAGCCAAGGCGATCCCTCCCAGCAGCCGCTGATTCTCGATCCCCAGGATCTGTTTTTCAAGGGCGACCAGCTTTGTTACCGCTGGGAGGGGCAAACGGGATCAACGAATAAAGTCATTTCCAGGCTGGTGGACACAGATTTTAAAGCGTATCTGAAAAAGATGAGCGTCGAAGGAAAACCGGAGGTCATCGAATGCCTCCGGCGACTGTATGCAACGCCGGCCCTCTGGTCGGATCTGTCGAAACATATCGCCGGTTTTTACCTGATCGATAAAAGCTCTATCACCGACCTGTGTATGCTGGAAGGTGTGGGTGTCGCACCGCAGACCCAGCGCATCACCCCCAGTCTGCTGGAATCGTTCCGCAAGGATCCGGACCAGTTGAAGCAATTGGCCGTCAAACCACTGCACGGGATGAGTTCAAAAGGGGTGTTCGTCAGCCCTGATCTGGCCGTGGTGGAAAAATATTGTTCCGAAGAGCCCATGCTGGCCCAGGAAATGTTCTGGGCCACGCCGGTGATGCCGAATATCAATGAGGAATTGACGGATCCCGACGCTTTGGCGGGATTCTGTTCTGAAACCCGGTTGGTATTCCATGCGGGCTCGCCGGCCGTCTCCGATTCGCCCCATGCCGCCCGGTGCATCCTGGCCCTTGGCCGCATTCACTACGCGAGTAAAGACCCGGCCCGGAAAATAAAAGACGATGCTGCCGGGCGAGGCTGGTTCTCCAACATGGGAGCCATTATGGCGGTAAAAAGAGAACTGGGCATGACCGACAAGCGTGGGGCCGGATTGGGGATGGCGCCGATTTGCTGGCTCGATTAAAGCCAACGTATCAGGCTTTAAGATAATTAATTTAGCAAGGATAGAGGGAGGAAGCCGTATTGTAATACTGCGACGACCGATAACGCAGTCCAAATTAATTATCTTAATGCCTGAATTGAAGGAGTCGCAGCTCATGACCACTGCCCAGAGCAATCCCCGGATCCTTATCGTGACACCGGAAGTCACTTATTTACCCGACAATATGGGTAATATCGCCAATTACCTGAAGGCCAAGGCCGGTGGGATGGCCGATGTGTCCGCCGCTTTAGTCAGTGCGCTGTTTGACCAGGGCGCCGATGTTCACGTTGCGCTGCCGAATTACCGCGCCATGTTCAACCACCAGCTGCCCCCGGTAATTAAAAAAGACATCAACACCATCCGAAGGATAATGCCTGGTGATCGGATCCATCTGGCTGAGGACAGGGCTTTTTTCTACATGAACCGGGTCTACTCCAATTACGGGGACGAAAACATGAAGATCTCCCTTGCCTTTCAGCGGGAGGTCATCAACAACATCGTTCCCCGCGTGCGGCCGGACCTTATCCATTGCAACGACTGGATGACCGGCCTGATTCCGGCCATGGCGAGGCAGGCGGGTATCCCCTGTCTTTTTACGATCCATAACATTTATAGCATGAAGTCCCTGCTCGCTCATATCGAAGAGAGTGGCATCGATTCGGCCTATTTCTGGCAAAATCTTTTTTATGAGCGCATGGGCTATGACTACGAAGGAACGCGTGAAACCAATCCCGTCGACCTCCTCGCTAGCGGTGTTTTTGCCGCCCACTTTGTCAATACGGTCAGCCCGACCTTCTTGCGAGAGTTGATTGAAGGAAGACATGATTTTGTTGAGGCGCCATTGAAACAGGAGTTGGCCGATAAATTCAACGCCGACTGTGCGGTGGGAATCCTCAATGCCCCGGACCCTTCTTTCGATCCGACCACCGACGATGACCTGGTGCTTGAATTCGATCACAACAATCATGTTACCGGCAAAAAGAAAAACAAGCGCGCCCTTCAGAAAATAGTCGGACTGAAGGAGGCTGACCAGGCGCCCCTCTTTTTCTGGCCTTCCCGTCTCGACACGGTTCAAAAAGGATGTCAGTTGCTTGCGGAGATTCTTTATGATGTGGTTTCACGCTACTGGGAACAGAACCTGGAGTTTGTCTTTGTTGCCAATGGGGAGTTTCAAAAATATTTCAAAGAGATCGTGCAGTTCCACAACTTGAGCAGGCAGGTTGCGATTTGCGACTTCGACGAGCACCTGGCTCGATTGGCATACGGCGCATCTGACTTCGTGATGATGCCCTCGCGTTTTGAACCGTGCGGTCTGCCCCAGATGATTGGCCCCATTTACGGCTCGCTGCCGATTGGCCACGATACCGGCGGGATCCACGATACGATCACCCACATGGATGTCGCCAACAACACGGGCAACGGTTTTCTTTTCAAGGATTTTGACTCCAATGGCCTGTCCTGGGCCATTGACGAAGCCATTAAATTCTACAATCTCAACTCGAAAATTAAAAAAAACCAGATCGAACGGGTCATGACCCAGAGCGCCGCGACCTTCAGTCATGCGGTTACGGCGCGTCAATACATTGATCTTTACGAAAAGATGCTGGCACGCCCCCTCATCAAGGAGGGCACAATTAGTCCTTGATGTGGCGAGGACGTACCTGCTAATGCTCCATTAAGATGATATCCAATTTTTGAGATGACTTCTAAGCAGATACATAAAGACAACCACTTATTCCATTTGGCTTGAAATATAATGAATCTAAAAACCTTTGACATTATCCAGACCTGTTGTGAAACGACCAGTAATGACGCCCCAATTAAGACGAAAATTCAACCGAATTTAAGCCCGGAGAAAAACGCCGATCTGATCGGCACTCTCGATCACTTTCCAAGTGTGCCGTCCCAATTCATCAATCCCCGCAATGTCGACGTCTGGCTGCCACCAGATTACGATGAAGGCCATGCCAACGGGTATGCAGTCCTCTATATGCATGACGGCCAGAACCTGTTTGAGGCGCAAAAATCTTACATCGGTGTTGATTGGGGCATGGATCAGACCATGGCAGTCCTTTTTCAGAAAAAGGAAATTCGACCAACCATAGTGGTCGGTATCTGGAACACCCCGCAAAGATTGCGTGAATACCTGCCGCAAAGGCCCTTTTGCGACTATCAGTCTCAACAGTCGAGAAGCCGCGTGATAAAGCGTTACGGGGGGGTTCCGATTTCTGACAAATACCTTCGCTTTTTAGTCAACGAGCTCAAACCCTTTGTTGATCGCCGCTATCGCACCCGTCCGGAGCGGGAGTTCACCTTTTTGATGGGGTCGAGCATGGGAGGATTGATATCGTTGTATGGGATTTGTGAATATCCGCATATATTCGGCGGGGCCGGCTGTCTTTCAACCCACTGGCCCATTGCACACCGGTCTTTCGGTAAATATCTGAAGGCACGGCTTCCCGAACCGGGACGCCATAAAATTTATCTGGACTATGGTGACGAAGCCAATACTGCCGGTTACCTTGCTCGCCAGAATCGTGTGGAACATATCATAAGGGAGAGAGGCTATGCGTTCGGAACAGACTGCCTCGCCAACTGGTTCGCCGGCGATCCACACTCCGAAACGGCTTGGCGTACCCGGGTCCACGAACCGTTGCGGTTCCTGCTGAAAAATAACCCCGAATGATCGAAAAAAACCATTTGCGCCAAAGGAGTGTCCTGTGCATCTTAAACCGACCGCCTTGATTTACAGTTCTCACAACCGCTGTGATTACCTGCACCGAGATTGGATCGTCCAGCGTGCGTTGGAGCATCCCCACAACAAAAGCGTATTGTACTTGCCTTTTGGCATGGAAAGCCGCGATTCTCAGGAGTTTTCATGGGGCACCTTCAAATGGTATTTCGACCAATTCACCCCCTATGGCCTCAATGCCACGGTCTTTTTCTGGAGCGACGAACTGTCGCGCCAGGATGCCGAGCTCTTTTTCAATATGGTCGACAACGCCGAAGTCGTCATTCTGGGTGGCGGCGAAGTGGATATCGGTTTCGAACGCTATGATGCCATGGGCGGTTATTTCTTCGATGATTATGATCGGTTCAGGAACGCGCTTCAACAGCGCCAGCATGCCGGCAAACTGACGGTGGGGTTTTCGGCCGGGGCCGCGCAACTGGGAGATGTGTGTGCACAAGACGACTACCATCGCTGTTACGCTTTGATCCACAATATTACCACTACGCTGCACCATGAATCGAGCCGGGAGGCGGAGCTTTACGAATTGGCACAACGGTTTCAGGGACATCTGGCCTTCGGCCTGCCCAACGATGCCGGCATCGCTTCCAACCAGGGTTTTCTCGCCTCGGGTAACAAATGGCAGGTATTGCAGTTTGTCATCGACAATTCCTGGGATCTTCCGGAAGACCATTTTCACATCAAGACTCGCCAGGGAATGGGCATCGAACACATTTACCACGACGGCCGCAAATGGACCTTTAACGGCGGAGACGTACTGATCAGGATCTTTTCACCGGACTACAGCTATCAGGGCTCCTGGATCATTAGGCCCGACCATCAGACGGTGATTGACTATTGGAGCCAGTCCCCTTCCAGGTTTGCCAACATCGACCATATCATGGCCGAGCACTAGCAATGATCGATTCAAAGCATGGGGGTTGAAGATGACAAAAAAAATCGGAATTCTGAGAGGCCGGGAAGATAATTTCCCCAATGCGCTGGTGGAAGCCATTAACCATAAAGGAAATGGTGAAGTCGTGGCCGAATTGGCAATCATGGGTGCCGGACGCCTTGGCGTACCCCCGGCCTACGATTTGATTTACGACCGCATTTCTCATGATTACCCCTATTATCGGTACCTGCTCAAAGCCGCAGTAGCACACGGCACCTATGTAATCCCCAACCCACTGCTGTGGAGCGCGGATGATAAATACCTGGGGTTTACCGTGGCTGCCAACCTTGGGTTGACGATACCCAAGACCTGTCTTCTGCCCATCGCCGGCTCGACGCGGTTGTACGACATCACGGCCGAGTCCCTGCGCAACTTGAAGTACCTGGATCATCCCGAATGGCAGGCCATTTTCGATACCATCGGTTTTCCGTGCTGGCTAAAGCCCGTCTCCGGCGGTGGCTGGCTGGCGGTCAGCAAGGTCCATAACCCGGATGAATTCTTCCATCTCTACAACAACGAAATTTTCCATACCAAACCCGTTTACCCCGAAGACGTCGGTCAAGATATAGCAGTGCGTAATTGGCTCAGCCGGACGTTGGTATTCATGCTGCAGGAAGACATCGCCTATCAGCAGTTTGCACGCTGTTTTTATATCGCCGGCGATGTCACCACGGTTCGTTTCGAACCGCCGGACCGTGTTGCCGGCGAGCGGCTGGGGAGCTACTCGGTCGATCCGGACTTTTTCGGCCCCGAACTGCTGGCGCGTATCGAAACGTATGTCCGAAAACTGAACCAGGCCCTGGGCTATGAGATCAATACCACCGAGTTGTTGGTTAAGGACGGGGTCCCCTATGCCATCGACTTTCTGAACTTTGCCTGCGATTTCGACATCAATTCGGTGGGCGCCCACCTGGCCGGCATGGGTGTGGACAAGGTTTCCGATTACCTGATCAAATGTGTGACCGATGAAAGTGCCCGCCTGCAAAACCAAAACAATGTCTGGCGCAGCCTGATCCACGGGGGCCTCGAGTAATTGTGAGCGTTCACAGGTTCAAGGTTCACCGTTCAGGGTTACCATTTTTTCATCAACCTTGATAAACTCGTAAAAAGTCGCATTTCCGACGGATTCGTAAAAAGCCCGAAATCAAGGCTTGCGAGCCGCGAAAGCGAGTGAGGTCCCCGTCACTTACGGCGGGGTTAGCGAGCGAACTTGAAATCGATTCCCATCCATACGGCGCTGCGCAGCACTGCCGTTATAGGCAGAACATTGCCAGCTGGAAATCTTCAACCCTGAGAATACCGCTATCGCGGGTGCCGAAGGCAGCGTACTGAGCGTACGTTGCAGTGACGAAGGATGAAGCGTAACGCAGATATTTATCCGCCTCAGGCGGATCGGACTTTTTACGGATCCGTCAACGATGACCCGGAGAAACACCCATGATCCGACTCCACCTGCAGGTCGACGCGTCTTGTGTACCCCTGTTTAACTCACTGTTCGAGAAAGGTGTCGTCCTGTCCACAAGAACCGGATGCACCCTGCGGGATTTTCTGTGCGGCCAACTTGGCCTTTCCGACGAATACCTCGACCAGCGGGTCCAGACCCTGTTCCTGGATGCCAGACCGGTGGACGATGTAGACAAGGCAGTGATCCGGGACGGGTCGATTCTGGCCCTGAGTGCGGCCATGCCCGGAATACTCGGGGCCACCATGCGCAAGGGCGGACGATACGCCGCCTTTCGAAAGGATATCTCTCAACACGCCGATGAATGCGGCATCTGCGACACTTCGGGACGGGTCACGGTCAAGCTGTTCAACATGGTGGCCAGAGAGGTCGG
>NZ_JASJGN010000427.1:0-5134 GCF_033791525.1 Desulfosarcina sp.
TCGGGCGGGTGATCGGTCATTGTTGATCTTTCCTTCTCATTGTCGAATAGCTTTAGTCGCCAATTATATTTTCTCTGCGCCCTCCGCGTTCTCCGCGGTGAAATTTTTCCGGTTATTCATGCAACCACGCATCTAACATGCTTCACCAAAGCCGCAGCAGCCCTGCCGGGCGTGATTATCGTCATCCTGAACGGGCTTGGTCGGCAGAACAAAACGATCCTCCAGGCGCGCCAGGGCCAGCAGGCGGTAAATCTTTCCGACCATCTCTTCATCAAGCCCCACCGCATCGAGCAACTGTTTATCGGACCGCTTTTCCACCCGTTGGGTCCGCATGTATTGACGGACGGCCGAGAGGCGTTTGAGGGCGCTCCTGACCGGCGCCTCGTCACCGGCGGTGAGCAGGTTGGCCAGATAGGTCATGGGAATGCGCATGCGGTCGATGGTATCCGATTCCTGGGAAGGCTCTACCTGGCTGCTGACCGGACTTAGCGGCGGCACATACCACACCATGGGAAGGGTGCGAAATTCGGGGTGCAGCGGCAGGGCCAGGCGCCATTCTTTGATCAGCGCATAGGTCGGTGATCGCTTGGCGGCGGCCAGCATGTTCGGCGCGATACCCTGGGCGGCGGCGCGGCGCTCGACTTCGGGATCGTTGGGGTCGAGAAGGATCTCCAGGTGGGCCGGGTAGACGGCCTGGTCGGATGGGGCGGCTGCCGTCTCGGCGATTCGGTCCGCATCGTAAAGCAGAACCCCCACGTAACGGATGCGGCCGACGCAGCTGTGGGCGCACAGCGTGGTCAGGCCGGCTTCGACCCGGGGATAGCAGAAGATGCACTTTTCCGCCCGCCCGGTCTTCCAGTTGAAATAGACTTTCTTGTACGGACAGCCCGACACGCAGTAGCGCCAGCCCCGGCAGCGCTCCTGATCCACCAGGACGATGCCGTCCTCATCGCGCTTGTAAAGGGCGCCGGACGGACAGGAGGCCACGCAGGCCGGGTTGAGGCAATGCTCACACAAGCGCGGCAGCCAGAACATGAACACGTTGCGAAACTGCAGGTAGGTCGCAATCTCTAAATTTTTAAAATTGACATCTCCGGCGCCGGTTTCGCCCAGGCCGGCCAGATCGTCCTCCCAGTTGGGACCCCACTTGAGTTTTATCGGTTTGCCGGTCAGGCGGGAATGGGGACGCACGGATGGCTGGTGCTTGCGTTTGGGACTCTCGATCAGCCGTGCATAGTCGTAATTCCACGGTTCGTAGTAGTCGTCGATTACCGGCAGGTCGGGATTGTGAAAGATGTTGAGGCCTTTGTGCAGGCGGCCGCCGGCTTTGAGCTGCAAACGGCCCCGGCGCAATTCCCAGCCGCCCCGGTAAACCTCCTGGTTCTCCCAGCGTTTGGGATATCCGATACCGGGTTTGCATTCGACATTGTTGAACCACATGTATTCGGCGCCGTCACGATTGGTCCAGACGTTCTTGCACGGGATGCTGCAGGTGTGGCAGCCGATGCACTTGTCCAGGTTCAACACCATGGCGTATTGGGCTTTAATCTTCATACCAGTCCACCTCCCCGGCTTTGCGCACGATAATCGTCTCGTCGCGCTGGGACCCAATGGGGCCGTAATAGTTGAACCCATAGCTGAGCTGCGCGTAACCGCCGATCATATGGGTGGGCTTGACGACGATGCGGGTCACGCTGTTGTGGGTGCCTCCGCGTCGGCCGGACAGCTTCGATCCCGGCGTGTTGATCAACCGTTCCTGGGCATGATACATGAACGCCTTGCCCGGTGGGATGCGCGGGCTGACCACCGCCTTGGCCATGACCACCCCGTTGGCGTTGAAGCATTCCAGCCAGTCGTTGTCCCGGACCGCTATTTTCAAGGCATCCTCATCGTTGATCCAGATCGCCTCGCCGCCGCGAAACAGGGTCAGCATGGTCAGGGTGTCCGAATAGGTGCTGTGAATCGACCATTTTGAGTGGGGCGTCAGGTAATTGAGCTCGATCTCCCGCTCCGGCTCGCGGTGCACAAGAATTGAGCCCGCATTCAGCATATCCAGCGGCGGCCGGTAAAGGGGCAGGTGTTCGCCAAAATCCAGCATCCATGGGTGGTCCTGATAAAACTGGGCCCGGCCCGTGAGCGTCCTGAAAGGGATCTTTTCCTCGATGTTGATCACGAAGGGCGAATAGCGCCGCTCTTCGGATTCGATGCCGCTCCAGATCGGCGAGGTGATGATCTTGCGCGGCTGGACGGTCAGGTCATCGAACCGGAAGCGCTCACCCTGACGGCGCAGGCTCAGGTGCTGCAGCGACAGGCCGGTGCGTTTTTCCACCCCGATCCAGGCTTTGACCGCCGTCTCGCCATTGGTCTCCGGCGCCAGCATCAGGATGGTTTCGGCCACCTGTTTGGCGGTCTGCATCACCGGCTGTCCTTGACTGACGCCCGCTTCGACGATCGTGCCCAATGAGGCTTTCAAGGCCTCGACTTCCTCTTGCGCTTTCCACACGACCCCCTTGGAACCCACGCCCGCCGAGGCGGCCAGGGGACCCAGGGCGGTCATTTTGCGATAGACATTCGGGTAATCGCGGGTCACCACCGCCAGGCTGGGCATCGTCCGGCCCGGCTGCGGTTCGCATTCGCCCTTGCGCCAGTCCCTGACATCCGGCTGGGCGATTTCGCCGGGGCTGTCGTGCATCAGGGGCGTGGCCACCAGGTCTTTGACTGGCCCCAGGTGCTCAACCGCCATCTGCGAGAATTTTTCGGCGATGGTTTTAAACTGTTCCCAGTTGGTGCGGGTCTCCCAGGGTGGGTCGATGGCCGGGTTGAACGGGTGGATAAACGGGTGCATGTCGGTGGTGTTCAGGTCGTGCATCTCGTACCAGCCGGCCGCCGGCAGAGCGATGTCGGCGTACATGGCGCTGGTGGACATGCGCAGCTCCAGGGTGACCAGCAGGTCCAGTTTGCCTTCCGGGGCCGGATCGCGCCATTTGATCTCTTCCGGGCGCACGTCGCTGTCCGTGTTGAGCACGGCGTTGTCCACGCCCAGCAGATGCTTGAGGAAATACTCATGGCCTTTGCCGCTGGCGCCCAGCAGGTTGGCCCGCCACAGGAACAGCACCCGCGGGAAATTGGCCGGGTTGTCCGGATCTTCCACGGCAAAGTGCAGTTCGCCCTTTTTCAGTTTATCGACCACATAGGCCACGATCTGCTCGTCCGACTCGGCACCGCTGGCCACGGCCTCGCGCACCAGGTCGATGGGGTTCTGGTCGAACTGCGGGTACGAGGGCAGCCATCCCAGGCGGGCGGCAATCACGTTGTAATCGGCCATGTGCTGCAGGGGCTTTTTTTCGGCCAGCGGCGAAAGCACGGTTTCGGGCCGCAGCGTGTCGTAGCGCCACTGGTCACTGGCAAAATAGTAAAACGAAGTGCCGTTTTGCAGCCGTGGCGGCCGTTGCCAGTCCAGGCCGAAGGCCACCTGGGACCAGGCCGCCTGGGGACGCACTTTTTCCTGGCCGACATAGTGCGCCCACCCACCGCCGTTGACTCCCTGGCAGCCGCACAGGGTGGTCAGGTTGATGATGGTGCGGTAGATCATGTCGCTGTGATACCAGTGGTTGGTGCCGGCGCCTAAAAAGATCATGGATTTACCGTGGGTCTTTTCGGCGTTGTCAGCGAACTCGCGTGCCACCCGGATGACATCGGCTGCCGGAACCCCGGTAATGGCTTCCTGCCAGGCGGGCGTGTAGGGCTTGGGATCGGTGTAATCGGTTGGGTAGTCTGAAGGTACAGAGGGTGCGTTCTTGGGAGACACGCCCAGTTGGGCGGTCATCAGGTCGAGGACCGTGACCACGCGTCGTTCGCCCGCGGCGGTGGCAACGGTTTTGAAAGGCACCAGGCCTTTTTGGGTTGCGACGCCGGCGGCCTCGAATATGGGGAAGGAGACCGTTTGCCACCCATCCGCTTGCTCTGCAAAACTGAGCAGCGGGTCAATGCGCCGGCCGTTTTCCTCCAGTTTCAGGTTCCAGCGCCCCTCTTCGTTCCAGCGAAACCCGATGCTGCCGTTGGGGACATGGAAATCACCACTGGTCGCGTCAACCACCACCGTTTTCCACTGGGCATTGTTGATCTCGGCACCCAGATCCGCGGCACGCAGAAACCGGCCGGGCGCATGGGTGTCGCCACGCTCGTCGAGCACCACCACGAAGGGCAGGTCGGTATACTGTTTGGCGTAATCGATAAAATAGGGTACCTGGCGGTCAACGTAGAACTCCTTGACGATGACGTGGGTCATGGCCATGGCCAGTGCCGCGTCCGTCCCCGCCTTGGCCGGCAGCCAGGTGTCGGCGAACTTGACATATTCGGCGTAATCGGGCGCCACGGCTGTCACCCGGGCGCCGCGGTAGCGTGCCTCGGTGTAAAAATGGGCATCGGGCGTTCGCGTCATGGGCAGGTTGGCGCCCCAGACGATAAAATAGCTTGATTCATACCAGTCGGCACTTTCGGGCACATCGGTCTGCTCGCCCCAGATCTGCGGCGAGGCCGGCGGCAGGTCGCAATACCAGTCGTAGAAGCTGATCATGGACGCGCCGATCAACGACAGGAATCGTGAACCCGAGGCGTAGCACACCATGGACATGGCCGGGATCGGGGAGAACCCGAAAATGCGGTCCGGGCCGTACTTTTTTATCGTGTGGATCAACCCTGCGGCGACCATTGTGGCGGCCTGGTCCCAGGTGGCCCGGACAAAACCGCCCTTGCCGCGCTCTTTATGAAACCGGCTGCGTTTTTCCTCATCACCGACGATACTCTCCCAGGCAGCCACCGGGTCGTCGGTCCGCCCCATTGCCTCGCGCCACATTTCCAGCAGGCTGGATCGGATCAGCGGGTATTTCAATCTCACCGGGCTGTAGGTGTACCACGAGTAGGTGGCCCCGCGCGGGCACCCGCGCGGTTCATGGTTGGGATATCCTTCACCGCAGGCCGGATAGTCCGTCGCCTGGGTTTCCCACACCAGGATGCCGTCCTTGACATAGACATCCCAGGAGCAGGACCCGGTGCAGTTGACCCCGTGGGTGGAACGCACCTTTTTGTCATACTGCCAGCGGCGGCGATACAGATCTTCCCACTCCCGCTGACC
>NZ_JASJGN010000428.1:0-4832 GCF_033791525.1 Desulfosarcina sp.
CTGGATAGTTGTTGCGTCGTAAATGCGCCAGCCATGTCGGGCACATTTCCGTAGTGCGCGACCGGACTCATCATCGATCCGCGAACGCCCAGGTTGTCTGTCACCCCACCATCGACCAGTTGCACAATCGGCATGCGACCCGGTCGGCTGTAGCGCTCGAGCGCGCGGGCGACGGCATAGCGACGGTCGAACGGGCTGTCCTCGGCGAGTGCCTGATCGACCCACGAATCGTGCCGCTGCGGACAGTCCTCGTAGTTACGCAAGGCGATCGTCGCAAACACCACCGGCACGGCGGATGAAGCCGCTACTGAGTTAGCCACCGGATAATCTGACAGACTGGAACAGAGGAAGTCGAACTGCTGTTGAATGAATGAGAAGGTCGCACCGTTGTTCAGATCGCTTGCATTGATGATGACGAAAGGCAGGTTGCCCCGCGATATGTCGGCAAAGGTCTTGTACTCGAACAGCTCCCGATCGAACCACTGGGCAGCCAGGTCCGAGCGGTTAAAGTCGCCTGAAGCAAGCCGGGCCAGGTTCAGTGGATTGAATAGTTGGCTGACCAGTTCGGCCTGCGTATCACGCAGCAGGAAGCGGGGCTCGAAATCGGTGAAGATGCGGTCGCCAAACAAGCCGTAGTAGGCGGCAGTGAAACTACCGCCGGATACTGAAGTGACGACGTCGACTTCGTCGAGCAGGCGGCGCTGCCGTCCGCCGATTACGATCTTTGTGTCGCGAAGTTTCTCCAAAATCCCATAGGCGAAGGCGGCCGACCGGGTACCACCACCGGAAAATGCCAGTACGATAAAAACGTCGGCGGCGTTGGCCGGGAGGCGTGTGCGAAAAACGTAGGCATCGCGCGGATCAAGTTTATCTATGGGCTGGTTCCAGATGCGTGTCGCGCATCCGGTCACTGCCAGCATTGTCATGCCGAGCAGGACAGCACGCGCAAGCACTCGTCGTGCTCGGCCACCGGTCCAAAACTCGCCCAGTGCTCTGATTTCCCGGTCGCGACACCCGATACGCAAAGAGTGGACTCGGCAAGGTTGGATGTTCGTGCCGAGCTGGCGGGATCGCAATGCGAAGCACCACCGCGAATCGTTGTGGAATCGAGGTAGCCGAACCGTGCGTTGGCATAAATTCATTTCTTTCGTCCATTTATAGATCAGTGGTAGAAACCTAACCCAATCAGAACCGGTCGCCCAGCTCAATCATATGGTTATTAAGGGAAGGTATTTGGATTAACTGATTCATTTCGCTAAATGTTCCCACATGCAACCATAGCGTCTGCAACTTTGACAAACCCCGCAATATTTGCTCCTTTGCGGTAATTAATGTAACCACCCTCGGTGCCGTACTTGACACATTTATCGTGGATATTCTTCATGATTCTATACAAGCGCTTTTCGATGTCATCTTCCGACCACGACAGGCGCATACTATTTTGGGTCATTTCAAGGCCGGATACCGCTACTCCTCCTGCATTGGCGGCTTTGCTCGGTGCGTACATGATTTTCGCCTCATCGTAGACATCTACCCCGGCCTGCATGGTTGGCATGTTGGCGCCTTCAGCCACGGCAATACATCCGTTCCGGATTAACATTCCGGCATCATCCCCGCTGATTTCATTTTGAGTCGCACAGGGAAAGGCAAGATCGCATGATACACCCCACGGGCGCTGATCCTTGTAAAATTCTACACCATATTTGTCGGCGTACTCGTGTATCCTGCCGCGGGTTACATTTTTTAGTTGTTTTACAAAAGCCAGTTTTTCGGTATCGATGCCATCCGGATCGAAGATAAACCCCGAACTATCTGACATCGTAACCGCTTTACCCCCCATCTGGTAAATCTTTTCGACGGTGTGCTGGGCAACGTTACCGGATCCGGAAACAATGGCGGTCTTACCCTTCAGTCCGTCTCCTTTTCGGTTGAGCATATTTTCCATCATAAAAACACAGCCATAACCGGTGGCTTCTGCCCGTATCTGACTACCGCCGAAGGAGAGTCCCTTGCCGGTGAGTACTCCGGTAAACTCGCGGGTCATATGTTTGTACTGACCAAACATATAACTGATTTCACGAGCACCGACACCCATATCACCCGCCGGAACATCGGTAAACGGACCAATATGGTGCCACAACACCGACATAAACCGCTGGCAAAAACGCATGACTTCCTGCTCAGATTTTCCCTTGGGATTAAAATCGGCTCCGCCCTTTGCTCCCCCCATGGGAAGGCCTGTCAGGCTGTTTTTAAGTGTTTGTTCAAACGCCAAGAATTTTAGCGTATCCAGCGTCAAATCGCGATGAAAGCGAAGACCACCCTTGTATGGCCCGATTGCATTGTTGTGTTGAATGCGATAGCCCCGATTGGCACGAAAATGTCCGTGATCGTCTTCCCAATTTACTCGAAAAATAATAATCTGATCCGGTTCGGTAAGCCGTTCGAGTATTTGATGATCTCCATAGATCGGGTTTTCTCGAATAAATGGAATGATATCGACTGCAACTTCATAGACCGACTGATGAAATTCAGGTTGTCCTGGATTGCGTCGGCCGAACCCGCTCATAAAATCATCTAAACGTTGTTTTGCAGATATTTCCATAATAGTCTCCATCGTAGCCTAACCATAAAGAATTTTGGATATTTGTCGACAGTAGCGATTCCTCCTTCCGTTAGTTGGCTGATTAATTCCACGGCTATTCATTCAGTGACCAATCATATCCAAGGTATTTAACCGAATAGCCGCCAGCCGCAAGATAATCGGCGTCCGCTACGGAAAGGTAACCTGAGCAGAAGTTCGCCACGGCCTGCTGGGTTTTCTTGATTCCGGCAAAGCCCTCGGCCGGGGAATACTTGCCCAGGAAATCTTCGCCGTACCATTTAAAAATAGACGAGAAGTAGACTACACCCGCCTGACGATCGATGCGCAGGCCGGCCGAAGAAGAAAGATATTGCCGGGACTGCTCGTCGAGTTGATCATTCAGCTTTTCAGGTAGGTAAGCGTCACTGCGCAACACAGGGCACCCTTTTGCCGCACAGACCAGCGCCATGTGGATCCGCGGTTCGTCGTACTGCTTTCGAATGATATCATGCTCGAGATTATTTAAGGTAATGACCTTTCCGAACAGCCGCACCACCGGCTGATCCCACGGCCCTTTGAAGATACTGCCGATATCTTTAATGGTCTCCACTGGATAATGGTCAAGAATCAGCCGCAGGGTGGCTGCATTGTAGAGGTTGGTCAAAAATACCAACCGTTGGGATTCGGCCCATGTGTTAAATTGGGCTTCAGAAACACCGGCGGCGCTGTCAAGATACCGGTCAAGTGTGCGGGGGGCGGCTTTCAAACCTTTATAGTTCACCCGGCCATCTGTGACGGTTGCCTTCAACACCCCTTCATAGTCTGCATACGTTTGGTCAAACGACTGTGCAGCCGAAATACCTGCCGTACTTATCAATACTGCCGACAGAAGCATGGTGCCCATGAGACGAAGCAAATGTGTGTGGTTGAATGCTTTCATTGGATTTACTCCTCAACGTTTTAAGGCCATGAGACGGTGGAACAAACCTTTGACGGTCGGGGTGAGGCGTGACCGGTTGTAGGCATCGCCGCATTGGCGAATCGCTTCGGCTGCAGTCGGGTAAGGATGGATCACATTGGCCAGTTTGCCAAGCCCCATCCCGCCCTGCATCGCCACGGTAATCTCACTGATCATATCACCGGCATGACTGCCAACAATCGTCGCCCCCAGGATCTGGTCGGTACCCTTCTTGACATGAATCTTCACAAAACCGTCGGTCTCGCCATCGACAATGCCCCGGTCGACATCGGCAAATTCCCGCGTGAAGGTTGCAAATGCGATGTTGCGCTCTTTAAGGTCTTTCTCATAGAGGCCCACATGCGCCACTTCGGGGTCCGTATATGTAGCCCACGGGATGAGCAGGTTGGAAAAATTGTCACGGCCAAAAAACAATGCGTTGCGGATCACCATGCGCGCCCCGAAGTCCGCCATGTGCGTAAACTGGTATTTGCTGGCCACATCACCGACCGCGTATATATTGGGGTTGGTAGTTTGCAGCCTGTCGTTGACCACAACGCCCATGCGCGCATCGTATTCCACGCCGGCCTTCCCAAGGCCCAAACCCTTGACAGTTGGTTTGCGTCCCGTAGCGATAAGCAAAGCGTCGAATTCCAGCCGTTGTTCCTCATTGCCCTGGTCCAGAACGATGGTCACCGGCGGTTTTCCGTTTTGGCTCTCTACACCCCGGAAATTGACATGGTAGACGAACGTGACCCCGTCCCTGCGCAGCGTCTTTTCCACAATCTTGGCCGCGTCTGGATCTTCTTTGGGTAGAATGGCGTCGCTGCGCGAAAAGACGGATACTTGTGAACCGAAGCGCTGAAACGCCTGGGCCAGTTCGATCCCGATGGGACCGGCACCGATGACCGCCAACCGCCGGGGCAGCGCGGTCAAATTGAATACGCTTGCATTGGTCAGATAAGGCGCTTCCTTGAGACCCGGAATAGGGGGAATGGCCGCGGTGCCGCCGGTGGCAACCACCGCTTTGGCGAATTTGAGGGTCTTGCCGTTGACTTCGATACGGTTTTTGCCGGTAAATGCACCCTTGCCGATAAAAAGATCCACGCCAAGCTGATTGGCGTAGCGTTCGGCCGAGTCGACGGGCGCAATGCTCGCCCGCAGGCGACGCAAGCGTTCCATTACGAAGCCAAAATCCACGGAAACGTCACCCTCGATGTTGACGCCGTATTGGGAAGCATGGCGCACCGCGGCAGCCGCCTTGGCACAGCGCAGCAAGGCCTTGGACGG
>NZ_JASJGN010000429.1:0-5312 GCF_033791525.1 Desulfosarcina sp.
GCGCTGTGGTGGAAGTTGCAGCGGCCCAGAAAGGGATCGGAGAGGTCCTTTTTGGCATTGGAGGTGATGATGATCACCGGCCGGTGCCGGGTCGATACGGTTTTGTCGATTTCGATGATGTCGAACTCCATCTGATCCAGCACGTCCAGCATGTCATCCTGGAAATCGGTGTCCGCCTTGTCGATCTCGTCGATGAGCAGAACGGTCCGCTGCTCGGCCACGAACGCCTGACCGATTTTACCCATCTTGATATACTCTTCGATATTGCTCACATCCCGCCGGCTGTCGCCGAATCGGCTGTCGTTGAGCCGCGTGAGCGTGTCATACTGGTACAACGCCTCCACCAGCTTCATGCTGGATTTGACGTTGAGCACAATGAGCGGCATGTTTAGGCTCTCGGCAATGGCGTGAGCCAGCATGGTTTTGCCTGTGCCGGGCTCGCCTTTGAGCAGCAGGGGCATTTCCAGGGACATGGAGATATTGACGATCTGGGCCAGTTCTTCATCCAGTACGTATCGGGTCGCCCCGGCAAAGGACCCATCTGATGGTTGTACGGTCATGAACACCTCTTTCAATGGATATGGAAAATCAATTAAACCGTTTCGCGAATCGTTGAAGACAAATCCCGGGTCAGCGCCAGTACCCGATTGGCCAGGTCCAGACTCAGGGAGCCGAGACCGCAGCTGGGCGTGATAAAGGACTGGGCACGCAAGTCCGCCGGAGCGATGCCCAGAGATTCGATCTGACGGAATCGCTCCATCATCGCGGCATGCAGGGAGTCGACGGTCTCCCGTTCAATCACCTCGGGTTTCAATGTGGGAACGATGCCCCAGGCGAGAAACCGTCCGGCTGCCAGAAACTCCCGAATCTGGGAGCCGTAGAGAACAAATCGGTCGAAATAGGCGTAGGCGTCAAAGTTGACGATATCCGCACCGGATTCCAGCACCAAGGACCAGTCCGTATTGGCGCAAACGTGGATGCCGGCCAGTCCGCCGTCGGCGTGGATGGCGTCAACCACCTCCTTAAGACAGCCGAGGATCGATTCTTTGGAAATGCTGATCAGTTCAGACGAACCGAAACCGGCCAGCGCCGGCTCATCGATAAAAATGATCACCGGGCATCCCGGTCCGGAGAGGGTGCGAATCTGCCAGCGGGCGTTGAGGGCCAAATGTTTGACCGCCGCCTCACGCAGGGTTTCATTGTAGAATATCGCCCGGCCGGCCTGGTCCTTAACACCGGTGCAGAAGGTAACAGGGCCGGTAACCTGCCCTTTGACCGCCACGGGTTGTGTCTTCATCCGGCCCAATGTATCCAGCAGGGCCGCCACGCCCTTGCCGGTGGTCTCAGTCAGCGCAAAACGGGAAGCGGGCAGCCGGTCTGGATCCTCATGGGTTGCCATGTAATCCTCGAAAAATAAAAGAAGGTCGTCGTCGAAGGAATCGGCGGCGGTATCGATGAAGGTTTTGCCGCCCTGGCTGACCACACCCGGCATTCCCGGCAGAAATTGCGGCACCATGCCCTCTTCCGGAATAACCGGCAGCTGTATCCACAATGGAATGGTTGGCGTATAGTCCATAATCAGGCGGGAGGCCGCGAGGTGGTCGTTCATGGGAAGACTGCCAATCAGCAGAGGCAGGCAGCCGGGTGTTAACGTGTGAAGCATTGGTGATTCCTTTCACTGACTTAGTGATGCGTCGCTTTTTACCATGGCAGCGGCGGTTTAACAAGGATGCGGTGAATATCTCGCCGAGTATCCGAAACCGGTATTATCCCTTTCCTGATTATCCGGACGGTTGTGAATAAAATGGTCAACTGCAAGGGTCATGGGTCATCAATGAATGTCCTCGGTGTTGCTCAATTTCAATCGGCACCTTTTCATGAGGCTCGGATTGACACCCATGGGACACAATGATATTGTCTGGCCTTAAATTACACACTTCATGCGGTCAGGCGGGCAAGCCATGGGAAACATAATATCCCTTGACGAAAAACTAAAATGCACCCAAAAAAAACAGGCCGCCATCATCCGGAAAAGAAAGCTGTTGGCCGTTAGGAAAATTTTCCGGTGCACGCACTGCGTGTCCAAATGCGAAAAATGCGGTGTTCAGATATCGACGGAAAACAATCCAAGCGTGCCGGAATACAGGGTCCCCTATAATTTTTGCGACAGCTGTTCGGAAGAGTACGTTGCGTATATCGAAACACTCAAAGGCAAGAAAAACGAGGCCTTTTATTGGCACAACGATGCCTGGCTGAAGGTGTGGTCCTCCTGGATCGAGCACCAGGGCGCCGTTGACAGCTATTTGAAGTCAAAAGAGTTTGAGCGACTGATCAACGAATTGAAACCGAACCAGACCTGATTGGGCACCGTCCCCCAGCGCAGCAGCAGGCCGGACCGGGAAAATTACGTTTGAATGTGGTTTACCACAGGAGGAACTTATGTTTGGAATCGGAATGCCGGAATTAATTATTATCCTGGTCATCATTCTTATCATCTTCGGAGTGGGCAAACTGCCGGAAATCGGAGGCGGCATGGGAAAAGCCATCCGCAATTTTAAAAATTCCTCCAAGGAAGCAGAAAGTGAGACGCCGGAAAAGCTGGAAGAGGATAAAAAAGCATAGCCGTTGATTTCTGAAAGCCTGGTACGCCATTCAAGCCGTCCCGGCGGGTGTCCAACCACCCCGCAGGTCCGGCTTTTTTTTTGGCACCGACTGGATAAAGACGGAGATTCCTTCGTCAACATGCACCTGATATTTTGCCACGCTTTAGTTTCCCAGGATCCTGATCTCTCCGATAAAATTTGGAATACGATTGCCACGATCAAGAAAAGCGATGCCTTCAAATCCCTCCAAAAACGGTATACGCGATAGTGCATTTCATTGATTGACCCATTGCTTGATAACCTCCAGAAACTGAGCTCCGAACCGCTCCAGCTTGCTCTGGCCGACGCCTGAAATGTCCAGCAGGTCATCTGTGGTAATGGGGCGGCGGACGGCCATCTCCTTGAGGGTCTTGTCATGGAAAATCACGTACGGAGGGATACTCAACTCCCTGGAAAGATCCAGCCGAAGCTGCCTCAGCTTTTCCCATAGTGCCTGGGACACGGCATCACTAAACGGGACAGCCGCCGCTCTCGCGGTTTTTTGCCTGGCTGCCGCGCTGACCGGTTCCGGATCCTTGCGGAACACCACCGTCGCCTCGTTCTTAAGAATTCTCCAGCTGTTTTCATTCAGGCGAAGCCCGCTTCTGGCAGCCAAGTCCGTATCCAGACAACCCGCGGCCAGCAGTTGACGAAACACCGAGTGCCATTGCTTCGGTTCCAGTTCCTGACCCACGCCAAAAGTCTTGATGCGATTGTGACCCAATCGTTCCATGCGTGCGGTAGTCTTGCCCGTCAGCACATCGATGAGATAGACCGCGCCGAAACGCTGGCCGGTGCGGTAAATGCAGGACAGGGCCTTCTGTGCGGCAACGGTGCCGTCCCATGTGTCTACCGGCTCGGCGCAATTGTCGCAGCAGTTGCACGGGGGAGCATACGATTCGCCGAAATAACCCATAAGCCCTTTTCGCCTGCATTCGGGGCTTTCGCAGAAGCCCAGAAAAGCTGAAAGCTTACGCTGTTGGACCGATTTGAATGCCTCGTTTGCGTTGGAAAGATTCTGCAGGTTGCGCATGGCCACCACATCGGACATCGAGTAAAACAGCCAGGCCTCGGCCGGCTGACCGTCACGGCCGGCGCGACCCGTCTCCTGGTAGTAGGCTTCCATACTCGACGGCAGGTCCAGGTGAATGACAACGCGTATGTCCGGCTTGTCGATGCCCATGCCAAAAGCCACGGTGGCCACCATCACCAATCCCTCTTCCATTAAAAACCGCCGCTGGTTGCGACGGCGAATATCTGCATCCAGCCCGGCATGGTAAGGCAAGGCCGAAATGCCTTTTTCTTCGAGCCAGCGGGCGGTGGCATCGGCCCGCTTGCGTGTTCGCACATATACGATCCCCGCGTGCCCCTCGTGTCGCTCCCGCAGTACGGTAAGCAACTGCCGCTTGTCGTTCTGCTTGATCTGGACGCGGTAGAAGATGTTGGGACGGTCGAAACTGGCCACAAACCGGGCGGCAGCAGCCAGGTGGAGTTTGGCCACAATCTCTCGGCGGGTGGCCGGATCGGCAGTGGCGGTCAGGGCCATTCGCGGCACTGCCGGGAAACGTCGGGTGACATCGGCGATCTGCAGGTATTCGGGCCTGAAATCGTGTCCCCACTGGGAGACGCAATGCGCCTCGTCGATGGCGAACAGGGCCAGGTCCATGTTGGCCAGCAGACGCTGGAATCGATCGGTGAGCAACCGTTCCGGTGCCACATACAGCAGGTCGCACTCGCCGGCGGCGGCGATGGCTTCCACCCGGGCGGCATCCTCTGCTGAGAGACTGGAATTGAGAAAATGCGCCCGGACTCCGGAATGGCGCAAGTCTGTCACCTGGTCCTGCATCAGGGCAATCAGCGGAGAAACCACCACACCAACGCCGGACCGGATGATGGCTGGAATTTGAAAACACAGAGATTTGCCACTGCCGGTAGGCATGAGGGCGAAAACGTCACGGCCGGCCAGCAGCGTGTCGATGATCGCTTTCTGATTTTCCCGAAAGGAGGGGTAACCGAACACCCGGTTGAGGATGGATTCGGGATTGGCTTCGCTTTGCGGGATTGATCGGTTGGATGGTCTGTCGTTCCACGCTTCAACCATCGGTTCCGGCATCCCCCCTTCGCCAGGATCCCTCTCAGGTGGCAATTCTTCCTCATGGAC
This sequence comes from Desulfosarcina sp., assembly GCF_033791525.1. Taxonomy (GTDB): domain Bacteria; phylum Desulfobacterota; class Desulfobacteria; order Desulfobacterales; family Desulfosarcinaceae; genus Desulfosarcina. The sequence goes on from NZ_JASJGN010000429.1 coordinate 4,804, forward strand.
TGATAGGGCCAACTGGTAGGTATGACCGCAGGACGGGCACTGAACCTCGCTGGTTTCAGCACTGGCCCCATCGGGACCAAAGGAGAACGTGGAGCGGCATTGGGGACAACAGATATTCATTTCATATTCCAATTGCATAATTACCGATGGGTGGTTGAAAAAATGGCGACACCTCACCGTAAGGATGAAAATCGATTTTCAAATCGCTCGTTAGTGTTCGTCCAGAAATGAGGGATTTTGGTCGAGATCAAGGCGTGCGAAAAATTTTACCGGAAGCATATAGTTGATATTCCGAGGATAAAATTTTTCGCGCAACGCAGAGGTCGGGCAAAATAACCATTTATGGATGGGCACTAGAATAGAATTTTAAAAAACTGATGTTACCGATGTAAAGGCTTTCGAAGACAGTACTGCCTTAGTCGGTTTATCGCTATTAATTTGTATTCATAAATTATGGGCGCAACAAGAGAGATTTGGTAAAATGACAGGTTTAATTATCACTTCTATAC
>NZ_JASJGN010000430.1:0-3061 GCF_033791525.1 Desulfosarcina sp.
GGCTGGAACCGATCTACGATCCTGATCAGCCTTCAACCTGCGATAACCGGAAACTGGCAACCGACAACTGACCTCCGATATCTTTCCCGGCTTACAATCGGAACCCATGAGCACCTATCCCCACACCTTGAAAAACCAAGCCGAAACCGCCCTGGTCGAGCCCCGCTTTGATTTCATCGCCAAGTACCATGCCGTCGCCGACCTTCGCCGGCTGGCGCAAAAGCACCCGGGTGTTCTCGACAGTCAGACCATCTTCTCAGTGGAACAACTCCTGCTATCCAGCGCCTTTGGCAGGGTGCGGCAGGCCTATTTTCTCTTCCGCGAAGCCGCATCGGTAATGACCGATATGGCAACCATACCCGGCTGTAACGGGCTGGGAGCGAAGGCACTGGCCTGCCTTAATGGCCTGCTCCTTAAAACGGACGGCAGCGCCCACCGTGGCGTGGCCGAGGCGCTGGGAAGCCTGCCGGTCAACATCATCGGACAGCGGCTGAGTATCGGCCGCAGTGCATCTGCGCCGAGGATCTCCTGGACGCGGCTGCTTTCGATAAACGGGCTGACGAAAACCGGCACCCCCCGATACATCGGCAGAAGCCTGGTGGTGGACATATCTGGCAAGAACCAACTGCTGGTAGCCAAACTGGCTAAAAAGGGAGACACGGCAGTAGGTCTACAGAAAGAGGTCCGCTGGATGGAAAGGCTGAAGCAACCGGATTATGCCGCTGGCTGCCGGTTCCACATCCCCAGGCCCCTGCAGGTTGAGCGTCAGCGGGTATTTCGAATCAACCACATTCCGCTTGCTCCGCCCGACAACTTCCAGATGCATCCCGATGGCCTGGCCATCGCCTTTATCGCCCACCAAGACTATTTCGTATACCCCAATGATCACCGGGTCGATGGAAAAAACGCACGGGAGATGCTCGGCCGCAACGCCTACCTGCTGGGCTGGCTGACGACCAAAGGCGTGATCCACGATGCGCCGATCCCGCTGTTTCATAACCGCACCCAGCGGTTGCGCCGTGACGATCAGGGACGCTATCAGTGGTTTCGTTCGGGACGGTTGGACCAGTGGCTGAATTCCTGCGCATTCCCCAACCTGGGGCTGTCCGGGCTGCGGGACTTCGAACACCTGGAAACCTTTTGCGGCCGCGGCCGAAACCTTTACCGGCATATCGGCAGCCATTTTTTGAGCCTGCTGCTGGTGGCCGGCAGCCATTTTCGCTGCCGGGATAAAACAAAAATGGGGTTGGATGAGAACGGACAGCCGGTTGATGCGAGAGATCTCTTCGACCGACAGCTTTTACAGGCGATGATCCTGGACGTATTCGAATGCTACTTTGCCGGGTTTACCGGAACATCGGCATCCCCGGCGCTGCCAGTAGACCTGGATCGACTCGTCCCGCGAATGGTCGAGGAGATGGGCGTGGACCGCCACATGACCGAACTGCTGCGCCGCGTCGATCAAGCCCATATGACGGATGCTGCGTTTCTGGATTTCTTGAGGCAGCGGGGATATGAAGATGATCTATTGGAAGGATTGATACGGGGGGAGGAGGATATTCTCATCCCCAGCGGCCCCCACCTGGGCGACTTCAACCGCCAGACCTCCCTGCCCGAACTCATCGAATGCGTGGCGGCCATGTCCGCGGTGTGCATCGCAGGGAGATTTGTGACCGAAGTGAGCAACGCCATATAGCGGGGGTCCCCACCTCGAATCGACGTTCGGATCAAACGCCGATCACAAGGCCGCCCGGGCCAGGTCGATATTCTCGATATCCCCCATGACGATCAGGGTCATCCCCGCTTCCAGGACAAAGGATGACGGCGGCCTGAATTCGAACTCGTCATTTTTCCGCCGCACGCCCAGCAGCAGCAGGTTGAACTGGTCTCTGAGACCAGATTTCATGATCGTTTTCCCAGCCAGTGGGGAGTTGCCGGTAACGGCAATCTGGTGGATGCGCAGCTCTCCCCGCTCGCTTCTGAGCATGTTGTCCATAAATTCTACGGCGGCCGGCCGGATCATCTCGGAAGCCATGCGCAGGGCACCGATGGCGTTGGGGGAGACCACTGAGGTGGCGCCGGCCTTGAGCAGTTTGGGTTTGAGCCGACTGTTGGTCATGCGGCTGATAATTCGCGCCGTGGGGTTGAGCATGCGAGCGGTCATGGTGATGTAGAGGTTGTCGTGGTCCGACGGCAGACAGATGGTGATGCCGGTGGCCCGCTCGATTCCGGCGGCGATCAGGTTCTTGTCGTCGGTGGCGTCACCGTGAACATGGTAGAGGCCCTTGACCTGGTTAGACCCCTCGATGACGTCACGCTCCTGCTCGATCAGGACCACGCTGGCTTTGCTGGTCACCAGTTCGACCGCCAGGGGAAAGCCGGTCTCCCCACCGCCGCAGACGATGTAATGGCCGGACAGGGCCTTTATCCTGTTTTCCATTTTTCTTCTCCTGAGCATGCCGGTCAATTCACCTTCGATCAGCATGGCCGTCAGCGTACTGATGCTGTAAAGGATGATGCCCATGCCGAAGGTGATCAGCAGCATGGTAAAGATCTGGGCGCGGGGGTTTCCGGTAATTCCCAACACTTCGCCATAGCCCACGGTGGTCAGGGAAATGACGGTCATGTACAGGCAGTCGAGGTAGCTGGAATTGCCCTCGAAGAGAATATAGTAGCCAGTACTTCCCATCAGTATGGTCCCGACAAGTATGGCCGCCGCAAAGTATAACCGTCTTCTGATTCCCATATTGGTAAGATACCTACAAAGTTACTCTGAGCATCGGGTTGTCTGGTAACGCCAGGTTATCCACAACATAGCAATGAAGTTAAATAACAAATTTCAAACATCAAATTCCAAATAAATTACAAAATTCTAAATCTCAAACAAAAACCAAAAATCCATTATTTTAATGCCATTTTTCCTGATAATAAAGTTTGGAATTTTGAATTTGGGTATTGTGATTTAATTGTGACTTGGGTTTTGGCTATTGGAATTTGTCTGTTATTCGATGTCTGCCTCTCGTTATCTGACATAAGAAACACCAAACTCAGGACTATCACA
>NZ_JASJGN010000431.1:0-2904 GCF_033791525.1 Desulfosarcina sp.
GAAGATTCCTCAATGGAAACACCAGATTCACCATCCAGTCTTTTGGTGTGCCCCGATGGTTTCGAACTGGCGGAATCCGAGTTTGCCGATGGCGGCTTGTTTGACAACCTGCCGATTGGCCTGGCACGCACGCTTTCTGAATCCAGCCTGCCGCACACGCAAAAACCTTTGCCGGTCAAGTATCTTTATCTCGATCCCAATCGTGAACGTTATGAAACCGTTACAGAAATTGAAAAGCGGGCATGCGACGGCGAAAACCCGCCTGAGGCATGCCGTGAATTAGCTTACAATCTGGCCTCTGAAGCGGTCATTCTTGGCGGTGCGATAGGAACGGCCCGCAGATATGAACTCTACCGAGAATTGACCGGAGACAACTGGAGGCTTAATCTTTCCCAGTTAACCCGTAAGACAGCGGACCTTATCGATGCCAACCGGCCTGATATGCAGTGTGATTCCGCTCTGCCCTATTTTGATGGCCAACTCAGTTGCAGCGATCGTTTGCGGTATGCTGCACGACTTTTGGAACTGACCCATACCCACCGAATTTCTCCCATCATCGCCCCGCTGTCCTCACAGCGTTTATTGCAGGAGAAAATCGCCACGACATGCCTGCCGCCTTCAGAATCAGCTGATCCGTCCATCGCCTCCGCCTGCAGAATCGACGCGCCACGATTCAGAAAACAGCTGGCCGGTGTGCTACTGGACCTGTCCGAAGCAATCGGCCCCGAGGAAGGTAACCTCACAACGGATATCCGGCGTTCGGCGTTGTCGATCGAATCGGACCGATTGATCCATTTAACCAGTCGCGGGAATCCCATCACCGGCTTGCTGCTCGACTCTTTTGGCGCTTTCTTCGACTATAAATTCCGCGAATTCGACTACTATGCCGGTGTCTACGATGCCATCGTCGTGATTGCCAATACCCAGTGCACGGGCAATTATCCCTTTTCGAACCAGCAGGCCCAGCAATCGGACTGCCGTGATCGGCTGAGTGAACAACTGTATAACCTTTTGGGGGTGGCCGATAATCCCAAGAGCAGATATGCGTTTGCCCTGATGGCAAAGCAGGAATTTAGCAATGAAGGCGGTTTGCGTTATGCCTACGATCCAATACCGCCGGAAGATCGCGATGTGCGGATCATCTTCGACGGACTCAACCAATCCTTTTTGGCCGACGGTAAAAATGAAGTCGAGACAGATGCAAAAGAAACAGCCGAAAGTGAGTTTTTCAAACACCTCCGGGCAGAAGGATTCGAACCCACCGCACCACCTGAAGGCGGGAAACCCCTGTTAAGCCTTATCATGGATGATCCGGAGTACTGGTCGAATGAATTGGTCAAGCGAGCAACCAATCGGTTGATATACCTCGAACAGCAAGCGGAGGTTATTTACCAGGCCCGCGAACCCGACCCTGAGAAACGGGAAAACGCCAATACGGCGCTTATGGGTGCCGGTGCCCTGGCGCTTCGAACGGCGACGTATAAATATCCTGCCTTCACGTTCTCGCCGTCGACTGCACCGGACTCCTGGTTCTGGCGCAACATCATACCGTATGAAGCCGCATTCGATCTAAAGGATGGCGACACGCTTTTTTTCTGGCAGCCCACTTGGAATCTCGATCATGTCAATGTCGGCATTCGTTTTGGGTTGGGGTTTACCGGGGGCGTATTCAATTCCAATGCGGATGAACAGCGTGAGAATTATGGCATCCTGGGGCTGGATTTGACGAGAAACGAAAAAACGGCGCTGTTCTCCGGATGGGGGGTTACCCCGGCCATCTATCACAACTGGACGAAACCGGCAGGCATGGACCAGACGAGCCTGGGTTTGGATGTGCATGTCAATTTTTTTAAAAACCGGGTACGCGTCAGTCTGGGGGCACGAGATGTCATCAATAACGCTGACGATACCCTATTCCTGACAATTGGCATTGCCGATCTGCCTGGCCTGATCTACTGGATGAGTCGTTGATCAACCAGTTACCCGATGAGTGCGTGCAATGAGCGGGGACATACAGGCTGTTTCCTGGAACCCAACGACATAAACATCGGCTGCGGTCAAGTGGTCGTCCGTATGCACACCATTTCGATCATTTTTAGACTGAGCATGACACCGTATCGGTAGGAGCTCATCTGACAAACTCTATTTCGTTGGCTTCGATGCTATTGATGGTAAACTGATGGAGATCAACTGTGTCAGTCTGAACTGCATTCCGCGGATCAACCAGCTGACCGGCCTACGCCTCGAATGCAAATTTATTGACTTCATCGAACAACTGATCGGCACCGGTGTTTGCGGCTCCAGCCTGAAGCCGGGCCTAATCTGGACCACATACCCTATATTGTTGTGCTCTATGTTCGGCCCTTTTTTCAGTAACTGGCAGGAAAGCACACGAATCGATGGGGCTCATTTTCGTATGATACCCACAACAAACATTGTGTTGGTGCCACCTTCCAAAAGCTACGTTCCACGTAACTCAACACACTTCCGGTGAGTGTCAATCAGTATCTGCCATGGCGCCTAACCGGCTTGACAGGTTTTAAGTGTCCATTATTTCTTTGTTCAACATGTCAGGCACGGAGGATATAGATTATTTACCTGCCAAACCAAAACGGATTAACATCGAACATCCAGCATCGCTTTGTGAATAAGGTCTATTCATTTAATAGCTGACAGAGCGAAGCGACTTAACCATTCGACGTTCAGCGTTCGATATTCAATATTCGATGTTAAAAGCAATTTATTTTTCCGTTTTGTATTCTCGCCGGAACGGCCCGACCCTTTTCGGGTCGTCTCACCGGTTTTTCACCGGACGTAAAAAGAGCAGCATTCCCCAGGCAACCAGGGCCATGGCGGTCACGATTCGGAAGGTCGGCTGGTAACTGCCGGTGAGGTCGAACAGAT
>NZ_JASJGN010000432.1:0-3088 GCF_033791525.1 Desulfosarcina sp.
ATCGTCAAGCACACCAACGGCTATCAGACCTACTATGGGCATTGCAGCCGGTTGCTGAAGAAGCGCGGACAAATGGTCGAGCAGGGCCAGGTCATCGCCCGGGTGGGATCGACCGGCGTGTCCACCGGCCCGCACGTGCACTATGAAGTCCGCGTGGGCGGCAAACCCATCAACCCCAACAAGGTCAAAAAAAGCCGGGGCAAGCCGTTGAAGACCGAATTGCTGGCCAGTTTCACCGAAGTGGTCAACGAGCGGCTGCTGCTGGTGGACCACCTGTTGAAGGAAGAAACCAGCCTGGTGATGCTGACCCGCGACAATTGATTCACTTGACGCACGGGTCAAAAAGACCTAAACAAGCCATAACCATGGTTTAAAAAGGCCAACTCTTCATGGGGGTGTAGCTCAGCTGGGAGAGCGCAGCGTTCGCAACGCTGAGGCCAGGGGTTCGATCCCCCTCATCTCCACTTTTTATACCACTCTAAATGCCCGTTGTTGCGGGCATTTTTATTTTCAGCCCATTGGATCTGACAATGGCAGACGGACCTTTTGTCCGAACCCGTTGTCCGATCCAAGGAGGCTGCCATGTCAGCTCACACCGCAGGAACCCACACCGCACCCACCTATCGGACAACTCGACGACAGGAAATGGATTGACGTTGTGTCAACGAAGAAATCAGCAAACAATTAATTATTTCAAACGATTAAGCAATTTCGATAACCAACCCTCATGTCGCTTTTCTCTAATCGTTGCAAAATAGTGTCGGATTCAGCGATGTTAAAAAAAAAAACACACGAATTCACTATATATAGAAAAAGCTGCTTGACAGACAACAACATCTTGTATCATAACGGCGCTATTCACACACTCATCTACCTTAATCTTCAATCTTGCCGGTATCCTCGGACGGATAGGATGCCGGAGAAAGCGATCATGATGGATAAATCCAATGCCATGATTAAGATCATGACGATACTGAACGAAGATGGCCTGATGACCCCGGGCGGCAGGGCACATGCAATCGTCACGGAGTACATGAACTTCAAGATAGACCGGATGGGGCCGGAAGGAGCGTTGGAGGACGTGAGGCACACCAAGGACCACCTGGTGGCGCAGATCCACCAGATGTCCATGTAAACCATTTTACGAGCAGACCCTTACCGATCAGCTAATGCATCGATGGTATTACAGAGCAGGTAATCCACGTCGATGCTGACCTACCCCATCGATCCCCCAAAAAAGAACGAGACCCCAATTGGGTCTCGCCTTGCCATGAATCGTGAAAAAGAATGTGGGTGCACCGTCAGCCGATCATAACGAATGGCTTGTGCCCACATACATAAGAAAACCCCCATTGCTGATTTTCGTGAAATGGGGGGTTTTTATTGGCAAGGTCGAAAGATCTTCCCCAACCAGCCTATGATGTATCGGTAATCGGTTGCATACAAAGGGTCGCAGTGCCGGCCATCTCGCATCGGTTTCTTCTATTCCTTCAGGCACATTATTGACACGCTGTCATCTCCTGCGCATATTTGTTTGTATCAGGAATGGAGGTCGAGGCAACGGCGAAAAACTCCATCATCGGTTGAAAGGGGGGCCGGTAATGCCAGAATATATCGATACCATCATCGCAAGTGGGAAGCAATTCAGCGATAAGGATTTCGAAAAAAAGGTTCCCAACCTGACTTATCTGGGTGGTGACCAAGTCGGCCGCCGGATTATGCTTGCCGATGACCGCGTCACCTTGGGACGATCGCCTGATGCGACCATAATGCTTCGTGACAACCATGTGTCGCGGCTGCACATCGCCATTGCTTTCGATACTGACCGCAACGGGTATCGTATCCAGGATCTTGGCAGTTCCAACGGGACGCTATTAAATGGGGCTCACATTTCTGATGCCATTCTCCAGGATTCGGACAAGATTCTTATCGGTGAGACCATGCTGCGATTCGGCTGGTCAGACGTGTTTGATCTGAAATATCAGACCGAAATCGACAACCTGGTGAATATCGATGAATTGACCGGTTTGGTCGTCAAACGCCGCTTCGATGAAGAACTGAACCGGTACATTGCCGTGGCCAAAACACAGGGCAAGGGGTTGGCGATGATCATGATGGACCTGGATGGACTCAAGCGGATCAACGATACGCATGGCCATTCATTCGGTGCTTACACCATTTCGGAAACCGGGGCCCTGATCAAGGCGGCCTTCGAGAAAAAGGGCCTGGCGAGTCGTTTTGGCGGCGATGAATTCATGGCCTTTATGCCCAATGTTCAAGCCGAAGAGGCGCACCGGATTGCAGAAGAAATCCGCACGCGTGTTGAAACCCACCCCTACGAGAAAGATGGTATATCGCTCAAACCGACCATCTGTATTGGCATCAGCAACCTGAAAACCGACGACAGCATGGCGTCTCTATTTGAGCGTGCGGACGAAGCGCTGTACATGTCGAAACGGTCCGGCCGAAATAAAGTCAGCGTATCCGAATAATCGGTCGGCATCACACCCGCCGTCGACCGGGATCGCCGACGTCGCCGCGTCTATCTTGGCGTAACCGCAAAGCCGCAGGGATAGAACAACAAAAGGCCCACTATTCTGTTTGGTTCATTTGCTAAAACCAAGATGCTTTGTTATTGGTTTGATTGATCCTTCCCTGGTGGCGCCCCATTTTCATCGACAGAGTGAACAGCTCGTCGAATCTGCGAGCCAACGATCCGTCCGAATTCGAAGGTCTGCATGAGGGGGCCACGGGGGCGCAGTTATTCTGTCATCAGTATTCATATTTAACCAATTTCAAGAAAGAAAAAGATGAAAAAAATCGCAATCATTTTGGCCATCCTTTTCCTGTGCGGCTGCGTCAAAAGCATCCACACCGCCACCATTGATCAGAATGTCACCGCGGTTAACGACTACCTGTCCGAGGGTGTGGACATCGATGAGCCCGACCGCCATGGTTTCACACCACTGATTTACGCGGCTTATTACGGCCACTTTCCCATGACGAAATACCTTTGCGACAAGGGGGCCGACGTGAACCGCAAGAACGACGAGGGGCAGACTGCGCTGCTGTACGCGGCCTATTACAA
>NZ_JASJGN010000433.1:0-4826 GCF_033791525.1 Desulfosarcina sp.
TCCCTGGCCATCGCCTGCATCGTGATCATTATGGGCACCTGGATCGACAAGGGCCTGGGCATGATCTCGGGTGGTTTCGTGCCCAACCCAATGCACGAGGTCAACGAATACATTCCCACCATGCCGGAAATCGGCATTACCCTCGGTGTCTATGCCGTCGGCGCCTTAGTCCTGACCGTCCTTTACAAGATGGCCGTGGGTGTCAAGCAAGAGGTCCACGGCTGATCACTTTGCCAGCAACCTGAACATCAAATGGCGGGGGTTTTCCCCGCCATTTTTTTGTCCGCTGCAAGACGGCGCCGTGGATAGATGATAAAATGGTGTGGTCTGGACAATCGCTTAGTACGATCCGCCTGTCTGCCGTACGATCAATGGAGGAGGTCGCATCGGCCGGAGTCCCCGCCGGACCTTATCCGAGTGCCGCAGTTGGCCCGTAGACATCCCCGCCCTCGATTTTCAGGCTTTCCTCTGCGCCACAATTTTAACCTCGATGTGGATGATATCGAACACCAGGTGCATGCCCAGATGCTCGAAAAAACGGGTGGATCCATAGATGATGTTCCAGCGCGTCCGATCCAGATCAAACCGCGCCTTGGCCGTGATCGTGCCATCGAGGGCCTGATAGACCGTGGCGGGGAAATACAATCCCGCTTTGATACCTCTAAGGGCCAATTCACCTTGTACATCGACGTTGGGTGCGCTGACATACGGCTCGTTTCTGGGCGTGCCCGATTGGATCGTGAACGTGGCAGTGGGGAACACCCGGATAAAAAAGAAGTCATCTGATTTAAGGTGGGATATCAGCACCGGCTGCGATTCGTCTCCGGCCAGGCTTTGGTTATCGATGGCATCCATGTCGATCTCGAATGTGCCGACGGGCTTGCCGTTTTTCACCCTGAGTTCTCCCTTTTTGATGCGCACCGTGCCGTCATGTTTGGTGTTGGGATTGTGGCCGGCCCATTCAAGAACGCTCTGATCCGCATCGACCCGATAGGTGCCGTCCCGCAATGCCAGCAGCCGTTCAGGCAGGGGAGGTGTGTCGACCGATTCCCCTTCAGCCGGATATCCCGCTGTCCGCCAGCCGTCGATGCCGCCGTCGAGAATGAAAAGATTGTCAAATCCTTCCCGCTCCAGCTTTTCCGCGGCGACTGCCGCATCCATGCTTTTCTCACTGGCGCCATAAAGGACGAGTCGGGCATGTTTGTCAGTGGTGAGGGCCGCGATCTGATCCAGGTAGTTCACCTCAAAGACGCAGGCATGGCTGGCTCCCGGCAGATGGATTGCCTTGAAATGGTCACTGGTGAGGGTGTCGATTAGAATAAAGGGCTTTTGTGCAACAACCCACTGGTTAAACGCCTGCGGTGAAATTTTTTCGATGGCGGGTGTTCCCATAATCGTTCTCCTTGGTATTGTCTATTCATCGCTTGCTGCGCTATTTGCTCGAATCCGAAATGGTATAAAGCCATGGCAGTGGTTGGTTCCATTGCGTGCATGATGACCCTGATTCGGGGGAAGCGACACGACCGGAATCAGGCGGCCTCTTTTTCGCGAAGCGGTGTCGCGGCGCATGTTCGCCCCAGGCCTTTGGCGAGCCACGCCCGCGCCGCTTCGACGTCCGCCGACGTAAGTTCATGGCCGGCATCCGTGTCGATTACCTCCACCGATGCACCTGCCTTTTTCAGCGTTCGGACCAGCCGCTGTGTCTCCGCCCATGGGATGACCCGGTCGAATCGTCCCGTGGTAATCAGGATCGACCTGCATGTTAAATCAGGTAACTGCCCCATTTTCAGAGGCATCATCGGGCGAAAGAGGATGGCACCGGAAAAAACCTCCGGGCGCAGAAACAAGATCGCGGCGGCTATGTTGGCACCGTTGGAATACCCCAGGGCGATGAAATTTTCGCCCGGTCGTCCATAACGACGCGAGGCGACGGTCAGAAAGTCACTTAAATCATGCGCATTGTGACGCACGTCGTTTTCATCGAACACGCCTTCCGCCAGCCGCCTGAAGAACCGGGGCATGCCGTTTTCAAGCACCTTGCCCCGGGGGCTGATGATCGCAGCCGACGGGTTGACCTGCCGAACCACGGGAATCAGGTCGTGCTCGCTGCCGCCGGTGCCGTGAAGGGCCACGATGGTTTCTCCTTCGGTTCCACTGGGTTCCGCGGGCACATAGAGATGCCGAAAATCCGGCAATTCCAGAGGCGGCAACTGCTTCTCGATCCGTCCGCGCAAGGGTTCGTGTCGGGCTGGCAGCTTCAGGGCCGTGCCCAGATCGCGACGATCTTCATCCACGCCAAATCCCGGCGGGTCGGTGGCGATTTCGAAGAGCACCCCGCCGGGTTCATTGAAATAGATGGACTGGAAGTAGGTGCGATCGCGTACGCCGGTGACGGACAGACCGTGCCGCTGAAGCCGCTGCCGCCATGCCTGCTGTTCCCGGCTGTCCCGGGTACGAAAGGCGATGTGGTGGACGGTGCCGCCGCCGGAACGTCCCCTGCCGGCTGACGGATCAACGATCACATCCAGCAGGTGGCCGGGAGCGTTGGCGTCGTGCATGGCAAACCGGTAGCGGCTGCCCTCCGGCTGGCCGGGCGTCATGCCCATGCCGTCAACGAGGACTTTTTCCGTGGCATCGATCCGGTCTAACAGCAGAGTCGCTGAATGAAATCCGATGATGGCCATCTGCGACTCCGGTGCTCGCTCGCTCGGGTCGTCACTCGACGGTGTCCCGACTAGTTCCAGGGGGAGGCCGTGGGGATCGGTAAACCGGATGACCGGTTCTCCGAATCGACTTTCGGTGGCAACGGCGATGTCGTATCCTTCAAGGCGTTGGGTCCAATAATCGACTGAGAAGCGGGGTACGGAAAAGGCGATGGCAGAGACCATTCCGGTCCCGGGTTTCCCCTGGGGAAGCTTCTCCCACGGGAAGAACGTGAGAATGGTGCCGGGGCGGCCCGTTTCGTCCCCGTAATAGAGATGATAAGTAAACGGATCGTCGAAGTTGACGGTCTTTTTGACCAGTCGCAGTCCCAGCACACGGGTATAGAAACGGTAATTGTCTGCGGCCGAGGCGGCCACAGCGGTGATATGGTGAATGCCGCTGATGGGTGGGTTGTCATTGGATGGTTTCATACAGGACCTCTTTATTTGTCTTGAAATCAAGATAAAAGGTTAAAAAAATCAGTCGTCCACGGTCATTTGCTGTGCTTGAAGGCCGACTTTTTTCAGCAGGCGCACCAGTTCGGTTCGCTCTTCAGCGGTCAGTGCACCGGCGGCCTTTTCAAGGTTTTGTGCGTGCCGTCGGAAGGCCTGGGAGACAATACGGCGGCCGGTTTTGGTCAGGTGAACATAAAAACAGCGGCCGTCTGACGGGTCCTGAATACGCTGCACGTGACCCGCATTTTCCAGCCGGTTGACGGCGGCCGTCATCGAACCGCTGCTCAGCAGCACTTTCTCGCCGATCTGGTTGATGGGCAGAGGCCCCTTGTGCAACAGCGCCTCCATGATGGCGAAGTCCGAAAGGGTCAGACCGGTTCGGCGAATGCTGTCGCGATCCACCCGGTCCACCGCTTTGGCCGCTTTCCAAAGCACGAGTCGTATGTGTGATCCGGTTTGCATATGGGTAAGGTAAGGAAAAATATCTTGATGTCAAGATATATCGCCTGCCGGGCAAATCCGGCGGCCTTCGGTATGACCCGCTCTTTTCGGCATAGTCACCGGCCGCTTTTCTTTTCAATGGCGGCGATTTGTGCTAAACACGTGTCGTAACCATCGCAGCGGGTTTGCGATTTCAAAAGATCGTTCAGGGGATAGCGATATGATCGTCGACGGAAAACAGATCCGGCCCATATGGCTGGAAAAAGACCGGATCACCGTGAAGGTGATCGACCAGCGCCAGCTGCCCCACCAGTTCGTCGTGGCCGATTTGACCACGGTGGACCAGGTGATACACGCCATCCGGGAAATGTTCGTCCGGGGCGCTCCGCTGATCGGCGTCACCGGCGCATACGGGGTAATGATTGCGGCCGTAAACGGGAAGTCGGCCTCCGACCATGTGGGGTTCATCCTTCAGGAATGCGGACGGGTCAAGGCTGCCCGGCCCACGGCCGTGAACCTGGCCTGGGGAGTGAATCGAGTGCTTGAAAAGGTGCTTGCCGCCGGCTCACCAGCCGATCGCATCGACGCCGCCCGCACTGAGGCCGCCGTGATTGCCGAGGAAGAGGTGGAGAACTGCCGCCGTATCGGCGTCCATGGTGCCGGGCTCATCGAGGCCGTCAGCCGCAAGAAAAAGGGATCGACGGTTAACGTTTTGACCCATTGCAATGCGGGCTGGCTGGCTTGCATCGAACACGGCACGGCCACCGCTCCCATTTACGAAGCCTTCAACCGCGGGGTGGATCTGCACGTATGGGTGGATGAAACCCGTCCGCTGAACCAGGGCTCACGGCTGACCGCCTGGGAACTGAGCAAACAGGGGGTGCCCCATACGGTGATTACGGACAACGCCGGCGGCCACCTCATGCAGCACGGTCGCGTGGAGATGGTGATCGTGGGCACCGACCGCTCTACCCACACCGGCGACGTGGCCAACAAGATCGGCACCTACCTCAAGGCGTTGGCAGCCAGGGACAACAACATCCCTTTTTACGTGGCCCTGCCATCCTCCACGTTCGACTGGACCATGACCGACGGGGTGAAAGAGATCCCCATCGAAGAGCGCAACCCCGACGAGGTGCGCTACATCCAGGGGTTGGCCGACGGCCGGATCACCCGGGTGCTGGTGCCCCCCGAATCCAGCCCGGCGGCGGACTTCGCCTTTGACGT
>NZ_JASJGN010000434.1:0-8043 GCF_033791525.1 Desulfosarcina sp.
ACCATCCAGCTTCCGATCTTTAATGAACGCTATGTCGTCGAACGATTGATAAAATCGATTTGCCGGTTTGATTATCCAAAAGCGCTGCTCGAGATCCAGATTCTGGACGACTCCACCGATGACACCGTCGATATCGCCAAGCTGTTGGTCAATCAGATGAAAGAACGGGGGTTTGATATTGACTATATTCATCGAGACGACCGCACCGGCTATAAAGCCGGTGCTTTGAAAGAAGGGCTCAAAACAGCCAAAGGCGAGCTTGTCGGGATTTTTGATGCCGATTTTATTCCCCAGCCGGATTTTTTAAAAGAGACCGTTCCTTATTTTGTTGATCCAGGAATCGGAATGATCCAAACCCGATGGGGGCATATCAACGCCGATTATTCAATGCTGACCCGAGCGCAATCGATGGGCATCGACGGTCATTTTGGGGTCGAGCAAGCCGCACGCGCCTGGAACGGATTTTTTATGAATTTCAACGGTACGGCAGGTATATGGCGGAAAAAAACCATCGAAGATGCCGGCGGATGGCAAGCCGACACCCTCACTGAGGATCTCGATTTAAGCTATCGGGCGCAACTCAAGGGGTGGAAATTATCGTTTTTATCCCATGTGGTCTGTCCGGCGGAAGTGCCGGTCACCATTACCGCATTTAAATCCCAGCAGCATCGTTGGGCCAAGGGATCCATCCAGACGGCTAAAAAGAACCTGGGCAAACTTTTCAAATCCGATCTTCCCCTCCTGGTTAAAATTCAGGCTTTGCTGCACCTGACCCACTACATGGTCCATCCGATGATGCTCATAGTGGTGCTGACATCCATTCCGATGCTCTATTCCCAATGGTTTTTTGACAGCCTCTATTTTCCGATCATGATCTTCACCTTGTTGTGTCTGGCTACATTCGGCCCATCATCCATGTATATGTTTTCTCAAAAAATTATCTATGGCGACTGGAAATCCAAGATCAAATTTCTACCCTTTCTCATGTGCCTGGGTACCGGGATTGCGGTGAATAATACCAAGGCGGTCCTCGAAGCCCTGTTGGATGTAAAGACCGGTTTTGTCCGAACCCCCAAATACGGCATCAAGAAGCAGGAGGATTGCTGGCAAGGCAAATGCTATTCGATTCCGCTGAGCGCCATATCGTTGCTCGAATTCATTTTTGGGGTCTATTCGCTAACCGGGCTCCTGATGTTTCTCATTTTTAGCAAATATCTGGTCAGCCCCTTCCTGCTTATTTATACCTTGGGTTTTTTCTACGTTTTTTTTCTGTCACTAAAACATGGATATGGGAAGACACGATCATAAATCTGCGGCCGACTTCAGGTGTTTGGCCGTATTTGCCGCCACGCTCACATTAGGGGTACTGTCCGCTGCGATCTATTGGCTAAATTTTAGAATCGATGCGGTCGTGCCAATTTTTTTTAAATTATCGGGAATTCAACTCTATGTGATCATTTTTCTTTTCTTGAGCGCCCTCTATTTTATCGGTGTCTTTCTTGTTTGTAAGATTATGCCGGTGGACGCTACATCCCGGTGGTTGACCGGCATGATTCTTTTTTTCGCAGTTATTTTCAGGATCGGTCTGATCGCGCCGGATCCGGCAGTGCTGTCCAAAGATATTTACCGCTACATGTGGGACGGGCGTGTTCAGCACAACGGTATCAATCCCTACCTGCACCCGCCAGGGGCCATTGAATTGAAAGGTCTGAGGGATGAAAAGGTTTTCCCGAATATCAACCGCAAAGATTATCCCACCCTCTATCCGGCAGGGGCCCAGGTTTTTTTCCGGGTTGTTTATTCCCTGGTGGGAGACAGCGTCACCGGCTTCAAAGCAATCATGGTGTTTTTCGATATATTGACCCTGGTGATGCTGGCCGCCTTGCTTCGCAGCTGGGGATTGAACTTAGCGAGGCTGATCATCTATGCCTGGAATCCGCTGGTCATATTTGAAATATCCTACAGCGGTCACCTAGAAGGGGTTACGGTTTTTTTGATGACAGCGGCGCTGTATCTGTATGCCACTCGAAAAAAAATGGTAGCCATATTTATGCTGGCGCTGTCAGCCGCGGTCAAACTGTATCCGGCGCTGCTGCTTGCGGCTTTTTTAAATCGCGGAATAAGAATTAAAGGAATACTCATTTTTGCATCAACCATTATACTGCTCTATTTGCCTTTTATCGCTGCGGGAACCCACCTATCCGGTTTTTTACCGGTTTATCTGAACAATCCCTATGAGAGTTTTAATTTGGGCGTCAAGTATCTTTTGATGGGCTTGATGCCCGGAATTGAGTACCGCGTTCTGTCCTGGCTGTTCATCATCGTACTGGCGATCGCAGGGCTGGTTGTCTTTTTGAAACATAAAAACACCGTTCAGGCGGTACGACAGGGTTATATGTTAACCGGCTTGTTGATCATTCTGATGCCGGCCTCATTGCATCCTTGGTATGTTATTTTGGTAATCCCATTCCTGGTGATTTATCCCAACCCGGCCTGGTTGGTTTTTACATGCACCGTGAGCCTGTCTTATTTAAAGTATACGTCACCAAATGGGATTATGCCCTTGTGGGTGCTACTGGTGGAATATCTGCCTCTTTTTGTAATGTTGAGCGCCGAATTTATACTAAGCAGAAACAAGGGCCGCGCTAAACCGGCCGACACGGATGGTCGCTACAATAACAGAAAGATCATGAAGGTACGACGATGATCAAGAATATCATATATTTGGCTGTCACATCATTAATAATCATCGCTTTTTTCCCCTCGGTTGCCGCCGCTGATTTTGATCATTCTATATTCGATCGGGCGCTCAAGACCTATGTCAACGACAAGGGGCTGGTCGACTATAACGGCATCGCCGGGGATCAAGCCTTTAAGGCTTATGTACAATCGCTGCAATTCGCCAAATTGGATTCGATGTCACGCGACGAGCAACTGGCTTTCTGGATTAACGCATACAACGCAGTCACGATAGACAAAGTCATCAAGTTTAAACCCAAAAAAAGCGTACGTGAAACGCTTGTACCGGGCTTATGGACCTCTACTAAATTTTTTACCACCCGGGAGCACACGGTGGCCGGCAATCAGTTGAGCCAGGGCGATATCGAGCACGAATTTTTACGTAAGCGGTTCAAGGATCCCAGAATCCACTTTGCCATTATTTGTGCATCCTCCAGTTGTCCGCCGCTGCCACGGTTTGCCTACACGGGGAAAAATGTGCAGGCAAAGCTGGAAGCGGAGACCCGCACATACATCAATTCGCAGCGCGGGACGCGGATCGATTATGCGGAAAATACACTCTTTCTTTCAAAATTGTTCGACTGGTTCGCCGGAGATTTTGAGTCCAAGTCCGGATCTGTGTTACAATTTATAAATCCGTACCTGGAGGAGGAGACCCGCTCCTTTGTAGAGAGAAATCCCATGATCGCGCATATCCATTATGACTGGTCGCTGAACGCACAAGCGCCGTTGGAATAGTTGCCGGAAACACAACGTATCAATGAAAATATCTGTGATCATACCGACGTTGAATGAGGAACAGGCCATCGGCAGCGTGGTTCGGGCCATACCTGCCGACCGTGTTCATGAGGTTATCGTTGTCGATAACGGATCCACCGATAACACTGCTGAAATGGCGACTTCCGCAGGTGCCAGGCTAATTGTCGAACCCCGTGCCGGCTACGGATCGGCCTGTCTGACGGGTGCAAAGACCGCTGCCAACGCCGATATCCTTGTATTTATGGACGGAGATCGCAGTGATGATCCGCGGGAGCTTGAAACCATTTTGGGTCCGATCGTGGAAAACCGGGCGGACCTGGTGATCGGCAGTCGTCTCAAAGGCAACCTGGAAAAGGGCGCCATGCCTCTGCACGGCCGTTTGGGAAACCATTTTATCGTTTTATTGCTGCGGCTGTTATACGGCGTCAATATAACCGATATTGGTTCGTTTCGCGCCATCAGGGCCCAAACGCTATTCAGTTTGAAGATGGAACAGATGACCTATGGGTGGCCGGTGGAGATGGTTGTTAAAGCCGCCCGCCAGGGGTTGCGGATTCTCAGCGTTCCGGTGACGTACCGGCGGCGTATCGGCCAATCAAAAGTCACCGGAACCATCAGGGGGACCATCCTGGCCACCTACTTTTTATTTTTGGTACCGTTGAAATACCTTATTGAAGCAAACCACCACCGACAGGAGTAACCGCATGATTTCTCTTGGAATTGGCTTGACCAGCGACTGTAATTTGCACTGTGCACATTGCTATCGCGATCAAGAACGAATTGACAATTTAACACTGGCAGACGTTCAAAACGTTTGCAACAGCCTCGAGATCGGCTCTGTCGGTTTTGGAACCGGTGAGAACGGCCTGAACCCCGATTTTTTTCAGATCATCGACTACCTGCACCATCGTGGCATCGACATGACCCTGGCTTCCAACGGTTACACGCTCTCGATCACACCCGATGAGAAGCTGAAGTATTTTAAGGATGTCGAGTTTTCGGTCGATTTTCCGGACAAATCCCGGCATGACCGTTTTCGAGGCGATGGGAACTGGAATACCGTGATGGCAGGCATTGAAAGATGTCAGCGGCTGGGCATTCGCGTATCTATTTTGGCGGTTCTGATGAACCTCAACCATAAAGATCTGGGTGCACTTGCCCGGCTGGCTGCTTCGTTTGGCGCCGATTTTCGTGTCAACGCCTATCAGCCGATGTACACCGAAAAATTCATGCCGAATTTCGAGCAGTACTGGGATGCGTACAAAATTCTTTTCGATCAGAGTGAAGTCATTTCCGTCAGCGAGCCGTTGGTGAACACGTTTTTGGGGCTGAACAGCTTAAGCGGCACGCCCTGCGGCGGCCGCAGCATGCGGGTGACACCAGACGGAAAATTAAAAGCATGTGTTTACTGGCCTGAATCGGATCTGGCCATAGATGACCTGGTGGAAAGAGGAGAAGCTGTTTTTGAATCACCCTATTTCCAGGCAACCCATCACACCCCAAAATTTTGTCTGAGCTGCGTACATGTTGGCAACTGCGGGGGCGGATGCACCGCCAGGAGAAAGCTGAGAGGGCGTCTGGAAGAGCCCGATGAGTATTGCCCCATTTATGCCGGCAAACCGGTAACACTGACCGGACAGCAGTCCCCGATTGCCAAACCGCTGCGCACGGGCAGTATTTGCACGACCATCGTCAAGGGCAGGTAGGCTGAATCTATCAACAGGATACGTTTTTAATGTCTGGTTCTCAAGCAGATCGACAGTTGCCGCTTCCGAGCGTCTTGTACCTTGAAACGACCAACCGGTGCAATCTCAGGTGCAAGGGATGTATTTTATATCGTGGGAGTTCGGAGCCCGATCGGGATGTCTCTTTAAATGAACTCGTGACGATTACCGACCAATTGCCGGCACTCGAACGGGTCTTTCTGCATGGAATCGGGGAACCGCTGTTAAATAAAGCGCTGTTCGAAATGATTCGACACCTCAAACAGCGACAGGTCTATGTGCTGTTTAATTCAAATGGCGTCCTTCTCGACAAACGCAAGCAGCATGACCTCATCCAGGCTGGGTTGGATGAATTACGCATCTCGTTGGATGCCGCTTCTGCGCAGGGATATCGCAACATTCGCAACAGTGACCGATTCGAACACGTTGTCGAAAACATCAAATCCTTCATAGCGCTTCAAACCCAGCAACAGGCCGCCCATCCGAAGCTGTCCGTGTGGTTCTTGGGCACCAGGGATAACATTGCCGAGCTTCCGGGCTTGGTCGATCTTGCTGCCGAGATGGGTATAAAAGAAATCTACCTTCAACGGCTCGTGTATTTCCAAGACAACGAGGGATACGGTATCGCCCGGCAGGCCAGGACCCTTCGGGGCGCAACCGACGGTTCGCTGGCGCTGATTCAAAAAAGTCAGGATATGGCAGCGCGGCAGGGAATCCGCTTCAATGCGTCCGGATTGTCAGCGCCCGTTGAAAGCCTGGGTAGCGGGGATACAGATGAACAGCCGTGGCACAAGTGCCATCGACCCTATTCGCTGATGTACATCACCGCGAACGGCAATGTATTGCCCTGCTGTATTTCTCCATTTTCCAGTGTCGATTATCGTTCCCTTATTCTGGGCAACGTATTTAAAAGCCCACTGAAAGAAATCTGGACCGGTGCCAGGTATAGTGAATTCAGAAAACAACATCAAACAGAGACACCGCCGACATGCTGCCGGGGCTGCGGTGTTCAATGGAGTCTTTAATGGCCACAAAACAGGAAAAAATGCTGTTGGTCGTGGTGGCCAAGGCGCCGGTGCCGGGCACGGTCAAGACCCGTCTGGTTCCCCACCTGTCGCCGAAAGAAGCAACCGACCTGTATCGATGTTTTTTGAAGGATCGAATCACGACGATTCAATCATTAACAGGTGCCGCGTTAGCCATTGCTTACACACCGACCGATGCCAGAGACGTATTCACCCCTTTCTGTGAAAATGGCCTTCGTCTTTTTCCCCAGAAAGGCAAACATCTGGGAGAACGGCTGAACAACATTTTTGTCGAAAAACTGGCCGATGATTTCGACGCTGTTTGCATCATCGATAGTGACACCCCGGATCTGCCGGTATCAACCATCAAGGAATCGTTTGAACGCCTCATGTCCGACCAAACCGATGTGGTTTTCGGGCCCTGTTATGATGGCGGATACTATCTTGTGGGAATGCGCAGGCCTCATCCGGAACTGTTTGCCAATATCCCCTGGAGCACGGACAAGGTGCTGGCCGACACGCTTGAAAGGGCTCGGGAACTTGGCGTCAGGGCGGATTTGCTTCAACGGTGGAACGATCTGGATACGATCGATGATCTGATCGCCTTTTATCATTTGCACAAAAATAAAGCCGCCCAAAGCGGGTGGGCGGGAGAGACGACATTCAACTACCTGGCCCGAATGGAAGCCAAAAGCCTGCGTCTCTCTTCCATCAAATAAATTCCAACGGCTGACAGCCAGAAGCAGCCTCTACCCCCATGTTGCATAAACAATACACGGGTTAGGCTGAACCGCGGTAGCGAGCGCATTCGCCGCGGCTTGTCGGAGCGAAGCAGAGATCCCGCTCATCGAGGCCGCGGGGAGGGTTTAATCGTGAGGGTCATTCATAACACATGTACTTTTTTACTTCATCTGCGACAGATCTTCCCATTAAACATTCCATTAACAAATATACCGCTTCGAGTGACGAGCCGGGCCCTCTGCACGAAATGATTCGATTGTCTAATACGACATTTCTGTCCTGTGCAATGGCCCCATTGATTTTAAGTCGGTTGAAATTATCATGGTACCTGCTGTATGGGTATGTAGTTGCTTTTTTCCCCTCAAGAAGCCCGGCGTCGGCAATCGGTAACACCCCCACACACATGGTGGCGATAAAGCCGTTGTTTTGATGAATGCTGCGCGCGATTGCATGGATGCGAGAATCATAGGCTTCATCGAAGCCATGACTATGGAATCCACCCGGAAGCACCAATGCCTGGAAGTCTGAAGGATCAATGTCATTAAATGGAATATCCGGAGATATCTTGAGGCCGAATCGCCCTGCGACCGTTGGATGAAAACTGGTAGTTAAAACGTTTACGGCGGGTATATGGTCTCTGTACTGCATCCAGCCAAAAATATCGATGACACTCACCGCCTCAAGATCTTCGAACCCCTGGGCCAAGAAAAGCAAAATATTCACGGAATCAGCTTTGATCATTTTTCCTCGCTTCCGGTTTGAATCCCGCTATCTTTTTTATCATTATTTCTCCTACCCCGTTCTTCTCAATTCATAAGAATGATTCGATCGTGTCTCAATTGATGGTCGAACGATAGGTTTTGCCTTCCACCCTTTTCAAATACTCAAGCAGTTCTCGCTCCAGTTGTTCTGCCAGCGCCGGTTCTTCGGTCAACAGGTTGATTTTTTCCTCAGGATCATTGGTCACATTGAACAATTGCAAGAGATCGAATTCGGCAAAATAGACCAGTTTCCATTCCCAGTTGCGGTACAGAAAATAGCGGCGCTTGAATGAG
>NZ_JASJGN010000435.1:0-5571 GCF_033791525.1 Desulfosarcina sp.
AGGAGGGAAATGATTCGATATAGGCGTTATTAGGTCCTGTGAATACCAGGCATGCTATTTTCCGTAAATTAGATCAGGGATTGAACCGCGACAGCGAGCGCATTCCCCGTCGCATGTCGGAGCGAAGCTGAGAAACCGCTCATCGGGGCCGCGGTGATGGTCTAATCAGAGGTTTGCAGAGCAACCATCAATAGGTTTTTCCCTGCTCGTCCACCATGGGAACGAAGCGGACATCCACGATTTTTTCCTGTTTGATTTTACCCGTCTGCTTGGTCAGCAAAAATAACTGCTGATTGTATTTTCCTCCTGAAGGGATCACCATTCGCCCCCCCTCTACGAGTTGGGCTTTGAGGGGTTCCGGGACGTTGGTTGGTGCGCAGGTGACGATGATGGCATCAAAGGGGGCATGCTCGGGCCAGCCCTTGTAGCCGTCTCCGATTTTCACCCGGATATTCTTAAAACCCAGTGCATCCAATACATTGATGGCCTGGTGTCCCAATTCGGGAACGATCTCGATGGTGAAAACGTGAACGCCCATGTCGGCAAGCACCGCGGCCTGATATCCGGAGCCGGTGCCGATTTCAAGGACCCGCCGGCCGGGTTCGACGTCCAGCAGTTGGGACATCAGGGCCACCATATACGGCTGTGAAATGGTCTGCCCGTGGCCGATGGGCAGCGGGGTATCCCCGTACGCCAAGGCCATAACTTCAGGCGGTACGAACCGATGGCGGGGGACGGTTTCCATGGCCTTCAATACGGCGGCATCCGAAATGCCACGCCCGCGGATCTGCGATGCCACCATCTGTTGGCGCTGGGCCGTGAAATCGTCAGCCTGTGTGCCTGCCATGCCCATGCACAGGCCAGCGGCAAGCGTCAGTAGCAGCAATCCGGCAGTCTTCACGTTTATCATGGTCGATGCTTCCTCTTGAGTCCCATCATTGGTGACAGGCCGCTTTCACAGTGGCGCCGTCTCGATAAAATGGTTCTCGATTTTTACAGTCCTATATCCTGGTTGATCAGGATGATTTTGATGCGTCCCTTGGGAAAGGATTTTTCCGTGATGCACCAGGTGTTGCAGATCCGGTCCGGGCTGCTGCAGTCTGCGCAAACAGCGGTTTTCACGCAGGGTGTTTTCAGTCCCGGATGCCGGATGGCATTGGCTGGGGCGGCAAAGCGCTTGACGCGTTGCATGGCGTCGTCCAGGGTCGGAACCAATTTATTGCGGCCGACGAACAGAACCACGTGCCTGGGACCGAAGGTGATGCCGGCCACCCGGTTGCCCACCATGTCCAGGTTGACCAGCACCCCGCTTTCCGTGACGGCATTGGATCCCGTGAAAAACAGATCGGCGAGCAGGGCCTGCCGGCGGCGCTCTAGTCGTTCTTCCGGTGACGCCTGTGCGTCAAAGGGGTCGATGGTCAGGATGCCGGGATCGGCGTTGATCACATTCAGTATACCGGTGGCCAGAAAGGTCATGGAGTCGCCCCAGGCCGCGGTTTTTACTTCGATTCCGGGAAGAATCTCATTGAAGAAAACAGTGCCGGCGGATTGGATGTCGGCGGCCACAAACACCTCGAACCGGTTTTTTTCCAGGGCCTTTTTGCATCTTTCCAGGTGCAGCTGCCAATAGGTGTCGATGGGGTCGGTCATGATGGGTTCCAGGGTTCTGGGGTTCAGGGTTCAGGGTTCTGGGTTCAGGGTTTCAGCTTTGTGCTATCAGCTTACCAGCTATCGTTCGGGGTTCAGGTGGACCCTTAAGTAATCGTTCCTTGCACGACCACACAATCGGCTTCGATCTCTACCAGCCAGTCCGCATCGATGAACCGGCTTACCTGGACGAAGGTGCTGGCCGGTCGGATCTCACCGAAGAACTCGCCGTGGGCCCGGGCAGCTTCCTGCCAGCGGCTGATGTCAGTGAGCATGATGCGCGTGCGGATGACATCATCCAGGTGGCCGCCGGCATTTTCGACGGCATTTTTGATGATTTCGAGGCAGGTTCGGGTCTGGCGATAGAGATCTCCCGGATAGGCCGTGCCGCCACCGGGCGCGATGGGGGCGGTCCCCGAGACGGCAATGGCATTTCCCACTCTCACGGCACGGGAAAAACCGATGGGCTTTTCAAAAGGAGACCCTGAACTGATCAGCTGTCTTTGCATGGCGTCCTCCTTAGCTGGCTGTTGAAAAACTATTGCGCTTGGCCATACGGCGTTAAAATTCGACTCAAAATGCTCATTTATCACACATAAACTGCGCTTTTTCGCCGAATTTTGCCTTGTCTTGCCTGCACTCATGACGTTTTTCAACAGCCTGTTAGTGGCTAAGACGGTCGGGTGAATTCGCGCAAAACGGTTGTGGCATAAGCGCCTGACGGTAGTGTAAAGGTGAGGCGCAGCCCGTCGTCCACCTCCGCCAGGGTCAGATCCGTAAGGTTCAGGATGGCTTCCCGTCGTGATCCGGGTGAGCGGAACTGCCGGAAATCTTCCGGGGCGAGGCTGAATTGCCTGAGCAGTGTCGCTTCTTTTTCACCGGCCGCATGCATGGCCGGTTTCATCTTGAATCCGAAAATCGGGCCGGTGTAGACAATTTCTCCAGCGGTGAAGCGCGGATCTTCGATGGCCAGATCTTCGACGGTGAACATGCCGCCTGTGTCGGTCTTTTTTACGACATCGCCGGACAGCAGTCTGCGGTAGCCGCCAGCCTGCATGCGCTGCTTGAGCCATATGTTGAACAGCGCCGATTGGACCACCGACACCATGAAGGTGTCCTTGCGTCCCTTTTTTCCCGCTGAGAAAAGGGCGAATCCCCGGTGGATGTTCTGCAGCCCGTAGCCGAATCGCTGGGGGCCGTAGAAGTTGGGCACGCCGGTTTGCTTCAGCCGGTCGGCAATGGCAAGCGCCCGGGGCAGTGCATCGGGTCCAGGATGGCTGATGACGACGGTGAAGCGGTTGGCGGCCACGTGACCGGTTTTGATCTTGTTGCGATGGCGGTCCATGGCCAGAATCTCAAAGGGCAGGTCGGCCAATGTCTTCTCCACGTCGGCCAGGGGATACTTGACACCGCATCGAAAGGAAAGGGTTTGAACGACCACCGCCGTTTTGTCCTTGCGACCGCCCCAGCCCACATCCGACGGGTTCAGGCCCAGGTGTTTCTGCATGATTCGGGCGGCATCGGCGGTGTTCCATCCGGCCCTCCGGAAGGTGACATAGACATGTTCCCCTTCGCCACAGGCGGCATAGGGAAGGATCTCTTCGACCACAAAATGCTCCGGTGTGGCCTTGATGGCGCCGCCAATGCCGGGAAGCGGGTCGGCGATAAAGGGCATGGACGACAGCATGGCAATGGCGGCCTCCGCCCGATTGGCGAAGTCTTCAGTATTTGAATTCAATGTCATTGGTGTGTGCCGCTCGATACGGATCGGGTTCTGGTGTTTGCCTGCGCCTGATGGCTTTTCACAGACGGTTTGCTGACAGATTAGCCGGTTGCAATCTCATGGTCAACCTTGGCTTGACCGCAGGCCATGCATCGGCACGCAAGATCCGGGACAACCAACCGGGAACCCGAAACCAGGAACCGTTGAACCGTTGTTAAAGCAGGCTGATGGCCAGGTCCGAAAGCTCGCTGCGCTCCCCCTTTTCCAGGTTGATGTGGGTGTAGAGGCTCTGGCCTTTCATCTTTTCGATGAGGTAGCTCAGTCCGTTGCTCCGGCTGTCCAGGTAGGGGTGATCGATCTGGTAGATGTCTCCGGTGAATACGATCTTGGTGCCTTCGCCGGCCCGGGTGATGATCGTCTTCACCTCGTGGGGGGTAAGGTTTTGGGCCTCATCCACGATGAAGAAGACTTTTACGATGCTTCTGCCGCGAATATAGGACAAAGGGGTGATGACGATCTTCTCTTCATCCAGCAGTTCCTTCACCCGGCGCCCCTGCCGGCTGCCGTTCTTTCCGTTCTGGTTGCTTTCGATGACCGACAGGTTGTCGTAAAGGGGCTGCATGTAGGGGTCCAGTTTGGACTGGATGTCCCCGGGCAGAAAACCGATGTCCTTGTTGCTCAATGGAACCGATGGCCGGGAGATGAAAATTTGTCGGTAGTTGCGTCGCTTTTCCAGTGCGGCAGCCAGGGCGAGAAGGGTTTTGCCGGTGCCGGCTTTGCCGGTGATCGTTACCAGGGGTACCTCCGGGTTAGTTAGGGCGTCCATGGCAAAGCACTGTTCGGCATTGCGGGGCCGGATGCCGTAACAGACCTGGGTGTCTATACGGCGGATGGATCGGGTCTGGGGAAGAAATATGCCCAGTGCGGACTTGCTGCCGTTTTTCATGATCAGGTATTCGTTGGGGAGCAGGTGCTCCTTTACATCCAGAGCGGCGGCGTCCATTTCGAAGGGCTTGGCGTATAGCTGGTCAATGACGGCGGCGGGGATGTCTTCCACCACACGGGTGCCCTTATAGATATCTGCCGGGGCCTGAACCCGGTCTGTGCTGTAATCCTGGGCCATCAGGCCGATGGATTTGGCTTTCATGCGCAGGTTGACATCCTTGGTCACCAGAAAAACCCGGTCAAAGGCGTGTTCACAAGCGATGTGGTAGGCTGCGTTGAGAATATGGTGGTCCGGCTTGTCAGGGGAGAAGTTCGTCTTTAGCTTGTCATGAAACGCCCGGTCCAGGCAGACGGTGATTTTTCCTTTTCCGGGGCCGATGGTGACGCCGCCGTTGAATATGCGATCCCCGGTTAATGCGTCCAGGGCCCTGGCGAATTCCCGGGCGTTGCAGTTTAAAATCTCCTTTCCCTTTTTAAAGCGGTCCAGTTCTTCGATCACGGCAATGGGGATGACAATGTCATGCTCGTCGAAGTGGTTGATACAGGAACTGTCGTGAAGGATAATGTTGGTATCCAGCACAAAGGTTTTTCGTTTGCTTGTGGAAAACGAAATCATCGCACCTCCTGGAGGTCATGGGTTGTTCCCGCCGATTGGTTTGCCCGTCGGATGAACAAGTGCTCATCCGGATCGGACCGGGGATTATGTTTCAGCGTTGTTACATCGTGCCCGCCCGAAAATAAGGATTGTTGTTCGAGATCAAGGCATGTGAAAAATAATACCTCTGGCGCCAGGAAAGATGTGCCCTTGGGGTGCATCAGGTTTATATTCAGGGGATTATGGTTTGCGGATATCGCAGATATCGGGGGAAAAGACCCTGTCCGGGTGGGCGCTACACAGCGTTGCGGGAATGAGACCGCGAGTGGGGGAAATAACTTGGCGGATAATAAGGATAGAGGCATTCGATCTTGTTCAGCTTTAGTATCCAGCATCATCAACGTGTCCCATATATAGCATACGAGTGGTGCTGAGGCAACAATATCTTCGATATTTTCCCTGCCTGGCCTGCTGTCCGCATTGAGCTCGGGGCAAATCCCTCATCCGTGGTCGTAGACTTCATTAGCCTTGAAGCGGCTGCGGTTTTGAGCTATACAACACTGTTCTTCGACAACGGTATGGTGGCCGGTCCGTCGATGGTTGACCCGGTCCGGCACCCCTATTACTTTATTCATGAGCCTAACCCGTATGCAGAGCAATG
>NZ_JASJGN010000436.1:0-3865 GCF_033791525.1 Desulfosarcina sp.
AGTACATCTGTGGTCGGTAATTTAAACTTATTTTCATAACTCGCTATGATACCAACGATTTCTTCGTCCGACAGGTTTTCATGGCTTAATGCAATAGCCAGTACTTTCGTTTGTGAAATCGTTTCAATCAGTTTAATTTCGCTCTCAACGGTTGGCATTTTCAAATTGGGAAAATCGCAACGGGACTTCCTAGCGGGTGGATGTTGGAGGATAACGCCATCGGGCTTGCTACCTTTCAATATACCGAGAGAACCCATAAATGCGGGATGACTGACGGCACTCTGCCCCTCAACCAAGATGATATCGGGACTTTCGTTGTCAAACGCCTGAATAACGGCGTTTTCTATTTCACCAACCACAAATTGGGATACCAAGGCATCGATCGCTACACCATACAGGGCCCCCTGCATCAAGCCACTTTGACCGGTCGCAACCAATATGGACTTGATGCCGATACGATTCAGAGAATTGTTGAGTTCTACCGTGGTCGTCCTTTTGCCGCAGGCACAATCGGTACCCAATACGGCAATCACAGGAATCGTTACTCTCGATCTTTGGCCGCTAAAGACATGCAAATCTTTTAATTTCGGAGGTTTTCTGATGTCCTTAATGCGGACATGGTTGCGAGCAGCCACCTGGACAAACTCCCGATCATCGGAAAAAAACTGATGAAGACCGTTAATGATATCCATTCCTTTTTCCATTGCCTCCAGGATGAACCCCCTCTCTTTTGCCGAGATATACGTTTCTAAAGGTGCCTTCCCATAAATATAGCAATCCGGGACCGTTGAAAGTTTACCCAACGCATCCTCTAAATTGGCAAAAATGGGAATACCGTTCTTTTTTTCACCCAATTCTTCCCCGGCATCCTTGCCGGCTAATGAGCTATCGATAACCCCGACAACGGTATAGGTTTCAGAGTGCCTAACTAGCCCGGAAGCCGTTTTCCCGTCAACCAATCCAAATTGATTTTCACAGTAAACTAAGGCCGTTTCATTCACTATCGCCATTTTCTTAACTCCTTTATCTTTCATAGTATAAATTAGAGAAGCTTTTAAATTGGAACAAACTTCTCTAAGCGTAAGGTATCAATTATATACAAAAAATTTGCATAAGCATGATTCCCATTGAGGCCGGGCGTGTTCGGTACACGTCGTTCATCTTGAGCCGGGTTGCCATCCGAAATACCCAACATGGACAAATGAGTGCCAAGCAGCCACCATTTATTCAGGCTTCCACTTGGTTAAAAATTGTAAATAGGATTTAAAAATTGACAACAACTGGCGACCCGCTGATGCCGCGGTGCAAGGGAGGTATCGGTCAGAAGAACAACTTCGATTTATTAGGATCGCACATCATGTGAGTTTTTTGGTACTTATCTGATAATCCACCTTTACTTGGTCAGTCTTGCGTTTTTGTCCACTTCACGGTGCTGTTCGGCGATGTTCACGATTCTCTTATGAATTTTCACCCAACATTCGTTTGGCGACTGTCATGGCCCTATGGGCTATGGTTTCTGGCATCGCTCACGCACTGATTGAAACGGCATCCCCTCGGCACGATCGTACCGCTCGGCGCGGATGAACCAGAAGGCCAGCCCACCCGTATTGTGATTGGAGGTCAATCCATTATTGACGGTCCTGACGCCCAGCGACCCTTTTCGGCCGGTTTTCCGCCAGCCTCTGGCCTGCATGAGCATTCGCACTACCACACCAACAGCCTGCCTTAATCG
This sequence comes from Desulfosarcina sp., assembly GCF_033791525.1. Lineage (GTDB taxonomy): Bacteria > Desulfobacterota > Desulfobacteria > Desulfobacterales > Desulfosarcinaceae > Desulfosarcina. Next base: position 1,733 of record NZ_JASJGN010000436.1, read on the forward strand.
TTTACTCCTCTGCGTGTGTATGTCTGCCAAAGACCGATCGATGCCAGGATGCGATTCAAACTCCCGGACAACACCTGATAAAGGCGGCCTGTCATGATGAATCTCAGATTCCTCCATCCGGCGCTGCCTGTCAGGATTATTAAAGAACTCGATGACTGCATCAAAAGGTTGATTCGGATCGTTGACAACATCGGAAAACCGTCGGCCCTGATTGTCTTCGAGGAACGTATCGCGTGTGATTGTCACACTCGGCAAAGCGGCCTCCAATTATCAATATCATTGAATTTTGACAAACAAAATTTGAACCTACATTTTTTACAGTTACAAATATTGTAGCTCATATTCCAAAAAAAGCAAGAACAATCCTGTTCAGAAGGCCCTCGCATGAGTTGAAGATTAAAAAACAAAAGCCAGTGCTATATTGATTAAAGGTCTTATCATTGCTTTATCTTTGGAAAATGATAGGAGGGTGGCTTTTGGCACCATAGAAAGGGGGTTATCCATTAATTCCCAAAACGGTCGTCCAAAAGATCCGGTTGCTCATCGCATTACATATGGGTAACTGATGTCAGTCAGGAAACTGTCAGGTGGCCGGGTTGATTGCGATGGTCGCGCTGAAGTGCTTACGATGACGGTTGGGATTCATGGACATAACCAAAGTGCCGAACACCAGCTTAATGTTCATATTGTTCAAGGAGAAATCTGATGCCCTTCAACGTTCTGACAGCCGAAATGTCCCATGAAACCAATTCCTTTAGTCTTCAGGAAACGGATGAACAGGCATTTAGAAACCGCTATGTTCTGATGGGCGCCGACGCCATCGCCGAGCGTGGCCAAGCAAATACTGAACTTGCTGGCTTCCTGGATACCGGTCGATCGCATGGCTGGCATGTCAAGCATGTGCTCAGCGCATCCGCGGGACCCAGCGGCAAAGTTAGGCGAACAACGTTTAACTGGCTCAGCGACCCAATCATTTCCGCAATCAAGCAGCAACCATTCGACGGACTTCTCCTCGGGTTGCATGGCGCTATGGACTTAGAATTTTGCGAAGATGGCGAAGGCGAGTTGCTTTGGCGTATCCGCAACGTGGTGGGCGAGAAGATGCCAATTGCCATCACACTTGATCAACACGCAAATGTCAGTAATAAGATGTGCGCTCTCGCTGACATCATTGTGTCGTTCAAAACCTATCCACATATTGATATGCGCGACACCGGTCGCCATGCCGGTGAAATTTTACACAGGACGATGGCTGGCGAGATCCAGCCGCATACGATCCTCGTAAGCCGGCCCATGCTGGAAGAAGTCAATGGTGGGCGTACCGACATAGGTCCGATGATCGAGCGCATTGCAAAAGCGCGGGATTATGAAAAGAAGGCGGACGTATTCGCCGTAAGCATCAATGCTGGTTTCGCAGGTGCAGATGTTTCCAGGATTGGCCCAACGGTGTTGGTCACCGGCCAGGACGATTTTGCCGCGCACATTGCTTTCGCCGAAACGATTGCTGATGACATATGGAACAGTCGTTTTGATGTGCTGAACGACTATCTCAGCGTTTATGAAGCTGCAGCGATTGCAGCTACATACGAGCCTAACGAAGGACCGCTGGTAATTGCTGACTATGCGGATAATCCCGGTGCCGGCGGCTATGGCGATTCAACTGAGCTCTTGCGCGCACTGATTGCGGCGGGTGTGACGAATGCCTGTTTTGGTCCTATGGTGGATCGCGAGGCAGCCCAGGCATTGCATGCTGCTGATGTTGGTGAACGGGTTCACATTGCGCTGGGCGGCAAGATCGATCCACGTTTCGGTGGTGGGCCACTCGGCGTTGAGGGCGAACTCGTTTCTATCAGCGACGGGCATTTCACCGGCGACGGTTCAATGATTGATGGGCTCGAGGGCAGTTTCGGCCCCAGCGCTGTTCTTCGTGTCGGTGGCATTGAGATATTGGTGGTCACCAGTGCCCGCCAGATACTGGATTTGCAGCAATTTAAAGCTTTTGGTATCGACCCGCAGAACAAGCATGTCGTGGCGCTAAAATCGATGCAGCACTTCCGGGCTGCGTTCGAGCCGATTGCAGGCCAAGTGATTGTTTGTGACAGCGGCGCACTTTGCACCCCGCGTTACAACCGA
>NZ_JASJGN010000437.1:0-7828 GCF_033791525.1 Desulfosarcina sp.
GGTATCTTCCAGTCCGTCAGCACGATAGGAAAAAACTGCTGGCGAGACAGTTCAAGCGCTTTGCGTCCGTTTTCCACCGTGGTCACCGAAAACCCCTCTTTGACCAGGATTCTCTCAAACAACCGCCGTGAGATGGGATCGTCTTCAGCCAGGAGAATGGGATAATAGTCGCGATTGCTTACCATCTGGTTAACCTATCCGAAAACTGGCCGTTCACGCTCATCAAGCTGTCGGTGGGTGAAGGCTCACCCATGCGGGAAACATGAATATACTAAACCCATCATCGAATAACAACCATTGAAGCGACTTCGGTCGGTCGAGGTTGTCGTAACATGCGCCCCCGATTTCATCCGACAGTTATACCCCTTCCGCAAAATGATCGCCATTCAGGGCCACCAAAATAAATTGACCTGAGAATGCACCGGATTCTGGGTTCGGACACCGGACACGCCGGCCGTTTCATGTGGGTTGATGGGCAACACCGGAGATAGACCGAAACCACAAAAAAAGACAACCAAAACGGGTTAATTGATTCCTTTCGGCAGTTCTCTGAGACTGGATTCCTAAAGGATTTCATCTCCACCGGAATGATTTTCAAAAGGTTTGTAACCGAATCCGACCCGGTGCGTATATCGTGATAGAGTGAATACATACTGCACCCCAACAACAGTGTTGGTATTGATAAAAAAAATATCAAAAAGGTGGGATCATGGGCGACAACGTCATCGAATTCAAAGGTAGAAAAGGATACAGAGATCGTATAGTCAACGCCAAGTGGGCCTATACCACCCGACGCATTCCCAAAGATGCGTCGTGGTGTCTGACCGACAGGAACGTGACGCCCCGGGCCGGGGATCTGGTGTTGGCAAAAGTGCGCCGAATCGGTCAACACAAACGCCTTGAATTGCCCGACGGCCGCAGGGCCCACCTTTTTCCTGGCGATGAAGTGGTCGTGGCCTATGGGAACAGATATGCCCCGGATCAGTTTGAAGCCATCGTACCGGACTGTCTGGGCATCTGTCACCTGGTGGCAGCGGGAGGCGTCGCATCGCAGATGATTTTCAAGCACGAGGCCGTCAAAAACCCAACGGATCTATCGCCGGTGGGCCTTTTGACCAACAATGAGGGTAAGGTCGTCAATCTGCAGGATTTTGCACTGACCGCAACCCAACTGATCAAAAATCGCCCACCGGTCATCGCCGTGGTGGGAAGCTCGATGAATTCCGGGAAAACAACCACGGCGGCCAACCTGATACGAGGATTGGTCCGGGCAGGCCTTACCGTCAATGCCGGCAAGGTAACCGGCACGGGTGCCGGCGGGGATACCTGGTTCTACAGGGACGCCGGTGCACGACGGGTAATGGATTTTCTGGACGCTGGGTATCCCTCCACCTACCTGCTGTCCCCGGTTCAGGTGAAGCAGAATTTCATGACGTTGCTGGGCCATCTGGCCGGGACCGACCCAGACATCATTGTCATTGAAATCGCCGACGGGCTTCACCAGGCGGAAACCGAAAAACTGGTTGCATCCAAGACATTTGCCCACCACGTCGACGGTGTTATTTTCGCAGCGGCGGATTCATTGGGGGGCATTTACGGGGTGGACCGCCTGCGGTCATGGGACGTCAACATTCTCGCCGTCAGCGGCATTGTCACCCGGTCCCCGCTGGGTATGCGGGAACTGCAGGATGCCATCGATCTGCCCGTCCTGGGCAGCAAGGTGCTACGAAGTCCGACGGTCGAGGTCTACATGCGTGAATGGCTGAGCCGTTTCAACATCCCCCGAACGCATGAAAGGGTCATCCGATGAAACTGCCGACTCTTCTTGGAGGAGTCAGGCGAAGCCTCTTTTTCCGGCTGACCCTCAATGCGGCCACCCAATCGGCTTTCCTGTTGATCACGGCCATAATCGTCCGCTTTGCATTCGATCATTTTCTGGATCATCCGTCTATTCAATGGAAAGTTATGCTCCTGGTAGGGTCAGCCATGGTGGCTTCGGCGATGGTGAGCGGATGGCTGCAGCGCAGTGAGCGGATCATCGCCGAAGAGCTGGGTCAGAGTTATGTCCACAAGCTGCGGCGCCAGCTTTTTCAACACGTTACCCGGATAGACCCCCAGCAATTGCAGAAACGGCGAAAAGGTGCCGTGATGCTAAAATTCATCGGAGACTTGAGCGCCATCAGACGCTGGGTGAGCTTAGGTGTCGTCCGGATTATCGTTTCCGGCGCCATCGTTGCCAGTACACTTGTCGTCTTATCACAGATTGACTGGGTGCTCAGCGTGGTCTCAGCCGCTATCATTGCCTGCGGCACTGCCGCGAATGCCCGGGTCGGCAAGAAATTGCGGCTGGCCGCCATCGATGCCCGCAAGCGGCGGTCCCGCCTGAGTGCAAACGTCAATGAAAAGATTTCACAGATGGCTGTTGTACAAGTTTTTGGCCGTTCGGCCAAAGAAATCAATCGGGTACGCAAACACAGCCAGAGTCTTCGCCGATCGTTGGTAAACCGGGCAGGCGAAATCGGCCTCATCCGCGGCATCAACTACGGTGTAACGGCAGCGATGACCACAGCCGTCCTAATGACGGGTATCGTCCGCGTCAACAGCGGGCACACCACACCCGGAACCATCGCCGCCGCCATAGCGGTAATGGGTTTCCTGGTGCCTGCATTGCGCAATCTTGGTCGGATCTATGAGTATTTTCAGGAAGCCTCGGTTGCCAGGCAAAAGCTCAGCACCTTTCTCACGATTCCCACACGAATCAAACAGGGTGACCATCTTCCCGAGTTGAAAGCCGGCCCGGGAAAACTGATCTTTGAGGGTGTGGCGGCAAGTGGCGTGCTGGAGAATTTTTCCGGGGCTATCGAGCCCGGACAGAAAATCGCCTTGATCGGACCCAATGGGGCGGGAAAATCCACCCTGCTCTCCCTGATAGCGCGGATGATAGAGCCTCAGCGTGGCCGGGTCTTTATCGACAATCAGGACATTTCGACCGTCAGGCTCGCCTCTGTCAGAAAGGCCATCGGTATGGTCGGGCCGGATCTTCCCCTGCTGTCGGGCAGCCTGTACATGAACATTCGCTACCGCTGTCCAGACTGCACGCAAGCCGAAATTGAACACGTCTGGAAGATATGCGGTATCGATGCATTGGTTCGTGATCTGCCAAAAGGTGAGCAGACACACATCCACGAAAGAGGCCGCAACCTGTCGGCCGGCCAGCGGCAACGGATTGCACTGGCTCGGGCGCTGTTGGGGTCTCCGCGGATTCTTCTGCTGGACGAGGTGGATTCCCATTTGGATGCCGAAGCACGCAATCTGCTCATCAATGCGATTCAAGCCTACCCGGGAACGGTTCTTTGGGCAACGCATCTTGAGGAACCGCTTTATGGGGTGGATGCGGTCTGGCGGATTGAAAACAGGAAAATTACTTGTCATCGACCCGAAAAAAGACAACTGCGGGCGGTCGGTTAGCCCCGGACAACACGGACAGTTGGAGTTTTCATGATGTTTAGAATCCCATCACCCCACCCTGCGGCCTGCCGGCATAGCGATGCCCGCTGCATACCCGCCCCGACCATGATTCGTGGAAGAATCCAGAAGCGGCATGTGTCCGACGATCCGGATCTCAAATACTGCATCTTTGTTTCCAAAACACTGGCAGCGGAGGCCCCGCTGTTCATCGCCGTGCATGGCATCCGTCGGGGAGCCGAAAGCCAGGCCCGCCATTTTGCACCCTTTATCAATCAATTCGGGGGGGTGCTGGTAGCGCCCCTGTTTTCAAAAAAACAATTTTCCGATTATCAGCGCCTGGGGCGTTGCGGGAAGGGAGACCGTGCCGACTTGGCCCTTAAACGAATCGTGATAGATGTGTCCCGAACCCTTGGCCTGCATTTTTCACAGCTCGTCATGTTCGGTTATTCAGGTGGCGGTCAGTTCGTTCATCGCTATGCCATGGCCAATCCACGCCAGGTCAAGCGCGTGGCGATCACCGCATCGGGCTGGTTCACATTCCCCGATATGGCCCGACCGTTTCCCCGCGGCATCGGCAGAACAGCCGGCCTGCCGGATGTTCTGTTTGACCCGGCACGCTTCCTGAAAATCCCCACCCTGGTGATGGTGGGAGAAAAGGATGTGATAAGGGATGACAATTTGAATAAAAACAAAAAAATCGACACCCAGCAGGGGGCCAATCGTCTGGAGCGGGGCCAACGCTGGATTGCGGCCATGTCGGCATCTGCATCACGATTTAGATTCACCACGCCGTTTACCTTCAAAATGCTCCCCGGTTGTGGTCACTCTTTCATCGAATGCATGAAAACCGGCAACATGGGACGCATGGTCGTAGATTTTCTGTTTCATGATTTATCCGTGGAACACCCATCACAATCGGTCAAGAAAAACGATGGAGCAGGTGCAACGGCTCCGGTTCCTCTATAAGCAAAGGGAGGTAAATATGAATCGGTATTTAATTTTGTGGGCAATCGTTGGATTGGTGACCTTGCAGGGTTGTGCCTCGATGGTCAGCCCGTGGATGGTCAACAAAGCGTCCGACTCCCGGTTCATCCCCGTGGAGATGTGGACCGGGGCAGACTGGAAAGGAGAGAGACAGCTTGCCATGACGCCTGCCAACACGACTTTCGGGGCTCGCAAAGATAAGACGATCACCGGCCCGATGCCGTGGACACATCCGATTACCGGCGAAACCCTTCAGGTGTACGAACGGATTAATCCATCCAAAAAGGGCGATAAACGGCAGTTGTTTACCATCAACCCGGATGGCAGTGGTCTGGCAAAAGTCTATGATGAAAGACCGAATTTGCCGACACGATTCTTCTCATCACAAGCCGTTATGTTCCCCCTTGGTCATTGGCGTAAGGGCGAGAAACGGATCTTCACCTTCGACGAGTTTGTGGATGGGAAATCGCTGAAACGAACAGTGACTATTCACGTGCGCCGACTAAGCTTCACCTATAAAAAAGTCAAATATGCCATTAAATACGACTATCTGATGCATGACGATTCAGGCCGCATCGTGTTTCACGAAAGATTCATTTACGGCCCCGGCAAGAGCCTGATGTACTACAAAAACCGGCTTTAGGGTGATCCCGCCGTTGTCGAGTCAGGCAGAACCAGTTTATCGGCAGGGATGGTTTGAAAACAAGGCCAGACTATGCTTGAATTCATGAAAAAATATCCTTCACGGCTGCCAGGCATTGCATTAAGCCCAGTTAGCGTTGCGGTTTATCGGTCAAACCGGATCGACCCATTGCTATCGATGGCGTTTCTTGTTTATCGGCAGATCGCGCAGGCGGGCAAACCTGCAAGAGGCATTATGGATTTGACCATCGAGGAAAAACAGATTGTTGACGCGGTCCTCCATGGAGATGCCGACGAATTTCGCATCCTGGTCGAACGCTACCAGACGCCCGTCTACAACCTCATGCTGCGACTTACCCATACCACCATGACCGCCGAGGACCTGACCCAGGATGTATTCGAACGGGCCTATGCGAAGCTGCACACCTTTAAATCCGGTAAGCGATTCTTTCCATGGCTCTATACCATTGCCGTGAATGCGGGCCGAGATCATTTGCGAAAAAAGGGTGTCCGGCGAGATATTTTTAGCGCGGACGCAGGTACACAAGAGTGGGCGGACCCAGATACGGAAAGTTGTGTAAAACGTCTTGATTGTGTCATGGAGGCGGTCAGGGTGTCCGATGCCATGGATCGGCTGCCCTTGAAATACAGTGAGCCGATGTTGCTTTATTACCGGGAAGGGTTTTCCGTAAAAGAGATAGCTGCCGCGCTGAGCATTTCCGTTCCTTCCGTAAAGGTCAGGGTTTACCGGGGTCGTAAACTACTCATGCAGGCAATAGGAGTTAACGATGTCACATCATGATGAAGCAAGCTGGGGCCCCCATGACGAATTGGGCCTGATGATTGGGGAAAAGCCCTATGTTAAACCGCCGCTCGGGCTTTCGAGACGAATCATGTCTGGCATCAGCCCTAAGCATCCGGGGTGGTTAAGAAAACTCTATATGCGAATGACGACACCAATGACCTTCTCGCTGTCGCCGCTGACTGCATCGGTGGCCGCCGCCTTTTTGATACTAAGCGGTGGATATATGTACAATGCAATAATCCATGGCCACCTCCGATCGCCCACAACACGCCAGGTGAGCGGTCATGTTCCGGTGGTATTTCGATACCAGGCACCGGAGGCGCGGTCGGTCTCCGTCATCGGTACGTTCAACCACTGGGACTCGAAAGGGTATGAGATGGTACAGGGTCCTGAAACGGGGAGTTGGACCATCCGGGTAGACCTGCCACCTGGAAAACATGACTATGTCTTTCTGGTGAACGGAAAAGAGATTGCACCGGACCCCCATGCCGATATATCCAAAGCGGACGATTACGGCCACCGGAACTCGATCCTGTTCATTAAGGGGAACAATGGTCAAAAAATTTAAATCCCCTCATCGGTTTTGGCTTGCAGCCGTATGGTTAACGATTCAGGCTGCGGCTGTCGGTGTTGCCCATGCTGACCTGATCGGTGACCTTTGCGACGCCAACGCCGATCCGACCCTGGTCATTGAGTCGCTGGTCGAGGAGGCGGAGGCGACGGGCATGGCGCCGTCAACCTTGAATCGGCTGCTGGCGGTGGGGTATCGGGATTCCGAATCGGTTGTGGACCTGAAACTGATTTTGTGCACCATCGTCATACTGGAAGAGAAAGGACTTCCCCCTGAACCGCTTTTCGAAAAACTAGAGGAAGGACTGGGCAAGCGGGTTCCGCTAAAAAGCATTCAGACCGCAATTATAATTCAGGGAGAAAAGCTTCAATATGCCCAAACCCTTCTGGCAGGCGGCAAAGAACCGCTGGCGGACGATGTGAATGTAGAACGCATCGCGGATCTTCTGGACATCGGGGTTTCGCGAGATGAACTGGGCCGCCTCTTCGGTCCGGCCTTTTCCGCACCCACAGACATGCGCGTGGTGGCTGCCGAAATTCTCGGATACGGGACCATATCCGGATTTCCGCAAAGGGAATTGAATCGGGTGACCACCACCGGCTTGAAGTTTCGATCCTTAACCCCCGAGTGGTCATTTTTCATCAAGGTCATCCAAGAAGCCAGAACGCAGGGAATCCCTGATGAAACGACAGCGACCGCTGCGGTGAGGACCCTTGCAGAAAAGGAACCCATGGAGGATCTGATCACCGCCCTGAAGCTGGAACGCAAACGTGTTTACAACGGGACGAACCGAAATTAAGGCATTTTTCCGGAGCGTTCTGGAATTCCCGCGCCGGTCTGCCCATTGCACAAGGCGAGACACCCCCTACATACCCGGACACCGCCCACCGACGCCAGTTTGGACCCCATGGTGGGTTCACCGCAGCGGGAGCAGGGTGTGGAGGGCTCGATGCGGGCCTTGTCCGGCATGCCGGCGGCAACCGGAGTCATGCTGAACAAGTCGCCGACGCGGGTGTCCAGCACCTCGGCGGTCCGCTGCATGCCTAATTGTTTTAATTCGGCCGTTTCCGCCTCCGTGATGCTGCCGTCACGCGTTTTCCCGAACAACTCGATCTGCCGTCCGTTGGCCCGGAAGGCGTCAGGCTTCATGGCCAGCCGCACCCCCTGGCCCGTGCGGCGGTTGAAAAAGGTAAAGCCCATCTTCCCGTAGTCCCGGTAAATGAGGTTGCCTTTGCCGAACGTGCAACCGGTGACCACCTGGATGGCGTCCACGCAGCAGGCATCGGTTTCCACGATGGCCACCAGTTCTTCGTCCAGAGCTCTCTTTTCCCGCAGCCAGTCAAGCCCGGCCATGGAAG
>NZ_JASJGN010000438.1:0-19179 GCF_033791525.1 Desulfosarcina sp.
AGGAGTCAGAAGTCAGAAGCCAGAAGCCAGAAGCCAGAAGCCAGAAGCCAGAAGCCAGAAGCCAGAAGCCAGAAGCCAGAAGCCAGAAGTCAGAAGTCAGGAGTCAGGAGTCAGGAGTCAGGAGTCAGGAGTCAGGAGTAAGGAGTAAGGAGTAAGGAGTAAGGAGTAAGGAGTAAGGAGTAAGGAGTAAGGAGTAAGAAAACAAAAGACCAATAGCAAACAAATAAAAAACAACAGCCAAAAACCAAATGACTATTCGTACCAGCAGGAACCTTTTTAATAACCATAAGAAAAAACAACTAATAATTAATAGGAGAACCTTGATGAGCTTGAAAAAACAGTATCTAAAAAGCAAGGACCGTTGTAAAGTATCCTTCCGGGTTCCCAAAGCGGCGGCCCCGGGAGCCAAGACCGTCCACATCGTGGGCGAATTCAACGACTGGAGCACCGTAAACACCCCCATGAAACGGCTGAAGAGCGGTGAGTTCACCGCTGTCGTGGCACTGGCACCGGGCCATGCCTACCAGTTCCGTTACCTGGTCGACCAAACGACCTGGGAAAATGACTGGGAAGCGGACCGATACGTGAAAAGCGATTTTGGCGACTGTGAAAATTCAGTCCTGGTGGTGTAACGATTAATGGATGATTATGGTTGCATGTGTTGCTCATATTGAACAAACCCAACCCGACCGGATGGTCGGCTGAACCGCTGAACCGACAACAGGGTTGACATGGCAATATCTGCCATTGAAGCCCTTGAGGAGTATGATGATGAGGTTTATTCAAACATTCCAAGTCTTTCCAGATATCCCTGAACCCCTCGCTTTCCTGGAGACATTGTCGCGCAATCTCTGGTGGAGTTGGAACCAGAATGCCTTGGAGCTGTTTCGGCGCATCAACCCCCGGCTATGGGAGGCGTCGGGGAGAAACCCCATTGTATTCGCCACCCAGGTTCCCCAGGAGCGGTTCAATGAGCTGGCCAAAGACGACAGCTACCTGGCCCACCTGGAGCAGGTGCGCAAGCGCTTTGAAAACCGGGTGCTGAACCAGACCGATGGCGAGAGCCCCTGGGACCAGGGGGAGACGGTGGCCTATTTTTCCATGGAGTTCGGGATCCATGAGACCCTGCCCCTTTTTGCCGGCGGACTGGGCATCCTGGCCGGCGACCACCTTAAAGCGGCGTCGGGGCTGAAGTTGCCTCTGGTGGGGGTGGGACTGCTTTATCGTGAAGGATATTTCCGCCAGTACCTGGACAAGGACGGGTGGCAGCAGGAAACCTATCCGGAAACTGACCTGTATCACCTGCCGCTGTCCAAGCAGAAGGACAAAGACGGAAACGACCTGGTGATCAGTCTGACCGATATCGACGGGGATATCCATGCCCAGGTCTGGAAGATTCGCATCGGCCGGATTCCGCTGATCTTGCTGGACACCAACCTGCCGGAAAATAGCCCGGAGATCCGTGACATTACCGCGCGGCTATACTCCGGAGAACAATACACCCGCTTGGCCCAGGAGGTGCTTCTGGGGATCGGCGGTATGCGGGCACTGGATGCCCTGGGCATCCAACCGACGGTGGGCCACATGAACGAAGGGCACTGCGCCTTCGTGGGACTGGAACGGCTTAGGCAGATCATGGACCGCTACGGCATCAATCTTGAAGCGGCACGGGAAATCGTCTCGCGGACCACGGTCTTCACCACCCACACCCCGGTGGCGGCCGGACACGACGAATTCCCGCCCGACCTGGTCAAACCTTACCTTAAGCCGTTTGAAGCGCCCTTCGACATGAGCGCGGACCAATTGGTGGCCCTGGGGCAACCGGACGGGGCGGCGGCGGAGTCCCCCTTTTCCATGTTCATCCTGGGATTGCGCACCGCCCAGTACATCAACGGGGTGAGCAAACTCCACGGGCAGGTGGCCCGTCACATGTGGTCCCACATCTGGCCCACCCGATCCGACGACGAGACGCCCATCACCCATATCACCAACGGGGTCCACATCCCGTCGATGCTGGCACCGGAGATCAAGCTGCTGTTCGAACGATATCTGGGGCCCCAGTGGAACATGGGCTCCACCATGCCGGAAAATGCCAGACGCATCGATGACATCTTTGATGAAGAGCTGTGGCAGGCCCACGAGATGTGCCGTTCGCGGCTGGTCCGGACCGTCAGGGAACTGATGTACCGGCAGTACGGGCGCCGCAACGCCCCGCTGGATGTCATGACGGCGGTGGAGTCGGTGCTGGATCAGGACACCCTCACCATTGCCTTTGCCCGGCGCTTCGCCACCTACAAGCGGGCGCACCTGCTGTTCCAGGACCCCGACCGGCTCGAGGCCATCATCAATTCCACCAAACGGCCCGTCCAGTTCCTCTTTGCCGGCAAGGCCCATCCCAAGGACAACGAGGGAAAAGGGATCATCCGCAGCCTGGTGGATTTCGGTAGGCGAACCAGCCTGCGTCACCGGTTTATCTTTCTCGAAGACTACGACTTACATATTGCCCGCTGCCTGGTTCAGGGTGCGGACGTGTGGCTCAATACCCCCCGGCGACCCATGGAGGCCTGCGGGACCTCGGGTATGAAAGCGGCCCTGAACGGGGTGCTCAACGTGAGCATTCTGGACGGTTGGTGGTGCGAGGGCTACAGCCCGGAGCGGGGATGGCGCATCGGCAACGGGGAGGAATACCAGGACCACAACTATCAGGATGCGGTGGAGAGCCAGGCCGTATACAACCTTATCGAAAACGAAGTGGCGCCACTCTACTATGACCGCACCGTCGGAGGCACCCCCAAGGAATGGCTCAAGATGATGAAGGCCTCAATGAAGATGGCCATGTCCCAGTTCTGCAGCCTGCGGATGGTATCGGAATACGAAGAGCGGTTCTACCTGCCTGCCAGCCGACGGTTCGAGGAACTGGTGTCCGATGGCGGGGCAGAAGCCTGCCGGCTCAGTGATCAGCATCGCCGCTATCTGGACAAATGGGGGCAGATTCAAGTAGCCTCGCCTATCCGCAGCGCCCAGGGCCCCTTCCGGGTGAACCAGTCATTCGAGGTGACCACGCTGGCCCAAACCGGTGAACTGCGACCGGATGAGCTGAACGTGGAACTGTATTACGGTAAGATGCGCCATCTGGACCGTATCGATAACCCCCGGGTGAAGATGATGAGCGTCAAGGAGGAACACTCGGCAGGCACGTACCTTTACAGCTGCAAACTGCCATGTACCGATTCCGGCCGATACGGGTTCACCGTCCGGGTGACTCCCAATGCAGACGCATGGATCCGGTATCGGCCGGAGCTGTTGACCTGGGCGTAGCGGGTTCAGCGTTCAGAGGTTCACGGTTAACGGTTCACAGTTTACAGTATACGGATTTCCTTCTCGTTGAGTTCACTACAAGAAGTCTTTTTAGCAGGGCCTACAAAAAGGAACCCAGAACCCAGAACGCTCAACGCTCAACGCATAATATAAGGAGGTACCGATGCCGTCGGCCAAGCGGAACCCACGGGTGCTGATCGTTACCCCGGAAGTCACCTATCTGCCTCAGCGGATGGGCAATTTTTCCCGATACCTCACGGCCAAGGCAGGCGGCCTGGCCGATGTATCGGCCGCTCTGGTCAGTGCGCTGTTCAACGAGGGCGCAGACGTTCACGTGGCCCTGCCGGACTACCGGTCGATTTTCCACGACCGGCTGGCGCCGTTTCTGGAAAGGGAGCAGTGGGCCATCCGCAACGTCATGCCCGACGACCGGGTGCACCTGGCCGAGGATCGGGCTTTTTTCTACCTGAACCGGGTTTACTCGCCCTATGGCGGCGAGAATACCAAACTCTCCCTGGCTTTCCAGCGGGAGGTGATCAACAACATCATTCCCCGGGTGCGGCCGGACCTGATCCACTGCAACGACTGGATGACCGGACTACTCCCGGCCATGGCTCGTCAGATGGGCATTCCCTGCCTGTTCACCATTCATAACATCCACACGGTAAAATCCAACCTGGCCCATATCGAGGATCGCGGCATCGATGCGGCCTATTTCTGGCAGCACCTCTTTTATGAGAAATTTTCGACCGGCTACGAAGAATCCTGGGAAAACAATCCGGTGGATTTTCTGGCCAGCGGGGCGTTTGCCGCCCACTTCGTCAACACAGTCAGCCCGCGATTTCTCGAAGAGATCGTCGAAGGCCGCCACGACTTCGTGGAATGGCCACTGCGGGAGCAGTTAACCAACAAGTTTTATGCCGGCTGTGGAACCGGGATCCTCAATGCACCGGATCCGTCCTTCAACCCGGAAACGGACAAGGAAATTCACCGAAAATACACGGCCGGCAAACACCCGGCCGGTAAACGCGAGAACAAGCGGTACCTTCAGAAGACATTGGGACTGATCCAGGATGACCATGCCCCGCTGTTTTTCTGGCCGTCGCGACTGGACCCGATCCAAAAGGGCTGCAAACTGCTGGCCGAAGCCTTTTACGGCATTATCTCAAACTACTGGGACATGAACCTGCAGGTCGTTTTCGTGGCCAACGGCGACTACCAGCAGACCTTCCGGGACATTGTCAACCAACACGGGTTTCACAATCGCGTAGCGGTGTGTGATTTCAACGAGAGCCTGGAGCATCTGACCTACGCGGCCGCCGATTTCATTCTTATGCCGTCGCTGTTCGAACCCTGCGGCCTTCCCCAGATGATCGCTCCCATCTACGGGGCGCTGCCGGTGGCCCACGATACCGGCGGCATCCACGACACCATTACCCATCTCGATGTGGATCAAGGCATCGGCAACGGGTTTTTATTCGAAAATTACGATGCCGGTGGTCTATACTGGGCCGTGACCCAGGCCATGGATTTTTTCAAGTTGCCAAAAACGAAGAAACGCACACAGATTGAACGCATTATGCAGCAGAGCGCCGCATCCTTCAATCATGCCAGCACGGCCCGGCAGTATATCGACCTGTATGAGAAGATGCTGGAAAGACCCTTGATTAATGAAATGCCAAATGACAAAACTCAAATTCCAAATCAAGGATGAAAATTCGATTTTAATCTAAATTCGACAGTATGCCTTCATCCTACAGTCTAAACACCAAAAAAAGCGAAACTCATGGTTGACATCAACACGCTCGTAGAAAGCATGATCGATGCCGATCACTACCTGGAAGCCCATCGCCAGGCCCTTGTCCGGCGGCTGGTTCACATTCAGGGCATGCGTCAGCGAATCACCGAAGGCCGCATGGACCTTCTGGATCTGGCGTCGGGGCATGAGTACTTTGGCCTTCACCGGACCGCAGATGGGTGGACGTTCAGGGAATGGGCGCCCAACGCCACGGCGATCTATCTGGTGGGGGATTTTTCCGGCTGGAAAGAAGACCCGGCATTGGCCCTGTCCCGGCTAACCGATGACGGTCAGTGGGAGATTCGCCTGCCGGGCGACGCGCTGCGCCACGGGAACCTTTTTCGCCTGCGCATGCACTGGAACGGGGGACGGGGAGACCGCATTCCGGCTTATTCCCGCCGGGTGGTGCAGGACCCGGGCTCCTTGATTTTCAATGCCCAGGTGTGGGCGCCGGATTCACCCTACCGGTGGCGGCATCCGGACTTCACGCGGCCGGACCGGCCGCCGTTGGTCTACGAGGGTCACGCCGGCATGGCCCAGGATGCGGAAAAGGTCGGTACATGGCGTGAATTTACCGCGAATGTCCTGCCGCGGATAGTGGATGCCGGTTATAACACCATTCAACTCATGGCCGTCCAAGAGCATCCCTACTACGGCTCCTTCGGCTATCACGTCTCCAACTTCTTCGCCCCGTCTTCGCGGTTCGGTCCGCCGGAAGATCTCATGGACCTGATCGATTCGGCCCACGGACAGGGACTTGCCGTGATCATGGATCTGGTACATTCCCACGCGGTGTCCAACACCGTAGAGGGCCTGGGGCTGTTCGACGGCACGGAATACCAGTATTTCCACCAGGGCCGCCGGGGGTACCACCACGCCTGGGGCAGCCGCTGCTTCGACTATGGCAAACCCCAGGTGGTTCACTTTCTGCTGTCCAACTGCCGTTACTGGCTGGACGCCTTTCATGTGGACGGGTTCCGCCTCGATGGCATCACCAGCATGCTCTACACCCACCATGGCCTGGAAAAGGCGTTTTCCGGCTACGACGATTATTTCAATGACACGGTGGATGAAGACGCCCTGGCCTACCTGACCCTGGCCAACGAGGTGATACACCGCATCCGGCCCGATGCCATTACCGTGGCCGAAGACATCAGCGGCATGCCGGGGCTGGCCCTGCCCGCTGCCGACGGAGGCGTCGGATTTGATTTCCGCTTTTCCATGGGTGTTCCCGATTACTGGATTCGCCTGGTCAAGGATACCTCCGACGAAGACTGGTCCATGGGGAACCTGTGGCACGAATTGACCAACCGGCGGCGTGAAGAGAAGACCATCAGCTATACCGAATCCCACGACCAGGCGCTGGTGGGCGACAAGACCCTGATGTTTCGCATGGCCGATGCCGCCATGTACACCCACATGTCCGTCGACGATCCGGACCTCGGTGTGGACCGGGCCATGTCCCTGCACAAGATGATTCGCCTGGTCACCCTGGCTACGGCCGGCAGCGGCTACCTGAATTTCATGGGCAACGAGTTCGGCCATCCCGACTGGATCGACTTTCCCCGGCAGGGAAACAACTGGAGTCTTCAATACTCCCGGCGGCAGTGGCACCTGGCGGACGATCCCACACTCAAATACCAGTTTTTATCCCGGTTCGACCGCCGGATGATCGCCCTGTTCAACCGGTACGACCTGCTCTCGAGCGGTGACCCCGGACTGCTGTGGGATCATGACGGCGACAAGGTCCTCGCTTTTTCACGGGGCGGATGGGTGTTTGCTTTCAATTTTCACCCGACGCAATCTTTTTTTGACTATGGCATTCCTGCGCCGGGCGGGCCCTACCGGATGGAACTGGATTCGGATTGCAGGGATTTTGGAGGCCACGGCCGGCTGACACCGGATCAGATTCACCACACCCTGGAGGAAAAGGACAATCCATGGGGCTTCCGCCTGTCCCTTTACCTGCCGTCTCGAACGGGAATCGCCCTGAAACCGATGCTTGAGACGAAAGGAGAATCATGACACGAGACTGTCGATCCAGCCTGGGCTGGACGGTGTGCCTGTTTCTTTTTTGCATCACCGGATGTGCGACCCTGGAAGCAGAAGATGGCAACGCCAAAGACCTGCCCATCATCGCGCGTTGGAGCGGGGATTTCCCGGTTGCAGATCTGGCTCTGCTGCCCGATGGCCAGCGCCAGTCACGTACAGGATACATCGACGGGCAGAATGCCTTTGCGTCCGTTTGGCAGGCCTTTAAGCCGGGTGAGAAGATTCCGGCGGTGGATTTTAACCGCAACCTCGTCGTTTTCTCGCGCAATGTGGATTTCTACAACCGGACCAATATCATCAAGGTCACCCTTACCGATGGCGGGGCAGAGATTATCGCCATGGAAACCATGTCCGCCTTGCCCATTGAAGACCAGGTCGCCTTGACCATGGCGGTGATCCCCCGGACCGGGGTCGATTTTATCCTCTCCAGAGATATGCGTGTTCCCGTGACCGGCAGCCCATAGGCAGGTGACATCTCCCCTTTGCCAGTATCAGGAGGTACGATTGGACGTTTTGTTCCAACCGCCAATCAATCGTTTATTGTCAGGGATACTGCTTGGCATCGCCGGTCTGTTTTTCAGCCTGAGCATCAGGCGCTTTGTTTTTGCATACCGCCGGGCGGGTGACCTGTCCAGCGCCCAGTTGTTCGTGCGAGCCATTCGCTGCCTGATCATTGCCCTTACCGCCGCCGCCTGGTCTGCAGGTTTTTTCTGGAACCAATCCTGGCTGCTGATTATCGGACTGATCATCCTTTGCCAGGAACTTTATGAGGGCGCCATACTTGGAGCCGCACTGCGTACCGGACGGCAAATTGAAAAGGGCCAAACCCCTTTATAGCGTGTGTCCGTCCAAAAACGACGGATGCCGTTGGAGATCGAGGCGTGCGACAATTTAGCCACAGGCGCCCTGAAAGCAATGCCCGTTGGGTGCCAGGTTGATCTCCTGGGGTTAAAATGTTGCGCATCACGCAGATATCGGGTGAAATGACCGGTAGTGGACAGGCACCCAGTCAATGGACAGACCGGAGACCGTTCCATTGAGAATAAATTGGCTACTTTTTCTCCTTCTCAAGCCAAAGGAATACGAAACCAAGGTGCATCGGACCGCTCGCTATCCCGATTCATTTTCATGCCACGGATCCATATGGAACTGAAAACCAATTTCTCACTGAAAGCCCTCAACACCTTCCGCGTCGAAGCGGTTGCCGACGCCTATCTTCGGTTCGATTTGGTCGATGAGATCGTTGATTTTCTTGGCCGGGATGAACTTGACAGCCATCGTCGCCTGGTCCTCGGTGGGGGCAGCAACCTGCTGTTCGTGGATGATTTCGACGGCATCGTGCTGCATCCACTGCTTAAGGGGATAGATGTAATTGAAGCGGACCGCCGGCACATTTGGATCCGGGCCATGGCCGGTGAGAACTGGGATGACCTGGTGGCCCATGCCGTGACCAATGGCTGGGCGGGTATCGAAAACCTTTCTCTAATCCCGGGCAGCGTCGGCGCGAGTGTGGTGCAGAACATCGGTGCCTACGGGGTGGAGGTCAAGGGGGTGATCGACGGTGTCGAAGCCATTTCTATCCACAACCGTGAGCAGGTCCGATTTTCTCCCAACGACTGCCGCTTTGGATACCGGTCCAGCAACTTCAAAAACGACTGGGCCGGACGGTTCATCATCACGGCCGTGGTCTTCAAACTCAGCCAAAAGCCTGACTTCGTTCTCGATTATCCCGGGGTCAAAGCGGCCGTGGAAGCGGTGGGGCCGATAACGCTGGACCATGTCCGTCAGGCGATTGTCTCCATCCGGCAAAGCAAACTGCCGGACCCGGACCTGATCGGCAATGCAGGCAGTTTCTTCAAAAATCCGGTAGTTGACGGCAACGCCCTCAGCGGACTGCTAAAATTAAATCCTGATTTGCCTTATTATCCTCAGGGTGGCGAGCACTATAAATTGGCTGCCGGCTGGTTGATCGAGCGCTGCGGCTGGAAGGGCAGGCATGTGGGAAAGGCCGCCGTCCATCACCAGCAGGCCCTGGTTCTGGTGAACCTGGGCGGTGCCACGGGGCGTGAAATCCTGGAGCTCTCCGAACAGGTCAGCGGCGCCGTCCATGAACGATTCGGTATTGAACTGGCGCGGGAGGTTCTGGTTGTGCCATAGTGACCGACTCATAACCTTTTAATCCCAGGAGAGGGTGAGCGGATGATCCCGATCGAAACGCTGGCAACTTTTTTCATGGCATCCATACTGCTGGGGCTGGCGCCCGGTCCGGACAACATCTTCGTATTGACGCAGTCGGCCCTGCGAGGGAAAATCGCCGGTCTCCTGGTGACACTGGGCCTGTGTACGGGTCTTGTCGTTCACACGACGGCTGTGGCTTTCGGCGTGGCGGTGGTTTTTCAGGCATCCGCCCTGGCCTTCACGGCGCTCAAGCTGGGTGGTGCCGGTTACCTGCTTTACCTGGCCTGGCATGCCTTCCGTGCATCCGCAGAGCGGATATCGGCCGGTCGGAAAAATGAGCTGAGTTATGCAAAGCTATACCGGCGGGGAATCATCATGAATGTCACCAACCCCAAGGTGTCGATCTTTTTTCTGGCTTTTCTGCCGCAATTCGCCGACCCGGGCCGCGGGTCGCTGACCCTGCAGATGCTGCTTCTGGGCGGCGTGTTCATCGTTTCCACCATTTTGGTGTTTGGCAGTATTGCATTGCTGGCCGGGTCCATCGGCCAGTGGCTCAACCGTTCACCCAAGACTCAGGTGATCATGAACCGGATGGCCGGTGTTGTTTTCGTGGGACTGGCGCTGAAGCTGGCCACCGTGAGACAGTGACGCGGCGGTATAGGGGGGGGCAGGAATCAGGGGGTTGATGAATGGGTGACACACCAGGGGGCACGTCAGATCCCATGCGCATTCATCGCCGACGCCTATGAGGACCGTGACGGGAACGTTGGCCCCGTTTGCGCATCATCCTCCATCGATTTTAAATTCCTTTTGTCCGGCGGCTGAGAATTGTCCCCGGCCTTTCTTGTACGATTCAATTTTTCTTCGCCGCAATCAGCCATTGGTCGAGTTTGTTTTTCAGCTGGTCCGGTTTCACCGGCTTGGAGAGGTAATCGTCCATACCGGCTTCCAGGCAGCGTTCCCGATCGCCTTTAAGGGCATTGGCGGTCATGGCGATGATGGGCACGCGGCTGTTGATGACATCGGCTGAGGCACGGATGGCCCGAGTGGCTTCCAGCCCGTCCATTTCCGGCATCTGCTGATCCATCAGCACGAGATCGTAGGGAACCTGCTTCAAGGCTTCAACCGCTTCGCGTCCATTGTTGGCCACGTCCGCCCGGCAGCCTATCTTTTTCAGTATCAGCAGCGCGACTTTCTGGCTCACCACGTTGTCTTCAACCAACAGCAGGCGTCGTTCTTTCTGCCGGGCTTCATCGATCGAGTGCCGGGTTACCATGGGCTCCGAGGGATGCAACCCCGAGGCTGCCTGGGGTGAACCGGCAAGCACCCTTACCAGGCATTCGAACAGGTGCTGGCGTTTCACCGGCTTGGTGAGGTATCCGGCAAACCCGATCTCCTTCATGCGTTGGCTGTCTCCCCGCAGTCCGCGGGAGGTCAGCATGATCAGGGCGGTTGATTGGATCGCAGGATCTTTTTTGATGGCCTGACCGAGGTGGTCGCCGGCCATGCCGGGCATCATGAAGTCCACCAGGGCGGCGTCGAATGGCGTATCCGTGGCGGCATCATGTAATTTCTCAAGGCCCGTTTTGCCGCTGGATGCGGTGTCGAACCGACAGCCCCAGGTGTTGAGGTAGGCACAGAAAAGGTCTCGGTTGGTCGGGTTGTCATCGACCACCAGGACTCGCTTGCCCTGGATGATCGCCGGCGAGATACGATTGGCGCCTTCGGGGGGCGACCGCTTTTCAAGTACCAGGGTAAACCAGAACCGGGCGCCTTTACCCGGCTGGGATTCAACCCCGATGCTTCCGCCCATCAGTTCGGTCAGTTGTTTGGAAATGGCCAGGCCCAGCCCGGTGCCGCCGTGTTTACGGGTGGTGGACGCATCCACCTGTGAGAAGGATTTGAAAAGACGGTCCACGCGGTCGGCAGGGATCCCGGGGCCGTTGTCCTGAACATCGATTAAGAGCGCCACCGTGCCCCCGTCCATCCTCTCCAGCTCAACGTGTACGGCAACCGCCCCCTGCCCGGTAAACTTGATCCCATTGCCGGTGAGGTTGATCAGAATCTGCCTGATCCGTCCCGGATCTCCGTTAACCCAGGAGGGTACGTCGGGGTGAATATAGCTGGTCAGCTCGATGCCCTTGTTCAAGGCATGGACAGACATTATTTCCATTACATCTTCCATCATATCGCGGAAGTTGAAATCCAGCATTTCCAGTTCCAGCTTACCGGCTTCGATTTTGGAGAAATCGAGAATATCGTTGATGATGGAGAGCAGGGAGTTGGCGCTGACCTTGGCCGTGCGGGCAAAGTCCTGCTGCTCGTCGGTCATCTCCGTATCCATCATCAGGCCCAGCATCCCGATCACCCCGTTCATGGGTGTACGGATCTCGTGGCTCATATTGGCCAGAAACTGACTCTTGGCGACACTGGCCGCTTCGGCATCCTGTTTGGCACGATTGAGATCCTCCAGCGCTTGTTTGTGCTCGGTGATGTCCTCTTTCACACCCACAAAATGGACGATGGCTTTTTTTTCGTCGAATACCGGCGAGATGTGGGCCCGCTCCCAATAGAGGCTGCCGTCTTTGCGCCGATTGATGATTTCTCCGGACCAGGGTTTGCCGCCTTTCAGCGTCTGCCACATCTGCTGGTACAATGATCCGGAATGTCGGCCGGATTTCAGGATTCGGGGATTGCGCCCCACGGCTTCCTTGGCCGAGTATCCGCTGATGGTTTCAAAATAGGGATTCACATATTCGATGGTGCCGTCCGGTGAGGTGATAACAACCGATACCGGGCTCTGCTCGATGGCACGAGAGAGGGTAAGCATCTGCTGGCGCTGGTTCTCCAACGCCGTCAGGGCGTAGCTGCGGGTTTCCACCATTTCGTTGGCATACCCGGCCAGCTGTTTGAATTCTAACATCTCAAGCTCATCCGCGTTGATTCGCTCGTCCTGGTATGCGACCTGCTGGAAGAAGCTTACGAAGGTATCCACATCCGCTGAAAATTTTCGGCGGGCCCAGACGACAAAAAAACAGGTCCCCCCCAGGCAGACGAGCCACATGGCGCAGTTGATCAGAAACTCGTCAATCAGTCGTTGCTTCATCAGCTGCCGGCTTCCCTTAATCTGGGTATAGACCGGTTTCAGATAAACGCCTGTGGCGATGGTCCAGTTCCATTCCGGGATGACCACACTATAGGTGATTTTCGGTTCAACCTGACCCGTTTTGGTATTCAGCCAGTCATAGCGGCAAAAGCCGCCGTTTCTGTCCGATGCCGCGGCCGCCACGATTTTTTTTCCCACGTAGACGCCCTGGTCGTTGCGTACATCTACCGCCTTCCTGCCGATTAGTTCGGCCTGGGTGCCATGGCTCAGGAGATAGCCATTGGTCCCGATGGTGATGATGTAATCGGTCAGACGGTATCTGAAGTTTTGGAGGATCTGCAAGATTTCAGCCTGGAGCGCAGCCTCCAGGTCAGCCTGATCGACCACATAGCCGATGATCCACTCGTCGGGACGGAACAACCTGAAGTAGCTTATATATTCCGTTGTTTTCCTGTTTTCCCCGCTGGTGGTTGAAAACGTTCGGTAAACATCGTCGAATCGGAAAACCGTGGGGATGAGGGTGTCGATTAACCGATCGCCATCCTCATCCCTGATTTGCCGGATATCATCCCGGACCGGCATCGGTTCCGCCAGGGGGTAGACAAAATCTCCGGATCGATCCAGGATGACGAGGTGTCCTTTCCTGTTGCTGTCGTCAAAGGCCTGAATATTGTGTCGGAGCAGCCGCTGCAGATCCTCCTTGTCCATTTTGACCCGCCATTCCGCGTCCATGCGGGACAGGACCGAATGGACAGTCGCCACTTGATCTTTGATCTTTTCCTTACCGATGGTCTTCATGACCGTGCGCTTGGTTTTAACCAGGGCCAGCACATTCTGGAGCCGATCTTTAAGCTCTATCTTTTTCTGGGCCAGGTACTCGGCCTCGATACGTTGGGATTCGTCTTGAAACGTGCCGGTTTTCCAAACCACAATTAAAACCGAGGGTACCAGAATGCAGGTAATGATTACCAAGAGCGCGATGACTTTGGGCAGGTCGCGCAATGATCGCAGGTTCAGCATAAATGCACCCTATTCATAAGATTTGAACAGCGGGCCTATCGATTGGTGCCGCGTGATGCCTAATATCGGCAATCAATTGGATAAGTTTAGGGGAAGAAGGTGATGCGACCGCGAGGGTATATCCGTTGCTGCATGTACAGCCGGCTGCAGGATCATTTGTCGTCCAGCGATGCCACAACCGGGGTTGTGACTGCAAAGCAGGGGTCCCTCTCGGGACGTCAAGGGATTATACGGTGAATTTTTGCGACCGCAGGAGATAAGCTATTGCGATGCCGACAATAAATCCGGCGGCCAGGTTGGACGCCAGGGTGATGCCCAGGATGGTCACCACCACGAACATCTCCTTGCGTTCCTTGATGTCCAGGACGGTCAGGGCCAGTTGGCTGCCGGAAAACAGGAGCAGCACACCGAGGATGGCCATGGGGATCAGGTTGAACAGGGCCAGGATATGGTTGCCCAGCAACAGGGTGAGGAGGATGAAGATGGCCCCGATGATCAGGTTGGAACCGGCGGACCGGGCGCCGAAGCGATAGTGGGCGGCCAGGCCGCCGGCGCCGTGGCACAGGGGCATGCCACCGAGCAGGGCGCTGAGGAAATTTCCCAGGGCCATGCTCACGCACAGGGCCCTGCCCGTCACCCGCCGGGCGGCGGTGCCGAAATAGCTGATGGACAGGTCCATCTCGGCGATCACCGCATTGCCGATGGTCATGGGCATCTGGGGCAACACCAGTGCCAGCAGGGCAAAGGTGAAATCCGGGCCTTCGGGAAAGCCCAGGGGCAGGATCCGTGGCAGATATAGTCCCGGCCGGATGTCTCCCAGCCCCTGACGGGTCCCCATCAACAAGCCGATGAGAATACCCGTGGCCACAATCATGAGGCCGGCCGGCATCCGCTTGTTTTCCAGCAGCAGCAGGGTGAGTACCGCGCCGATGATCCCGATGACCAGGCCCACGGGGATTGGGCCTATCTGCTGGACGGCCAAATAGGGTTCCGCTATTTGGTGCAGCACCTGAAGCTTGGTCTTGCCGATCATGAACTTGATCCCTTCGGCCATGAGCAGGGTGCCCGTGGACAGCTGTACCCCCCGGATGACCGCCTTGGGCGTGTATTTGCCGATGAGGGCGATGGCCCCGGTGGCACCGATGACCAGCAGGCAGGTGCCCATGAGAATCCCCGAGGCCATGATCTGCTGGGGGCTCATGGCTGTGGCGATGGCATAGGCCCCGATCACCTTCATGGGTTCCACCGGTGTGGTGATGCCGAAGTAAAGCCCCGTGAAAATGTAGAGGAGACCCACCGACAAAAACAATCCCGACGGATCCAAGCCGTTGACCAGAATCATGCCGATGGCCAGGGGCAAAACGGTCCCCAGGTCTCCCAAAGACCCGGCGAATTCCATCCGATTGAATGTGAGGGGCAGGCGCATTATTTTTTCTCTCTGAAGCGCTGGTCCGACTTGAGGGACGTCGATCTCTCCTGACACTGCTCCAGCCAGCCGGCACGTACATCGCTGCGGACATCAAAGGCCGGGACATAGGGTTTGATGTCCAGCAGCGGGGTCCCGTTCACCATATCTACATCCAACACATGGAGGATTCGGCCTGCGATTCGATCCAGCCGAACGATGGACAGGCCGATGGGATTGGGCCGGCGTGGGGCGCGGGTGGAGAAAAGACCCCGCTTCACCGTGTCTAAAAATGGCTTGACCGTCAGGCGGTATCCTTTGGAAAGATGGAAATGGTAAAGCAGGATCAGATGGGAAAAGCCGTCGAGATCGCATAGCCCATCTTCGTACTGTGCGTCCATAACCAGTTGGCCGGGCACATCTATTGCGCCTGAAGGCTGGATAGGCATGCCGTCGATGCCCTTGAACGGGGTTTTGATGATGCCGATCGAAGTGAACGTGACTGCCATGTCAACCCTCCGGAATCTGTGGTGGAGCGGCGGGAACCGTCCCGCGACTCAGATCTGTGCGCCAGGTGCAGGCCGTGAACAGAACTGTTCCTGCGGCCATGACCAGGGCACCGAGAATAAAGGCCTGGCGGAGTTGGAACCAATCCATCATCACCCCGGCCATCACCGAACCGACCAGCATGCCCAGGCTGTGGCCCACGGTGAGCAGCGCCATCACCGACCCCATGGCCTCCCTGCGGCTGCCTTGCAGGACTGCAGCCGCCATCAACGCCGGCATGGCGATGCCGCCGCCAATGCCGAAGACCACGCTGGCCCAGAACATGTCCTGGAAACCCGCGGCATGTTTAAATGCATAGACAGCGCCGGTGACCACCAGGCCGCCCAGGATGATCATTGACTTTCGATTCAACCGATCCGCCAGCCATCCCATGGGTACCTGCACCACACCGCTTACCAGGACACCCAGCATCACCAGGATGCCGATGCCTGATGCCGAGACAGAAAATTCCATGTCGGCAAACACCGGCAGAAAACCCCAGATGATGCCGATGCATGCCGTGTATGCCAGGCGGAAAAGAAAAAGACCGGCGATGGTCCGGTCGGAAAGTATCTGCGACCATCCCAGCGGCGGTCGCCCCCTTTTTACCACCCGCTCTTCGGCGGTGGGGGGGAGAAAGACCAGGCTCAACACGAATCCGACGAGGGACAAGACGCCCATACAGACGAAGGCCCCGTTGAGGCTGAAGCGGTCCTTGATCACACCACCGATCAGCGGACCGGCGCTCAGGCCGATGAACAGGGACATGTTGAACAGTCCCATGACCCACCCTTCCTTGCCTGTGGGCGTGATGTCTCCCACATAGGCCTGAACCACCGGCATGATCATGGCCGACGTGATCCCCTGAAAAAAACGGATGACAATCAGGGACTCCACCCCAGTGAAGAGAATGAAGGCCACCGATACCACGGCGTATGAGAAAAGTCCCGCGACGATGAACGGCTTGCGCCCTTTTTTGTCGGACCGGCGGCCGAAGTAGGGCAGGAAAAACGTCCGGGAGAGTGAGAAGGCGCCGAAGATCAGGCCGATGTACAGTCCGCTGGCTCCCAGGTCATGGGCGTAGACCGGCAGCAGTGGTACCACGATGCCTACCCCGGTCACCGCCGCAAAAATGGAGAAGAAAAGGGTGCCGAAGATTTTACGGTCGATGGCGTTCATGGATGAAGGTGGTTTTCCTTGTCAATGCCGGTAAAAAATGAGATAATTACAGGCATTTCAATTTGCAAGAAGTTGTTTCAACCCCTGTATGCTTAACAACGAGGATAACGGCATGGACAGTTACCAGACCCTGATGGAAAATGCAAAAAATGGATTCGAGACGCTCGACCTTCCAGAAAACTTTAAAATCGATGCCCTGGATCGGCTGAGGGTCTGGCTGACTAACGACATGTTTACCGCCTACGTGCCCCAGATCGACCATCTCATCGGGTCCGGGCAATGGGAGTTCCTGCTGGACTCCTTCTACCAGGTGATTCCCTTCGGCACCGGTGGTCGACGGGGACTGGTGGGCATCGGTCCCAACCGCATCAATCCCTGGACCATCCAGGCATCGGCCCAGGGTCACAGCCAATACCTGATCAAGGCCCACGGCGAGTCCGCCAAGCATCGGGGCCTGGTGCTGGCCTACGATGTGCGCCAGTTTACGGACACCAAGCGGTATGCTCCGGATCGACCCAACCCGGTCGATAATCTGGACTGCCGGCAGCTGGCCGAAGCGGCGGCCCAGGTATACACAGCCAACGGCATCAAGGTCTACCTGTTCGACAGCACCCGCAGCACCCCGGAACTCTCCTTTGCCATCCGCCAACTGGACGCCGTTTCCGGATGCATGTTTTCCGCCAGCCACAACCTGCCCACGGATAATGGGAAAAAAGTATACGACCAGTACGGTGGCCAACTCATTCCGCCCCATGACCAGGATCTGGTGGATGAAGTGACCGGCAATGTCTCCGCCATTCAGACCATGGATCTGGACGCTGCGGGCCAAAACGGACTGCTGGCGGTGATCGGCAGTGAGGTGGACGATGCCTACCATGACGCTGTGGCCGCGCTTCAACTCAGCGACGCCAGAGGCGTGAAGATTCTATACAGCCCCCTGCACGGAACTGGTGTGACCTCCGTCTATCCGGTGCTAAAAGGTATGGGTTTCGACATCCACCTGGACCCGGCCACTGCCAACCTGAGCGGTGCCTTTGAACATGTCACCTTCAACATCCCCAACCCGGAGGTGATTCAGTCCTTCGACGCGGCCCTGCCCAATGCTGACGCCATCGGTGCGGATGTGATCATGAGCACCGACCCGGACGCCGACCGCATCGGCATCATGGTGCGACACAACGGGGCATGGAATTTCCTCAACGGCAACGAGATCGGCATCGTTTTGTCCGAGTATGCCATCGACCAGTACCGCAAAAAGGGGCGGTTGACGAAAAAACACGTGATTATCAAAACCGAGGTGACCTCGTCTCTCATCGACACCATCGCAGTGGAAAACGGCATCCAGTGCATCGGCGACCTGCTGGTGGGATTCAAATACATCGGCGAACGCATGAACCGTCTGGAGGCGGAGGGCCGACAAGGGGATTTTATCCTGGGTACCGAGGAGAGCCACGGTTTTCTCATGGGCAACTATGCCCGCGACAAGGATGCCGCCGGCGCCGCGGTGTGGCTGGCCGAACTGGCCTCGCAACTCAAGGCCGATGGGCGAACGCTGGTGGATTACCTGAGCAGCATCTACGCCAAGTACGGTTACTGCCACAACTATCTCACCGAAATCAGACTGTTGGGCGCCAAGGGCATCGGCCGGATCAAAACGATTATGGACCATTTAAGGAAGAACGAGATTCCGGCGGTGGGCGAATTCAAGGTGTCGGAAAAGATCGATCGATGGAAAGGCGAACCTCAGCCCCACCTGTCGAGAACCGACACCTCTTCTCGCAACGTGCTGATCCTGAAACTGGCGGACCTGCCCGAAACACGCAGCATTCGCATCACGGTCCGGCCGTCGGGAACCGAACCCAAATTCAAGATTTACATCGAAGTGCTCGGCCGGCCGTTCGACCTGTCTGCCATGGATGCGGCTAAGCAGCAGATCGTCAAGATCCAGGAACAGTTGGAACGTGACTTCATGGCTTACTGCTACGGTATCCTGGGGGTGGATTTCCCCGAGCGGGGATTTCTTCTCTTCTGGCAGCTGCCCCTGGACGATAAGATGAAATATTTTGAGGTGGAAGAGAAGATCGCCGGATTGAAGACCGTTTCCGATGCTGCCGGGCGGAAGCGGCAGCTGGAAAACCTGCTTAATTTTCTGGGTGCCAACCCTGTGCAGAAGGTGGACCGGGCGTTTGCCGCCCGTCACGGTAGCGGGATCATGGCCTATCTGGATTTGGAATAACGAAACGGAGCCCATGCTCAGCAATATTGCCAAGTCAAGTGTTAGGGGTAGTATTTGCCCGCCAATTGATGAAGATAACTTGATCATAGTAAAAGGTCAGATTTACCCCAATGTTGCATAAAAATATTTGAAAAGTTAGCTAAACTATTGGAAACATATTTGATATAGTCAAGTTGTTATCATTTTCTGGATGTCACGAATGGTGAAGTCCAAGAATGTCACGGTTTTTCTCATTATTTTTACCTTTCAGGAAAGCTGGAGGACTTCAGATCCCGTGTTGTCAAGGGATCGCGGTAGCCGATTACAGCTTCACCCTTGACGCCTTGGCTCTGAAGCCCTCC
>NZ_JASJGN010000439.1:0-11668 GCF_033791525.1 Desulfosarcina sp.
CCATCGATGGTTGTATTCAAAAGGTGAAACCCAATGGGTTTGCCGATCTTTATCCGCCTCAGGCGGATCACCCCATCTTCGGCGTTAGCTATCGCCGCGCATAGTCCACTATAGCGCGACGACATCTGCCTTGAATCTGCGGCAAGCTCGACAATCGCTCAGATTGGGTGCAAAAAAAATCGGGCAAGACCCGGAGGAAGGTCTTGCCCGAAATAAAGCGTGTAACAGATTTGGCCCTCTGCATCCTGCAGGACGATCAGAAAACCCTTAGGTTGGAGCATAAATCAGATTACCTTCGCTGCTTTTGCTTAAAGCATATGATATGCCATCATTTAAATATTATTTAAAAACAAATGAAATCAATGGGATGTAGAATAATTGCCGATAGAAGGATTACGAATATGGGCAACCTTTTTCACATCAGTTGGGAAATGATGGTAACAAATGAAAGCCCCTGCAGAGGCATGCTGCAGGGGCTTTCGAATGGGTGGAATGGAGGTTTATGGCATTTCCACGTTAAGCATTAAGATCCTGGCCATTCCGATTGGTTACATCTTTCCTACTATCTGACCAGCTCAGTCGCCCTATTGAAAGACTTTTTTTAGTAAATCCGTGACACGGGCCGCGGGATCATTTCTGATTTTGGCCTCTTCTTCCGCCAACCGGATAAACAATCCATCGATTGATTTTTCGGTGACATAATCGTCCAGATCGACCGCGTAATCACCGGCAAAAGGAATCGATTGAATTTTTTCGGACAATGATTGATAGGACCGGGTAACACCGACACTTTCCATGGATTGTTCGATGATCGGCTTAAACAGTGTCTGTAACTTGCCCGAAGTTTTGTTTTTAAAGTAGGTGGTAGCCTCGTTGTCCCCACCTTTGAGAATTTTATCCGCGTCTGAAAATGTCATTTCTTTGATGGCATCGACGAACAACGTCTTGGCTTCTGGCGCCGCTTTTTCCGCAGCACGATTCATGCTCAAGTCAAATGCATCGAGTTCAGAAGCAAACCCGGTGGCGCGCAGAATTTTTTCAAATTTCTGAAAGGATTGGGGCAGGGGAATTTTCAGCTGCGGATTACCATAGTAACCATTGACCTGTGAAAGGGCCATAACCGTTTTGTCGGTGCCGATCTCCAGCGCCTCCTTCAAGCCGTCGACGATTTCATTTTGGGACACACCCGAACTCCCGCCGATGGTTTCCTGCACCTTTTTAAAAATACTCCCAAAATCAGCGTATCCGGATGAAAAGGGGAAAAAAGATAGGATAAGCAGGCAGCCACCTGCAATAAAGCTTCTTTTATTCATCGCGGGCTCCTTCTGCCGGTTGAAATAAATAAGGGGATTCGCCGGCACGGGTCAGGCGATCCCCCCATTTATGACATAGCTGGTTAACGCGTTAGAAATCGATTAATGCTGATCGTCGGCGGGTGGCGGGTTTTCGCCGGACCCCTCGTCTTCAGGCGTGTCTTCCGTCTGCTGGGCGGTAACCGCTTCCGCCTTGGCCTCGTCAGCGGCCTGTTTAGCGACCGCCTGTTCTTCCAGAGCGGTGATCGCCGCTTCATGGGTGGTGATTGTCCGGGCGATCAACTCCTCCTGGACCTTGTCCGTGGTCAATTTATCGGTCTCGTTGAGAAATCCGATGGCGGCTTTCAGATCATCGATGGTTCCTCGGCTGGCGGCCACATCGGCTTTGTAAGTGAGAATCAACCGGTCGATGTTATCGAGGCGCTGATAAGCCGAGGCACGAAGGGCGTTGGTGGACCCGTATTCGAGTGCAGTTTTCAATGTGGCCTTGATTCCTTCGAAATCCGGTATCCCTGGAATGTCCAGCAGGGCGTCGGCCTTGTCGATGTAATACTGGAACACCAGCGGGTATACGTCCCCGGAGCGGTAGGTCGCTTGAGTCTCTTCGGGAGCAGCGACACCGGGCAGGGCGATGATTAGTTTTTTGCCGATGGGGGAAAATTTACCCTTCCATATTTCCAGTGCGCCCTGATTTTCTGCCAGATAATACTTGAAGGAGTTGGATGCACTGGCGCCGATCACCAGCAGAATGAGAAACGCCAGTCCGGCGGCGAAGATCTTCATGGTGTTGTCAACAGGGTCCGATGGCTTCTTGGCTGCCGCCTGCGCAGGCAGCGGTTCGTAGGAAACCGATACGTCAGATTTCTGGGCGGCGGCTTTCTTGATGGCTTCCGCCTTCTCAGCCGCAGCGGCTTTCTCGGCAGCGGCTTTCTCGGCAGCGGCCTTCTCGGCAGCGGCCTTCTCGGCGGCGGCCTTCTCGGCAGCAGCTTTCTCGGCAGCGGCCTTCTTGGCGGCGGCTTTTTTCGTAGCGTCTATCAAATCCTTTTCACTGTAAGTGTTGGCGAGAAGCCCGCTAACACGTTTAGCATCTTTGGCTTCAAAACCGGATAGAAACTCGGGTGCCGTGGATGCGGATTTGGCGATCATCTTCTTGGGCACGGTGTAAAGGACTTTGGGGGTGACGATATCAAATTTTTTCTTCAGAAGATCTTTCACCGAAACTGGCTTGGTTTTTGGCGCTGCCTTTTTTGCCGGCTTGGGTGCCGGTTTAGGCTTGGCTGCCGCTTTTGGCGCAGCTGGCGCAGCTTTCGTGGCCGGCGCTTTTTTCTTCGGGTTTGACGCAGATGCGGCTTTTTTCGGCGCTCGTTTCTTCTTGGAAGTGGATTTGATAAGACTCTTTTTCCCCATGAAAAACCCCTTTGAATTTGTATTTGGATTGGCCTATAATAAAACGGAGTGACAACCAATGCTTATAATGGATTACATATTGATTGTAAATAATTTTTTGGAATCCGGCCGGAACCGAAACCATCCGTCAAGGCCTGGAAAAAAGTGATTATGCCGGCTTCGCTTCAGGATAAAAAAAAACGGTTGATTCAGGTCTTGAAAACCTTCGATCGCCTTGCGGTGGCGCTTTCCGGTGGGGTGGACAGTGCCCTGTTGCTGGCCGAAGCCCATGCCGCCCTGGGCCAAAACGTAATCGCCGTCACGGCACGGTCTCCCATCCATCCGGACACGGACATCGTTGATGCGGCGAAGATTGCCGCCAGGCTGGGGGTGCCTCATTTAATCATTGACTCCGCAGAGATGGGACGGGCTGATTTTCTTGCCAATACCCCGGAGCGGTGCTACATCTGCAAAAAGGCTGTTTTCGGGCATTTGCTGGTGCTGATCCGGGAAAAAGGGTTCCAACACCTGGCTCATGGAGCCAATGTCGATGACCGTGGCGACTATCGTCCCGGAATGAGAGCCGCCCGCGAACTGGGTGTGGCAGCCCCGCTGATGGATGCGGGGTTGACCAAGGATGATATCCGGCATATGGCCAGGGAGCGGCACCTGTTCGTCTGGGACAAGCCGGCCATGGCATGCCTGGCCACCCGGTTTCCCTACGGAACACCCATCGATGCTGCCAAAATTGAACAGGTCCGGCGCGCCGAGCAGGTGCTTGCTGATGCCGGGCTTGTCGGCTGCCGCGTTCGTCACCACGGAGATGTCGCCCGGATCGAAGTTGCCTTGGATCAACTGCCGAGGCTGGTGGCTGATCCATTGAGACGCCGTATCGTCGAACCCTTGCGCAAATTAGGCTTTCTGCATGTCTCCGTGGATCTGGAAGGCTATGTGACCGGCAGCATGAACCGGGTGCTCGACCATGACCAAGACACCCGTACACCCAATAGCTGAAGCAACCCTGCGAGAGACCACCATGACCGATCTTCTTGTCAAGCTTTATGATTTACCCGACCCGGGAGCGCAGTTGACGGCATTGGCCGAAAAGGACATTGTTGTGCGGCGGGCCATGGCCAGTGAAAAAAACAGGGTTGTCGGATGGACCCAAAACCGGTTTGGCGATGGGTGGGCCGCCGAGTGTGAGGTGGCCTTTGCCCGGCAGCCGATTGCCTGCATGATCGCGGTTTCCGGCGGCCGATTGGCAGGGTTTGCCTGCCACGACAGCACATGCCGCAATTTTTTCGGCCCCATCGGCATCGATTCTGATTTACGCCAGAAGGGGGTCGGCCGTGCCGTGTTGCTGGCCACCTTGCACGCCATGGCCGATGCCGGTTATGCCTATGCCATCATCGGGGGTGCCGGACCGACGGCCTTTTTTGAAAAGTGTGCGGGTGCCGTTACCATACCCGGATCGACGCCGGGCGTCTACC
Source organism: Desulfosarcina sp. (assembly GCF_033791525.1). Lineage (GTDB taxonomy): Bacteria > Desulfobacterota > Desulfobacteria > Desulfobacterales > Desulfosarcinaceae > Desulfosarcina. The sequence continues at coordinate 4,190 of NZ_JASJGN010000439.1, forward strand.
GGCCAACCATTCATAAATAAGGGAGCGGTAACGCCAGCCGACTCTTGTTCTCATCAGGAAAACATTAATGTCTTTTACATGGTTCGTGGGCACCCGCTATCTCAGGGCCCGGCAAAAACAGGCATTCATATCACTGATCACCTTTCTGGCCACCGCGGGCATCGCCGTGGGCGTGATGGCTCTGATCGTTGTCATTGCCGTGATGACCGGGTTTGAATCTGAACTGCAAAACCGAATTTTGGGCATTGAATCGCATGTGCTGGTGATGCGCTACGGGGAATCGGTGTCGGATATCGACGCCACGGCGACGAAGATCGAATCCACCGACGGGATCCTGTCGGCTACTCCGTTTATCTATACCCAGGTGATGCTGCGAAGCTCCCATGGCGTGACCGGCGCGGTGTTGAAAGCCCTTGACCCAACCCGGCCGGGCCCGCCCATTTTTGTCGGTAAAAACATTGCCCTTGTGGATGTTCTGGCTGACGCCGCGCCTGACGAATCTGACGGAAAGGTGCCCGGATTGGTGGTCGGGCGGGTGACCGCCGAGCGGCTGAAAGTCGCTGTTGGAGACCCCGTCTATCTCATATCTCCTTTGGGAAAGGGAACTGCCGCCAACCAGATGCCCGTGGTGATGCGCTTTTCCGTGGCCGGCATTTTTGAAACGGGCATGAACGAATATGACGGCGCCATGTCCTTCGTACGCTTGGATGTCGCCCAGCGCCTGCTCCATATGCCGGGGCAGGCCACCGGCTTTGAGGTGCGGGTTGCCGATATATACCAGGCCAAACAGATTGCCGACGCCATTGTTGCCCGTATCGGCTTCCCCTTCTGGGCGCGGGACTGGATGCAGATGAACCGCAACCTGTTCTCCATGCTACGGCTTCAAAAAACGGTGATGTACATTATTTTGACGCTCATCGTGGTTGTGGCTGCATTCAACATTGCCAGCGCCCTGATCATGATGGTGATGGAAAAGACAAAAGATATCGCAATCTTAAAGACTATCGGGGCCACCAATCAGCATATTCGGCAAATCTTTGTGTGCAAAGGGTTGGTGATCGGTTGCCTGGGAACCGCCATTGGCGGGGTGCTGGGGTTTATTCTGTGCAGTATCCTGAAACAGTACCCGTTCATTAAATTGCCCGGAGATGTCTACTTTCTCACCACGCTGCCGGTAAGTCTGCAACTGGTGGATGTCCTGATCATCGGCCTGTCCACGGTGGTGATCTGCTTTTTGGCCACCTTGTACCCGGCAGCCAGCGCGTCGGCCCTCGATCCGGTGGACGGGATCCGTTATGGCTGAGTCGCCGTTCATTGGCGTGGAATTTGCTTAATATCCAATGAAAAGAACGGCGGCAGCCATAAGCGGTTTTCAACACCCGGATAGAGAGACGCCCATGAACGACAATGCATATTGGTTCAACTATGACATCGAACTCGAGGACGGCCAGAGCACGCGTTTTCACATCGCGCTGGATCCGTTGACGCTGACCATGAAGCCGGCGTCACCCGAGCCCTTTCCGCCTTGGACAGAGCTTTCTTACCAGCAGTGTAAATGTTGCCGCCTGTCTCCCAACACGCACTTGTACTGCCCCATTGCCGTGAACATCACGGAACTGGTGGATCGGTTCAAGGATATCCTGTCCCACAAAAACTGCATGGTCGTCTGTGAAACCGCCGACCGCACCTATTCAAAAAGAACCTCGGCCATGGAGGGATTGACCTCGGTGTTCGGCATTGTCATGGCCACCAGCAACTGTCCGGTGATGAATTTCCTCAAACCCATGGCCCGCTTTCATCTGCCCTTTTCATCCGTGGAAGAGACCACCGCCCGCAGCACCTCGCTGTTCCTGCTCGGTCAGTATTTCGAATTCAAAAAGGGCCGCGTGAACCGTTTTGACTTCGATAAACTCGAAAAAAGCTACGCCCGGGTGCAACTGGTCAACGAGGGCCTTTTGGCGCGCATCCACAGCGTGGGCAAGCGGGATGCGGATAAAAATGCCATCATCACCCTGCATTCCATATCCCAGTTTCTCTCCATGGAGATGGATTTCAGTCTGACAACCATCGCCCACCTGTTTGAAAGGGGTCCAGATGCCTGATGCCGGCACCTATTGCAGCCACTTCCACCGGCTCCTGAACAGAGGCGTCATGGCGAGCCCGTTGCTGATTATATTGACCCTGATGATCACCGGATGCGCCACCACTGCTGCCCCCGACCCTGAACCAGTGGTTTTGACACCTGACGGAACCCGGTCGGCGCAGGTCCTGCGGGCCGAGATCCAGTCCTGGTTGGGGACCCCCCACCGGATGGGCGGCCTGAGCCGCCGGGGCATCGATTGCTCGGGGCTGGTGGTCGTCTTGTATGACGGCTTGTTTGACATGCGCCTGCCGAGAACGACAAGGGCCCTCATGCGCAAAGGCCGTCGCGTGGAAAAGCGCAATCTGACCGCCGGAGACCTCGTTTTTTTCAAACCCGACACCAAATTCCACCACGTGGGCATCTACTTGGGCCAAGGCGAGTTTGTCCACGCCTCCACCAGTTACGGGGTGATGCTTTCCCGAATGGACAATGACTTCTGGCGCCAATGCTACCTGACCAGTCGGCGACTGCTATAAATCGATTAGCCAATAGCCCTTGCAATTCGTGGCTGATATTCGTATATTAACGCGGGCCTTTATCTCGGGCCCGATTTATTTAGGGCCACGGTCAAAGGCGCCCGCATATGGGCCAGCCTGCCGTTAAGAGAAATGAAAGGATTTTTAGGTTAGCCGAATTTTGATAGGAAAACTGATTAAAGCCATAAAGGGCCGGCTATTCGACAGCGATCGCCCCAATACTGCCGAACCGTCTGAAAAGAATAGCTCACCGTCACCCGCAGCACAATCGGAACCCAGTCCCGGAACGAAGAAAAAGCGTTCTCCCCGCCCAAGACCGGAAGGCACGGAATCAACGCGCAAACCCTATATCGAATCGTCTTCACGGGGAAAGCCGAACCATCCGGCCGTCGCCTGGGATCCGGGACTGTTTCAGGTTCCCGTGGAAGCAGGCAAGACCCGCTTCCACGACCTGGGTCTTCCCGATCCGATCATGCACGCCATCGCCGATACCGGGTTTCAATACTGCACCCCCATCCAGGCGGAGATCATGCCGGCTACCTTAAAAGGCCGGGATGCCTTCGGCCGGGCCCAGACCGGCACCGGCAAAACCGCTGCTTTTCTCATCACCGTGCTTACACGGATGCTGGCCAATCCCATCAAGGGAAAACGACCCCCCGGCACACCCCGGGTGCTCATCATCGCACCGACCCGCGAACTGGTGCTGCAGATTGCCGACGAAGCCAATCTCCTTTCCGCCTATTGCTCCTTTTCCATCGTCAGCGTATTCGGCGGAATGGACTACGAAAAGCAGCGGCGGCAACTGCACGGCAGGCCCGTGGACATCATTGTCGCCACCCCGGGCCGCCTGCTGGATTTCAAGCGCCGCAGGGATCTGAACCTGAGCCGGGTAGAGATGCTTATCCTCGACGAAGCGGACCGCATGCTCGACATGGGATTTATTCCCGATGTGCGCCAGATTGTCTACAGCACACCGCATAAAGACAAGCGTCAGACCCTGTTTTTCAGCGCCACGCTCACGCCGGAGGTCACCCGCCTGAGCGCCAGCTGGACCAAGGATCCGCTGTCCGTCGAGATCGAACCGGAACAGGTGGCTGTGGACACGGTCGAGCAGGTGGTCTACATCGTCACCACCGACGAAAAATTCTCTTTGACCTATAACATCATCACCCGTCAGAATCTGGACCGCGTGCTGGTCTTCTGCAACCGTCGCGATGAAACCCGGCGGCTGGCTGAAATGCTGGACCGCTACCGTATCAACTGTGCCGTGTTGTCCGGCGAGGTACCGCAGAATAAGCGGATCCGAACGCTGGAACAGTTCAAGTCCGGCAAGATCCGCGTGCTGGTGGCCACGGATGTGGCCGGCCGTGGCATTCACATCGAGGGTATGGATTACGTGATCAACTTCACGCTGCCCCACGATGCCGAAGACTACGTTCACCGCATTGGCCGCACCGGCCGAGCCGGGGCAGCCGGAACCTCCATCAGCTTTGCCTGTGAGGAGGACTCTTTCTACCTGCCGGCTATCGAAGCGTTCATCGGCCATTCACTGCCCTGCATCCAACCCGAAGAGGGATGGCTGGAATTGCCCCCGGCACCGCGTCGGCGGCGTGCCAATCCCGCTCTCGGTCCCGGCGGCGCGGGGCAGAAAAGCCGGCGGCCGCGACCGAGTAAGGGCGACGGGGCGAAACGGCACTATCGCAATCGCGGCGGCCGCCCTAACCGCGCTTCATCCGGTAAACCAAGAAGGACATCTTCTGCATGACCCCGCACGAATGCATGATCAGTCTAATGGCCGATCTCATTGGTTTACCTGACTGGCCCCGCGGGTGACCCATCCATGTCAGACGATCAGACCCACACCCCCTATTTTGCCCAGATTGCCGATGGCCTGGAAGCGACCGGAGCTGCCGAACTGGCTGAACTGGGTGCGGTGGACACCCGCCCGGTTCGCCGCGGCATCCATTTCAAGGCGGATCGATCATCGCTTTACCGCATCAATTATTGCGCCCGGTTGAACAGTCGTGTCCTCGCACCGATTCAATCATTTGCCTGCCCGGACGCTGCAGCTATCTACCGGGCGGCCCGACGCATCGACTGGACGCGATTTTTAGGCTTGGATCAGACATTTGCCGTTTTCGCCAGCACCGCCGGCAGTACCGTTCCCCATTCGCAGTTTGCCGGGCTGAAACTCAAGGATGCGGTCGCCGACCAGTTCCGGGAGGCATTCGGGAGACGGCCGAACGTCGATCCGCGAACGCCCGACCTGTGGATCAATCTCTATGTGGAAAAGGATCGGGGAACCATCAGTGTCGATACCTCCGGCGGCAGCCTTCACCGTCGTGGATATCGCACCCGCAGTGGTGACGCCCCCATGCAGGAGACAGTGGCCGCCGCCATGGTACGCCTGTCCGGATGGGACGGCCGGGCGCCTCTGGCCGATCCCATGTGCGGATCCGGTACCCTGGTTATTGAAGCGGTGATGGCTTATTGCCGCATTCCGGCCGGTTATCTTCGCCATCGGTTTGGTTTTCAGCAGCTTCCTGATTACGACCCCAACCTATGGAAAACCGTTAAAGATGAGGCGGCCAGCCGGATTCGAAAATTGGCGGACCGCCTCATTTACGCCAGCGACATCGATTCCCAAGCGGTTTCGGCGACCCGGGCCAACTGCAAGATGGTTCCCCATGCACGCACGGTAAACGTCTTGAGAATGGATTTCAGGCAAATCGAAGGGCTGGAGAACCGGATCATTCTGTGCAACCCGCCATACGGCATCCGCATGAAGCGTCCGGACGGCCTGGAAGACTTTTACCGGCAACTGGGCGATTTTTTAAAGCAACGCTGCAAAGGATCGGAAGCGTACATCTATTTTGGCAACCGGGAGATGATCAAGCGGATCGGGTTGAAACCCGCGTGGAAAAAACCGTTGAGAAACGGGGGACTGGACGGACGATTGGTCAAGTACGAAATGTACTAAGGATGAGTATCCATTTCCTTCAAAGCCTGTTTTCGATGTCAGGAAATTATAAGGATGGATAGCCAATAAATAACAATAGCCAAAAACCAAATGACAAACAAATCACAATAGCCAAATTCTAAATTCCAAACCTAATTATTTTGATGAACCGAGATTCCACTCATTAATAGTTGAGAAATCAAAATGACAGTCAGCTGTTGGTCATTGCCATTTTGAGATCTGGATATTGTAATTTGGGATTTGTTTGAGATTTGTATTTTGTGATTTGTTTTTTCCAGCTCTTCCGAAATAGGTATTATCGGAAAAAATATGGCCCTGATTACCATTCGCGATATTTGCATGAGCTTCGGCGCAGAGCCATTGCTGGACCGGGTAAACCTGACGGTGGCGTCCGGAGAGCGGATCGGCCTGCTGGGCAGAAACGGTGTGGGCAAAACCACCCTCATGAACATTATCGGCGGCAGCCTGTCGCCGGACCGTGGAGAGGTGATGCGGTCCCAGGGCGTCACGGTGAGCATCCTGGCCCAGGGCGTCCCCGCAGACCTTCACGGGACGGTGTTCGATGTCATCTGTCAGGGAATGGGACCAAGGGGAGGGCGTCTGGCGGCGTATCGCCGCATGTGTGATCTGAACGAATCGGTCGACAGCACGGCCGAGGATGCCTCGAAGAAGCTGATGGCCCTGCAGCAGACCATTGACAGCGAAGACGGCTGGCAGATCCGGCAGCAGGTGGCGCACATCATTTCTCAGATGAACCTGGCGGCGGATGGGGACGTGAGCACCTTTTCCGCCGGCATGAAGCGCCAGGTGCTCCTGGCTGCTGCGCTAGTGGCCCGACCGGACGTCCTTCTGCTGGACGAACCCACCAACCACCTGGACATGACGGCCATTGACTGGCTGGAGTCGTTTCTGCTCAAGTGGCGCGGCACACTGATTCTGGTCACCCACGATCGGATGATGATCCGCCGCCTGGCCACCCGAATCGTGGAGATCGACCGGGGGCGCCTGAACGCCTGGGACTGCGATTATGACACCTATGAGCAGCGCAGCCAGGATCGCCTGGAGGCCGAAGAGAAGGGAAATCTGAGGTTCGATAAAAAGCTATCCGCCGAGGAAACGTGGATCCGGCAGGGCATCAAGGCCCGCCGCACCCGCAACGAAGGGCGGGTGCGGGCGCTGGAAAAGCTTCGCGAACGTCGCCGCAGCCGACGGGACCGCACAGGCAGGGTGCGCATGGCCCTGGAAGAAGCTGAACGAAGCGGAAAAACGGTTGTCGAGGCCACTGACCTGACCTTTGCCTATGGGGATCGGAGCATCGTCAGGGAATTGTCATGCACCATCATGCGAGGCGACCGAATCGGCATCCTGGGACCCAACGGCGCCGGCAAATCCACCCTGATCCGTCTGCTGTTAGGCGACTTGTCGCCCCAGCAGGGGCGAATCAAACACGGCACTAATCTGGAAGTGATTTACTTTGATCAGCTGCGCGGGCAGTTGGATGAGAACAAGACTGTTCAGGAGAATGTTTCCCCGGCGGGTGACATGATGGAAGTCGGCGGAAAAAGCCGCCATGTCATTGGTTACCTGAAGGACTTTCTTTTTTCTCCTCAACGATCCCGCACCCCCGTGTGGGTGCTTTCTGGGGGTGAGAAGAACCGCCTGTTGCTGGCCAAACTCTTTGCCCGTCCAGCCAATGTCCTGGTGCTGGACGAGCCTACCAATGATTTGGATGTGGAAACCCTGGAACTCCTGGAGGAGCTACTCTTAGGCTACAGCGGCACGGTGCTGCTGGTGAGCCACGACCGGACATTTGTCAACAACGTGGTCACCAGTACGCTGGTTTTTGAAGGGTCCGGTCAAATCGAAGGATACGCCGGTGG
>NZ_JASJGN010000440.1:0-5686 GCF_033791525.1 Desulfosarcina sp.
AAGACGGAAGACGGAAGACGGAAGACGGAAGACGGAAGACGGAAGACGGAAGACGGAAGACGGAAGACGGAAGACGGAAGACGGAAGACGGAAGGTCTCAGACCTCGGACCTCAGACGACCGGCGGCCCTGGCGAGTTCACCGGTTTGCCTGATTTTAAAAAGTGTGGCATGCTTTTCAGCAGCCTGTTGACCGATACGCCAACCTTGATGGAACCTATACAGCCATGGCCATGAAAACGTCTCCACGCCATTTCATCGCTCGGACACTCGATATCGGCTATGAAGAATTCCTGCCCTTTTTCGACGGGTTCAGCGAGGGGCTGCTGATTGTCGACCGGACCGGAACCATCATCTACTATAATCCCACCATGGCCGCCATCGACGAGCTGAATCCGGCCGAGGTGCTCGGGGAAAAAGTGGTTGACGTTTACGATCTGGCCGAAGATGGCAGCGTGATCATGCAGTGTCTCCACAACCAGCAGCCTATCGTCGACCGGTCACTGCTCTATCGGACGCGGCGGGGGAAAGTGGCCAATACCATCCATACCGTTTTTCCCCTGTTCAAACGGGATCGACTGGAAGGCGCCATCTGTCTGGTGAGGGAATACAACGTGCTGGAAGAGACCATCTCCGCCATTTCCATACCCCGGCCCAAGCAGGTGCTGCCCAATGAGACCCGCTTTGATTTCGATGCCATCGTGGGCAGCAATATTGATTTTCTAAGGGCCGTGAATACAGCCAAAATGGCCGCCATTACCCCTTCGCCGGTGATGCTGCATGGGGAGACCGGTACCGGCAAGGAGCTCTTTGCCCAGGCCATTCACAACCACAGCGGGCGCAAAAGCGGCCGCTACACGGCGGTGAACTGTGCAGCCATACCGGAAAACCTGCTCGAAGGGCTGCTTTTCGGAACCACCAGCGGTGCTTTTACCGGGGCGCGGAATAAGCTGGGGCTTTTCGAGCGCGCCAGCGGCGGCACCCTTTTTCTGGACGAACTCAACTCGATGGCCACCGGGCTTCAGGCCAAGATTCTGCGGGTCATCCAGGAACGCAAGGTTCGCCGGCTGGGGTCTCTCAAAGAGTCGGAGATCGATGTAAAAATTATCAGCAGTGTCAACAAGGAGCCCCATGTGGCCATTGCTGAAAACAATCTGCGGCCCGACCTGTTCTACCGGCTGGGTGTGGTTTTTATCCCCATTCCACCCCTGCGCGACCGCAAAGAGGACATCGTTCTGCTGGCGCGTCATTTTCTCTCCAAGCACAGCCAAGCGCTCAACCGCAAAGTTTCGGACATCTCCGGTGATGTGCTGGCCCTGTTCAATGATTTTGACTGGCCCGGCAACGTCCGTGAATTGGAACACGTCATCGAAGGGGCCATCAACCTGGTGGTTTCCAGCCGCACCATCGAGCGGCGCCATCTGCAGTCTCACCTGACCACCTGGCGGCGGTTGCGGGGCGAACCGGACTCCGTTCAGCCGCCGATGGCCGGTTCACCGTCCAATGAATATGCCGGTTACGGTCAGGCACGCCCAGGATCGCCCACCCCGCCCCGCGGCGCCGGGCGGTATCCGGTGGACAGCGACAAGGGGCTGCTGGCCCGCCAGGCCGATCATGAGCGGTCGGTGGTGGTCGCCGCCCTGGCCGCCCACGGCGGTAATAGTACCCGGGCGGCGACCAGCATCGGCATTTCACGGCAGCTGTTCAACTACAAGATGAAAAAATACCGCATTGATCGGCGGGACTATTTGGGCGTTTGATCCTGAAAATCGTGTTTTAAATGAACCCAGCCAACCACAACCAAATCTCCTATTTCGAGGCCATTGTCGAAGCGTTTGACGGCATGGTTTATGTCTGTTCACCGGACAATCGCATCGAATTCGTCAACCGCCAGGTGGCCGAGCAGCTAGGCCGGGATCCGGTGGGGGAAGCCTGCCACCGGGTTCTGTACGGCAACGCCGAGGTTTGCCCGTGGTGCCCGGAACAGGATGTCTTCCGGGGCAAGCCGGTCAGATGGGAGTTCAAGCACCCGACCACCGGGCGATGGTATTACAACATGGCCACGCCCATCGCGCACCCGGACGGCGCAATTTCCAAACTGAGCCTGTGCCTGGATATCACCGAAAAAAAACAGGCTGAAAATGCGCTCCTGGAAAGCCAGCGCCGTCTGAGTACGCTGATGAACAACCTGCCGGGGATCGTATACCGCTGCCGGGCCGACGAATCATTTGTCATGGAGTTCGCCAGCCGGGGCAGCAAGCGGCTGCTCGGCTTTGAGCCCCACGAGCTCATCGGTACCGGACCCAATGCCTTCCAGCGAATCGTTCACCCGGACGATCGCAAGAACATGCTCGATCTGGTGCGTGAAACCGTGGCCATGCGGCGGCCATTCAGCTTCATCTACCGCATCAGGGCGGCCAGCGGTGATGAGAAGTGGGTCTGGGAGCAGGGCGAAGGGGTTTTCGATGATGATGACCAACTGGTGGCCCTGGAGGGATTCATCAGCGACGTCACCGCCTATAAAGAGGTGGAGCTGGACCTTCGCAAGGAGAACCTGCGCCTGCGTTCGTCCATCAGTGACCGCTACCGGTTCGGCGATATAATCGGCAAGAGTGAACCGATGCAGGCGGTGTATGACCTGATCCTCAAGGCGGCCGCCAGCGATGCCAGCGTGATTATTTTCGGGGAGTCCGGTTCCGGCAAGGAGCTGGTGGCCCGGGCCATCCATCGGTTGAGCGACCGCCGGCCGGGGGAATTCGTGCCGGTCAACTGCGGGGCGATACCCAAGGGCCTGATGGAACGGGAATTCTTCGGCCACATGAAGGGAGCGTTTACCGGGGCCAGTTCGGATAAGGGTGGGTTCCTGGATTCGGCGGATGGGGGCACCCTGTTCCTGGATGAAATCGGTGAGATCGGCCAGGATATGCAGGTCAAACTGCTGCGGGTGCTTGACGGCGTGGGGTACACTCCCTTGGGCGGCATCAAGCTCAAGCGCAGCGACTTTCGGGTGGTCGCCGCCACGAACCGCGACCTGGTCAAGCTGGTCAAGGATGGGCGGATGCGCGAGGATTTTTTTTACCGCATCCGTATTCTGCCCATCCAGCTGCCGCCGTTACGCGAGCGCAAGGGTGATATTCCGTTGTTGATCGATCATTTTCTGTCGACGCTGGCCAAAGGCAATAAGGAGCCCCGGCACCTGCCGGTGCGGGTTCGCGAGGCCATGGAAACCTATAGCTGGCCCGGCAATGTCCGCGAACTGCAAAACGTGCTGCACACATACATCACCCTGGGCAAACTGGACCTGATCGGTCAAATTTCAGACAGCGCGGTCGACGAACCGCCCTTGTCCATCGGTGGCGGCCTTAGAAAACGGATGGATGCTGTAGAGAAAAAGATGATTCTCAGCGCTTTGGAAGCGTCTCGATGGCATCGCGGGAGGGCAGCCGAAGCCCTGCAGCTGAACTACAAGACGCTCCAGCGGAAAATGAAAGCGCATGGTATTAATTAGTCCACAAACAGGACAGTAATGTCTTATTTTAAAAAATTGTATTTATTGCAGAATGTTGACTCTTCTTTTTCAGTCGCCTGAGGACAGTTGTGTCCTGTCCCGCTCCACGTAGCTCCTTCTGAAAAAATGAATCTTTCTTATTCATTTCATATGCCTGCAGCAATCCGCATCAATTGGCACAAAGATTGAAACTTTTCTTTCAGCATTTGATCGACACCTGTCTTTTTTCATGACACTGCAAACAACATCCGGGATCTCCAATGTCAACGCTGCCTGCTGTAAAGACGTTAAGTGATTCCGACCGTTGTAAATATATTTTCAATATATGGGCAGGCCGCTCGATGCCTGCCATACCCGTTTCGAGTTTGAGGCACCCTCTATATATTTGCCAAGTTTCAGTAGCAGCCAATGCAGCGACTGATTCGGGGGATTGTTGAATCGCGATAGCGAGCGCATTCCCCGCGGCTTAGCCGCGGGGAGGGTTCAATAAAGTAAAAAAGAGGCGCACCATCTGACAAAGAGGCCCTGTCGTTCGCCCGGCCCTATCGAAGCCGGGCACCCACCGACCACACCAACTGGAGCAATCGCTAAGGAGGAAATGCATGGCAAGAAAAGACAGGTTTACCACTTCCTACAAGGTAGGACAGGACAATATCCAAAAGTGGGGCATGGATATGCACAACCCGGTGTTTTTCGTATCGGCAGTTCTTGTGATCCTGTTTGTGATCTCCACGTTGGTCCACCCCGTCGGCGCCAAGAAGATCTTCGACGCGACCAAAGGGTGGACCATTGAAAACTTTGACTGGTTCTTCATGATTTCCGGCAACATTTTCGTCTTGTTCTGCCTGGCCCTGATCGTATTGCCCGTCGGTAAGATACGTTTGGGCGGCCCGGATGCCAAACCCGAATTTAAGCGTATGTCCTGGTTTGCCATGCTGTTTGCTGCCGGCATGGGCATCGGATTGATGTTCTGGAGTGTGGCCGAGCCGGTGGCTTACTACACCGGCTGGTGGGGAACGCCGCTGAATGTGGCCGCCCGCACACCCGAAGCGGCCAGCGCGGCCATGGGCGCCACCATGTTTCACTGGGGACTGCATCCCTGGGCCATCTATGCCGTCACCGCCCTGGCCTTGGCCTTTTTCGCTTTCAACAAGGGATTGCCGTTGACGATCCGCTCCACCTTTTATCCGATTCTGGGAGAAAAGACCTGGAAAACCCCCGGCAACATCATCGATATCATCGCCGTTTTGGCCACCATATTCGGTTTGGCCACCTCCCTGGGCTTTGGTGCCCAGCAGGCCAGCGCCGGCCTCAACTTTCTCTTCGGGATCGAGAAAACCATGTGGCTCCAGGTGACCATTATCATCTGCGTCACCGGTGTGGCGGTCATCTCCGTGGTCCGGGGGCTGGAAGGCGGTGTCAAGGTGCTCAGCAATTTCAACATGCTTCTGGCAGTGATTCTACTGGGCTTTGTTGTCGTGGCCGGTTCCTTTACCCACTTCATCGTCGGCTGTTTCACGACGACCCTGGCTTACATTCAAGACATCATCCCCCTGAGTAACTGGATCGGCCGAACCGACGACAAATTCTACAAGGGATGGACCGTCTTTTATTGGGCCTGGTGGATCTCCTGGGCACCTTTTGTCGGCATGTTCATCGCCCGCATCTCCAAGGGCCGCACCATCCGCGAGTTCCTGACCGCCGTTCTACTGGTTCCCACGGTCCTTACCGTGTTCTGGATGCAGGCCTTCGGCGGTAACGCCATTCTTCAGATCCAAAACAATGTGGGCGCATTGGCCAATGGGCTGGGTGAAGTTCCCCTGGCCACTTTTCAGATGCTGGCCAACCTGCCCTTGACCCAGATCACCTCCTTTTTCGGAATTGTCCTGGTACTGGTCTTTTTCGTCACCTCCTCCGACTCCGGTTCCCTGGTGGTGGACTCCATCACCGCCGGCGGCAAACTGGACGCACCGGTGCCCCAACGGGTATTTTGGGCCGTCATGGAGGGCGCCATTGCCGCGGCACTGCTGATTGGCGGAGGGGCCGACGCACTGGGGGCCATCCAGGCCATCGCCGTTACCGTCGGTTTACCTTTCACCATGATTATGCTGGTCATGATCGTCAGTACTTATATGGGGCTCCGCAGCGAGAACCTTGCCGATTACGAGACGTCCGCATCG
>NZ_JASJGN010000441.1:0-12761 GCF_033791525.1 Desulfosarcina sp.
CAAAATAGGCGGCAGCGCGTTGTGAAGGATGTGGCGAAAAAGGATGCGAAAGTCCCCGGCCCCGGAAGAACGAGCAGCGACCACGTAGGCATAGACCTTGATCTCGAGCACGCTGCCGCGGATAGTACGGGCGTACTTGACCCAGTCGGCAATGCAGATGGCGAAGATTACCGTGACCACGCCCCGGGTTTCAAACACCCCCAGCAGCAATACCGCCAGCAGGGTGGTGGAAAAAGCAAACACGGTGTCGGCCAGACGCATGACCAGAGCATCCAGAACACCGCCATAGTAGGCGGCAAGCATTCCCATAACAATGCCAATAACGCTGGAAATGGCCACCACCGAAAAACCGACAATCAACGATGTGCGCAACCCGTATATGATCGTGGAGAGAATTCCGCGCCCCTGGTCGTCGGTGCCCAGCGGAAAAGCCGCCACGCTGCCGTCCATCCAGCCGGGCGGCAGCAGAAAGTCGCCCAGATCCACGGTCATCAGGTCATACGGATCCATAGGCGCCAGCAGTGGCGCGAAAATCGCGCAGAAGAAAAAGACAAGCAGGACGATGCTGCCGATCAGGGCGGACGGGTCCCGCAGGTAGTTGCGAACGTGCTGGGATTTCAAAATACCGGCCATAAGCGTACTACTCGTATCTGATTTTCGGGTTGAGGAACGCGTACAATAAATCCACCAGGATGTTAATGGTCAAAATGATCACCGCCGCCAGCATGATGTAGGTGACGATCACCGGCTGGTCGGTTTCAAAAATAGATGTCAGCAGCAGGTTACCCATGCCCGGCCACTGAAAGATGGTTTCAGTGACGATGGAAAATGCCACGAGTTCGCCGAAAGAGAGCCCGGCGATGGTCACCACCGGAATCAACACATTGCGCAGGGCGTGTTTGAGGATCACCTTGGAGGGTGACAATCCTTTGGCCCAGGCCGTCTTGATGTACTCTTCGGAAAGTACTTCGCGCATGCCGGCCCGGGTGAGGCGCAGCAACACGGCCAGCTGGTATCCGGAAAGGGTGAACGCTGGCAGAATAATATGTTTCCAGCCGCTGACCGTCAGCAGCCCGGTGCGCCAAAAGCCGATCTGGACGGTTTCACCGCGGCCGAAGGAAGGTAGCACCCCCAGGTAAACCGAAAACACCATCACCAACAGGATGCCGATCAGAAAAGTGGGGATCGAAATTCCGAGAATCGACCCGGCCATGATCGCCCGGGCGATCAACCCGGTGGGCCACACCGAGACCACCACCCCCAGCCCCACCCCCAAGGCGAAGGATATGCAGATGGCGGTGAAGGCCAGTTCCAGGGTGGCCGGCATACGTTCCAAAATCATGTCCAGGGCATCCACCGAACTGATGTAGGATTTACCGAAGTTGCCCTTGAGTGCGCCACCGATGAAACTGACGTACTGAATGTAAATGGGGCGGTCCAGGCCGTAAGACACCCGCACCATCTCGCGCTCCTGCTGGGTCGCATATTTGCCGGCCAGCATCATCACCGGATCGCCGGTGTAGCGGAACATGATGAAGCAGACAAAGGAGACCGCCAGCAAGACGACGATTCCCTGGAGCAGCCTTTTGATTAGATAAGTGGCCATGGTGTAGTAACAGCCTGTTAATTACGCGTTGAATACCTTTACGAAGGGATTTGCACCTTCGACATTTTTAACGCTGAGAATCCAGAAGCCAGTAGTCAGGAGCCAGAATTCTAATGGAGTATCGCTTCGCTCTAACGCTTTGTATAATGACGGCCGAGCTAAAAGCGAGACATTGGCTGAATTCTGAATACTGACTCCTGGATCCTCTTGGATAGATTAAAAGCAGTATTTAATTGATAGGGTCAGACTGATAAGCCAAGTATCAAGCATCTAAATACACTATTTTATTTCCTTGGCCACAATCCACTGATCCGGACGCGGGGTGAACTGGACCCCCGAAGCCTTGACCACCGCATAAATATCCTGCTGGTAGTGCAGCGGGATCCAGGCCACATCGTCCACGGACTTCTTGTTGATGGCCTGAAGGGCTTTCTCCCGTTCGGCCCGGTCGATGATAGAGGAGGACGCGATGATCATTTGGTCAATTTCCGGGTCGGAATACGCGCCACCGTTGTATGTGCCCATGCCCTTGTCCTTGTCAGGGGTGTGCAACAGCTTTTCGGCACTGCGGCCGAGATCATAGGAACCATCAAACCAGCCGATCAGGTAGAAGCTGTGTTTGTAATCGGTGAGTTCGTCGAAGAAGAGGGACTTGGGCTTCACATCCAGCTTCACTTTCAGGCCGACCTTGGCCAGGTATTTAGCCACGGCTTCACTGATCTTCTCATCGTTAACATAGCGGTCGTTGGGGCCGGCCACAGTGATATCGAAGCCATTGGCATATCCGGCCTCGGCCAGCAGTTTTTTCGACAGGGCAGGGTCATAGGGCAGCCGCTTCAACCCGGGCAGGTAACCGACGGTGGGCACGTCCGGCACCTGGGCCGCGGCCGTAGCCTGACCGCGCATGACCTTGTCGATGATTTCATCCTCGTTGATGGCGTGGGCAATGGCCTTGCGAACACGGATATCCGCAAAGGGGGTGCCTGCCTTGTTGGACATCCCCATATAGATGGCGCGCCGGGCCGGACGCGAAATCAACTCCACATGGGGCATCTTCTCGATGCGTTCGATCAGGGATACGGGTACACCGTTGACGATGTCGGCCTGTTTGCCGGCCAGGGCGGCAAAGCGGGTGGCCTCTTCGGTAATCGGTCGGATATCCACCGTCTGGTATTTGGGAGCGCCTTCCCAGTAGTCGGGGTTGGCGGCCATACGCACATAGGAGCCCTTGACCCATTCTACCAACTTATAGGCTCCGGTACCGATGGGTTTGGTGTTGTAGTCGCCGTCATCGCGTCCCTTGGAGGACTCCATGTCCACGATGAAATTCTGGTGCATGGTCTCGGCGAACCAGGGTACTGGTTTGACATTCTTGAAGATCACGGTGTAGTCGTCCGGCGTTTCGATGGATGCGATGGAGTTGGCGATGTTGAGCAGCTTGGAATACTGGGGATCCTTCATGCGCTCGAAGGTGAACTTGACGTCGGCGGCGTTGAAGGCGTTGCCGTTGTGAAACTTGACCCCCTTGCGCAGCTCGAACTTCCAAGTCAGGGCATCCAGCCGCTCCCATTTCACGGCCAGTGCCGGTGACAGCTTGCCGTCCGGGGCGGGGCGCTGCAGCAGCCCGTCGAAGAAGTTGGACATGTAAGAAAGATTTGCATCGGAAGAATAGGCGTGGGGGTTCATGGCTTTGGGTGGCGCGTCGGTCACCACCACCAGTTCGGTTTTGGCCATCGCAACGGCGGGCAGGGCCAGCAGGGCGATGATCAGGGTCAATGCGATACGTTTCATGGGGCAGCCTCCTTTATCAGTTGATGGGTCCTTTATGGTCATTGCGCGTCAGCGCGAGTGTACAGGTGACAGGCGGCCTGATGGCCGTTGCCGAAATCAATCATTTCGGGAACCGTTTTGTCGCATATATCCATCCGTTCGGGACAGCGGGTGTGAAACCGGCAGCCGGACGGGGGATCGATGGGGCTAGGCACGTCTCCTTTGAGTATGATGCGTTCTTTTTTGCGCAGGGGATCGGGCACGGGAACGGCGGAAAGCAGGGCCTGGGTGTAGGGGTGTTTGGGCGATCCGTAGAGGTCGCTGTAGACGGCCGTTTCCATGACTTTGCCCAGGTACATCACCACAATGCGGTCGCAGATATACTCCACAACGGCCAGATCGTGGGAAATGATGATCAGCGAGAGGTCGAAATTGGCCTTGAGGTCCATGAGCAGGTTGATGATCTGGGCCTGAATGGATACATCCAACGCCGAGACTGGCTCGTCGCCGATGATCACCGATGGATCCAGGGCCAGGGCGCGGGCGATGCCGATACGCTGTCGCTGGCCGCCGGAAAATTCGTGCGGAAACCGGCGGCCCTGTTCCGGGGCCAGACCCACCGTTTCCAACAGAAAGGCCAGCCGCTCCCGCCGCTGCTTTCCAGTAAACATGCCATGCACGTCCATGGGGTCGGAAAGGATATCATCGACACGCATGCGCGGGTTCAACGAGGAATAGGGATCCTGAAAAATGAGCTGCATCTCCCGCCGCAACTTGCGCAGGCCGGACCGGCTCAACTCACGCATATCCTGGCCCTTCCACGTCACTTTGCCGCTGGTGATCGGGATGAGTTGGGTAACCGCCATGCCCGCCGTGGTCTTTCCACAACCCGACTCACCGACGATGCCCAGGGTTTCCCCCTTGGCCAGCTCGAAACTGACCCCGTCCACGGCGTACACATACCCGACGGTCCTGGATAGGACTCCCCGTTTGATGGGAAAGTGAATATTCAGATCCCGGACGGTGATCAGCGATTCTTTCATGACGATGGTGGCTCCACATGAAGCCAGCAACGCACCTGGTGCCCGCTGGAGACTTCAGTCAGTCCCGGTTCCCGTTTACGGCAGACGGTCATGACCCGGTTGCAGCGGTCGCAAAATTTGCAGCCATCGGGCAGTGCGACCAGGCTGGGAACCATCCCCTTGATCTCGCTCAGCCGCTTGGTTTCTCCGGCTGTCCGGCTCCCAAGAATAGGAATCGACTTCAGAAGGCCGATCGTGTAGGGGTGCAGCGGTTGCCGAAATAGCTCAACCGTCGAGGCCTCCTCGACCACCCGGCCGGCATACATGACCACGATGCGGTCAGCCATCTCGGCAATCACACCCAAATCGTGGGTGATCATCTGAACGGCGGTGCCGAAATCTTCCTTGAGTTTGAGCATCAAATCGAGAATCTGCGCCTGAACGGTCACGTCCAGCGCCGTGGTCGGCTCGTCGGCAATCAGGAGTTCCGGATCGCAGGAGAGCGCCATGGCGATCATGGCCCGCTGG
The DNA here is from genome assembly GCF_033791525.1 of Desulfosarcina sp. Taxonomy (GTDB): domain Bacteria; phylum Desulfobacterota; class Desulfobacteria; order Desulfobacterales; family Desulfosarcinaceae; genus Desulfosarcina. The sequence continues at coordinate 4,927 of NZ_JASJGN010000441.1, forward strand.
CGCATACCACCGGAAAGCTGGTGAGGATATTCATTGATGCGCCGCTTGGGGGCAGGAATCTGCACCCGGTCCAACATCTCGACGGAGGCATCCAGGGCCTCTTTTCGGCTGGCGTTGCGATGCAGAATAAACATTTCGGATATCTGGTTGCCGATGGTAAAAACTGGATTCAAGGAGGTCATCGGCTCCTGAAAAATCATGGCGATGCGATTACCGCGAATGAGGCGCATCTGCTGCATCGTCAGGTCCAGCAGGTTCATCCCGTCGAATTGAATGCGACCGTCCACGATCTTGCCGGGAGGATCGGGTATCAAGCGCATGATGGACTGGGCGGTCACACTCTTCCCGCTTCCGGATTCACCGACGACACCCAGCACCTCTCCCGCCGAGAGGTGAAATGAAACCCCATCTACCGCCCGGGCGGCGCCTCTGGACGAAAAGAAATAGGTCTTCAGCCCGTTAACATCGAGAATTCTGTCTGCAGCCGATAGGTTCATGCCAGCGTTTCAATTTGTGAATGGTTCAGACCACTCGATTAAATGATGCTTAAGAGGATTTCTAGAAAATTCCGCATGCGGGGACAGTTTTAGAATTAACCGTGCCAACTGTTTTTCCATGCGACGCACAGACCCGATGGGATGTGATACGGCATCTGAAAGTAGGGTTAGTTTACATCATATTTAACATGGGTTAAACATTTTTTTAACCACGTTCACCAAGCGATTTGTTAATTGGCCGGTTTGATTTGCAATCCAGACCAAAAAAAGGTATCCGAACAATAAGGAACAGCCGACCCAGTGAGATGCACATTAGCAGGGGAATAGGATAAGGGATGGGACCCATGACCAAACCATTGAGACGGGAAGACCGCCGGCTTGACGACGACGCCGCCATGGCGCTGCTGAAACGCGGCGAGTACGGCATTTTGAGCACCTCGGACAAAAAAAACCGGCCTTACGGTATACCCGTGAATTACGTAGTGATGGAAGACAACATCTTTTTTCACTGCGCCACCGAAGGTCAAAAGCTGGAAAACATCACCGCCAACAACGGAGTCTCCTTCTGTGTGGTGGGAAAGACCGAGTTGCTCCCCGAAAAATTCTCCACCCGCTACGAAAGCGTGGTGGTGTCCGGCAATGCCGACGTCATCGAAGACGAGGTGTTGAAAAAAAAGTCACTGCGTGCCCTGGTGGCCAAATATGCCCCAGACCACATTGCTGCCGGGGATGCTTATATCGACAGTCTGATGGACCAAACAACTGTGGTGCGTGTCTCCATCGAGTACCTTGCCGGCAAAGCCAGAAAGTAAAGCATCGACAGCCATAACCGCTTCGATGCCCAAAGCTGCCATGCATGGTTGTCCGGTTATTGCAGAAACTGGCATCTATATGAATATGATCCAATTTCGTTTTCGAACAGGCGGGAATTCCTTTGGCCTGGCAGAAAACCCCGGCCAAGCGGCAACTGGATATCATCTGGACCATGGATCTGTAGTTTTACCGCAAAGACGGATCAACGTTCATGTGTGAGGTAATTGCCTTCTTATTAGTGGTTGAGACAACCGTCCACACCCCATGAACGCCGAATATCGAACGTCCAACATCGAATGTTGAAAAGGAATGCTATCGTTTGATAAACCGATCGAGCAAAGCAATCTCATCATTCGACGTCCAGCGTTTAATGTTCGACGATGGAAACCAACGCAATGGTTTCATAAAAACATCTTTCCCGGGTTCATCAACCCTTTGGGATCCATCAGGTCCTTGATCTGCTTCATCAGTCCATAACCCTCACCGTGCTCCAGCTGCATGAATTGGCGCTTGCCGATGCCGATACCATGCTCGCCGGTGCAGGTTCCGCCCACTTCCACCGCCCGGTGGACGATGTTGTGGTTGATCGCCTCAAGGGAGGCCCATTCTCCGTCATCGGCCGGGTCACCCACCATTACCACATGCAGATTGCCGTCCCCGGCGTGGCCGAAAACAAACCCCACAGCCTTTTTTTCATCCAGCTGCTGCTGGGAAAAAAGGACCATCTGCGGATAGCTGGAGATGGGTACCGCCGCGTCGACGATCAGTGTCTCCCGCCCCGGATAGGCCCGGTGAATGGTCTCCCAGGCCTCGTGGCGGGCCCGCCACAGCTCCTTTCGCTCCCGTTCCTTGACGCCGGTTTTGAAGCCAAGTGCGCCACCGTCCCGACACAGCGCCTCCGCCAGCGCTGCGGTCTCGGTCAATGCCGCTTCGCTGATACCATGAAACTCGCAGAACAGGGACGGCATTTCGGCGAGTCCCAGGTCCTTTTCCCGGTTCATTAGTGCGATGAGTTCCGGGGTGAGCAGTTCCAGGGCCGCCGGAGCCAAACCCGATCCCATGAGTACCGCCACGGTTTTCGAAGCCGCCTCCAAAGAGTCAAAGGTCGCCGTCGCGGCCAGGTGGACGACGGGAATGCCGGCCAGTTTCAAGGTGGCTTCAGTCACCACCCCCAAGGTTCCCTCGGATCCCACGAAGAGCCGGGTAAGATCATAGCCCGATGAGGATTTGTGGGCCTTTCCGCCGGTGTGAATCACCCGCCCGTCGGGCAGCACCACCACGAGGCGCATCACGTAGTCCTTGGTAGCGCCATATTTGATGGTCTGCACGCCCGAGGCATTGTTGGCGATCATCCCGCCGATGGTGGCATCGGCGCCGGGGTCCGGCGGAAAGAAAAGTCCCGACCGGCCAGTATGCTGGTTGAGTGTTTTTCGAAAGACCCCGGGCTGGACATCAGCCTGGAGATCCCGGGGCCGGATGGCAATGATCCGGTCCATGCGGGTCATGTCCATCACCAGTCCGCCATGCATCGGCAGCGGGTTGCCTTCGGTGCTGGTGCCGGCCCCCCATGGAGTGACGGGAATGCCTTGGGCATAGGTATAGGCCAGGATGGTGGATACTTCCCCGGTGGTCATGGGCCAGATAATGCCGGCGGGCAGTTTGCCCCGGTGTGGGGAGATATCCTTGATGTGAAGCTCGCGGTTGGACTGGCCGGTGGAAAAGCGGTCCGGGTCCACGAACGCGGAAAGGTCGTCCATCTGGATTTGCGTGAAGCGCTCCATCATCTTTCTCCTTGGTCTGATCGGTTTAACGCCGGCTGCATGAACGTATTGACGAGCCACTGTAAAAAGTTCCACTGCCGGTGTCAATCAGCAATGATTGCATATTGACAACGGTGGCAAAAACCGATTTACTCATTCATTCCAGATTCGATTCAGCCTTTCCTGTTTTCAAAGCGACAACCCGATTGAGGAGGATTTCATGACACCGGCGTCCCGGCAGGCACAGGAGGGGCTACGTGATCTGACCATGCTCAAATGGTATGTGATTACGCTGATCGCCTACACCGCTTACCGCTATACCCTGAAAGAGGAATCGGCGCCATGAACGGAAGCTGCGTTCTGCTCAACGGGGATTATTCTTTTCTCGGCCTGGTGGACTGGAAAAAAGCCATGGGCCTGATGTTCACCGAAAAAGTCAGGGTCCTGAAGTTTTCGGACCGGGTGATCCAGGGAGTAAGCCGCTCGTTCCGGGCACCGGCGGTGGCCGTGCTGGTCAAGGTAGTCAGAAGTGTCTACCGGGGCCGCGTTCCCTTTTCGCGCCGAAACGTACTTGCCCGGGACCGGTTTGCCTGTGCCTATTGCGGATCCCGGGCCAAGCCCATCACCATGGACCACGTCATTCCACGGTCGCGGGGCGGTAAAAACGATTTTGACAATTGCGTGGCCTGCTGCCGGGCATGCAACCACAAAAAGGGTGCGCGCTTGCCCCGGGAAGCCGGGATGGCCCTGCGTCATCGCCCCTGGCAGCCCACCATCGCCGAGTTTATCCAGATCCGCCTTCGCCATTCCGGAGTTTACGCGCTGCTGGTTGAACTGGGGTTGATGTGATGTGATGGCGTCATGGACGATCGATTGTCCGCATCGACCGATTTGCCGATCCGGCAGTTCCGGCAAGCATCGGCGGCTTGGGATCCAGGGACCTGAGCTTGGCCAGAAGCAGCCGGGGGTCGGCGTAGGGGGACAACTGGTCCTGATGCACCTCCAGCACGGCCACCGCCTTGGCGGCAATGCGCCTGGCCCCGGTGAGATTCCCCTGCTCAAGGTGCACATATGCACCGGCTGCCCGGATGATCGCCTGAAGCAGCTTTTTTTCGCCCCCGTGGGCAGCCATCCAGTACTGTTCGAGATACTCGTGGGTTTCAAAAAAAAGGTGCTGATCCCAGATCGCAACGGCAATGTCCAGCGGATGGTCAAGCTCACGGTTACGGACATCTGCCAGCACCTGTTCATATGCAGCCAGGCGCTGGTCGATATATGTCCGGACACACGGCGGCAGCGGGTCGTTTCGAAAAAAGCCGGCAACGCGCCGCACCGGTTGCATCCTTTGTTGTTCCAACACCTTCTTGAAATTTTCCGACAGCGCGTTGCGGACATTGCGGCACAGCCGGTTGTTGAAGGGGTCGAAACGTTCACTGTCAATCATGTCGGTCTCCTGCTTTGTAATTAAGGTTGTCATCGCCGTTCAACTGTTCTATCATAACTTTCACTCAGTCGGCATTTTCAACGTCTTTACATCGCCAGCACCAATGCAGCGACAATCCCGCCGGTTTGACAACTATCGCAAGGGTATTCCTTTTGAAGATTTCCCGCCGCAAGCAGCGGTGGATTCGCTTACCATGCGCGGTTCAAGGTAATCCCCAACCCGGCCCCGACAACTCGACGAATCCGCCCGTGTCGTGCATTCCTAATATTAAGAAAGGATTGTTGCGTCAATGGAATTCACCTTTGCCCACAACAACATCAATGTCCTGAACCTCGACAAAAGCCTCGACTTTTACAAAAAGGCGCTTAACCTGGCAGAAAGTCGCCGTTGGGACAATCCTGACTTCACCCTGGTATATCTGGGTGATGGGCGAAGCCAGCACCAATTGGAACTCACCTGGCTCAAGGACCGCACAACACCGTATGACCTGGGGGACAACGAATGTCACCTGGCCTTTCATGTGGACGATTACGACAACGCCCACACGCGGCACAGCCAGATGGGATGCATCTGCTACGAAAACGAAGGGATGGGTCTATACTTCATTTCAGATCCTGACGGGTACTGGATCGAAATCATGCCTTTTAAAGACGCTCATGAACAACAATAAACCCGGGAGTCAACCAATGGAACCGGTAAGTGGACATCTTGAGATACTGGACAAAGGATTCGGTTTTCTCCGAAACATCGATAATAATTACCAGGCCGGCCCGGAAGACACCTTTGTCCCGGCGTTTATGATCAGCAAATTCGGCCTGCGGGAGGGGACCTTTATCGAAGGCCAGGGCGAACCCGGCAATCCCGGCAACCAGAACCTGAAGCTGGCGGCAGTGGAACAGGTTAATGGCCTTCCTTTGGAGCGGTATGCAAAGACCGAAACCATGCACACCATGACCAGCATCAACCCCGACCAGCAACTGCGCATGTCCCAGGGGCCAAAGGATCTCACCGGCCAGGCCCTCGACCTCATCGTCCCCATCGGCCGGGGCCAGCGGGGCCTGATCATCTCTCCGCCCAAATCGGGGAAAACCACCCTTTTGCGCCATATGGCCAACTCGGTCACCGCCAATGACCCGGAAATGGAGGTATTTATCCTGCTGGTCAATGAACGCCCGGAAGAGGTGACCGACTTCAAGCGGGGACTGAAGTATGCCCATGTGCTTTACTCTTCAGCAGACCAGAGTATCGGCCAGCATATGCGCATGACCCGTCTGGCGGTGCACACCGCCATGCGATGCGCGGAAGTCGGCAGGGACACGGTTGTCTTCATCGATTCCCTGACCCGCATGGCGAGGGCTTTCAACGCCGAGACGGAAAGCTATGGCCGGACGCTGTCGGGTGGACTCGGCGCCAACGCCATGGTAGTGCCACGCAAGATCTTCGGGGCCGCCAGGAATATCGAAGGCGGCGGTTCGTTGACGATCATTGCCACCATTCTTGTGGAGACCGGCAGTCGGATGGACGAAATCATTTACCAGGAGTTCAAGGGAACCGGCAACATGGACCTGGTACTCAGCCGCGATTGTGCCGAACACCGAATTTTCCCGGCCATCGACATCCGCCTCAGCGGCACCCGAAAAGAAGAACTGCTGTTGGGCAAGGATGAACTCAAGAAGATCGTGGAGATCCGTCGAACCATATCGCAGCGGGACACTACGGAGGCCATGACGGATCTGCTGGAATACTTGGACCGTCACAGTCGCAATTAAGCTCGCCTTAAACAAGAGTAAAGGCAAATGGACAGCCAGTACCAAAAAAACATCCATCCCGGCACCCGGGTAAACATCGTCCTCAAAGCAGACCAACGCAGCGGCCAACTCACCCAGGGTAAGGTCGAAGCGATACTCACCCGTTCCCCTCATCATCCCCACGGCATCAAGGTGCGCCTGACCAACGGCCAGGTGGGGCGGGTCAAGGCAATCCTGTCGGCACCGTAACGCCTCACTGAGAAGCAGTTGGCAATTGATTCCGCCACACGGCACGACACGGACACCCTTCGGCAGGGCTGCCCACTATGCTTGGCCGGTTCGTTAACCCACCCGCAAGCCAAAAAATACGCGGGCTACACGGGTTCTTAAGCGCTGCGGGGACGCTTCTTTTCCTGTTTGTTTTAAAATAAAAAGGTTTCCTGTGGTTGCAATCCCCGATTCCGCCCTTACTATTTCCACCGCACCCCGCCGGGCACCGTGGGGTGAGGCTTTTTATCGATAGCGTTATCTAAAAACCCGGCCGTACTGACCGGCTATTTTTTTCTTAAAACCAACACCTATTTTCCAAAGGAGAAAATGATGGCAGATCGTTCCCATATCACCCTCTACAGCGGCGGCCACAAAGGGGCCGAATCCGAATTCGGCCGTCTGGCCGAAACCTGGGGCATCCAGGAGGTCAACTTTTCATTTGAGGGACACAGCATTGAACGTTCCCGCGGGGTCCGCGAGCTGACACCTGAACAGCTGGACAAGGGCAATGTGAGCATGGAGATCGTGTCGGCCCGCATGGGTCGCAAATTCGCCCAGGCCAACAAGATTCGCAAGGTGATCCAGACCATTTTTCACATGGTCAACAGCGGCTATCACGTAATCGCCGTAGGCTGGATCCAGCCGGACGATACAGTCAAAGGGGGGACCGGCTGGGGCGTGGAACTGGCCAAGCTGTTCAACCGGCCGGTGCATGTCTATGATCAGGATCGCAAGGGCTGGTTTGCCTGGGAAGGCAACTCGTGGACGTCAGGAACGCCGAAAATCGAAAAAGACACGTTTGCAGGCACCGGCACCCGGCATCTCACCGACGAGGGTAAAAAAGCCATCCATGATCTCTTCGAAAGCGCTTTCGGGCCTGCATGATCCCTCACCCTCAAGTGTGATAGCGGAGGGCTGCCGGGGCGCCGGCGACCGTTGCCATTGAAAAGACGGTGGTTTATTCTTGATGAACTCGTAAAAAGTCGCATTTCCGACGGATTCGTAAAGAGCCCGAGATCAAGGCTTGCGGGCCGCGAAAGCGAGTTTCGGCGAGCGAATGGCAAATCGATAAAGATCCTTACGGCGAACATTCATGTTCCATCCTTAAGGAATGAGGCGTACTTACGGTACGCCGCAGTGACGAAGGATGAAGCGTAACGCCGATATTTATCCGCCTCAGGCGGATCGGGTTTTTTACGAATCCGTCAAGATTCAGTTCCCACCTGTCGGACCCTATCATCCGTTATGCACATACGGCTGCCTCGGCTTCTCCACCATTGCTGTGATCAGCCTACCGGAATGC
>NZ_JASJGN010000442.1:0-3673 GCF_033791525.1 Desulfosarcina sp.
GTAGAAACGGAAGACGACGAAGAAACCCTTGTCATGACTTGTGGGCACCCAGTTTTTTTCTTTTCCAGCAGGTGCTTTAGGGCCGAAGTAAACATCCACTGATCCGTCGGCATTGGCGACCGGGTCGTTCAGACTGCCGACTGACTTGTTTGTGTTACCACCAACATCCAGCAGACTGCGGGTGGCGTCAATCGCGCTTGGCATCAGCGTCTTGTTCGCTGTTTTGAGTCGCCTTGAAATCTCCCGCGCCTTGACAAAGTCTATTTTTCTTATTCTGTAGAAAATACCACATTCCAGTCCTTTTTAATGCTAACAACGATCCAGCCATTCCATTTACTTTTTTAAAGCGTGTTCTTGTATATCTTGCCGTCCTTCATGATGATTTTGAGGTTGTCCCTGTCCCCGATGACTTCGAGTTTTTCCAGGGGATTTCCTTGAACGAGCAGCATGTCGGCGTATGCGTCTTCCTCGATTACTCCCAGTTTGCCGGGATAGGGGTCGCACCTTCCGGCAAGCTTGCAGCATCTACCAGCGTTGCCGGTGGCCAGCTTAAGTGCTTGTGCGGGTGTGTACCACCGCTGCATTCGATTGCAGAGCTGTTCGGCAACATGCTGGTCGGTTTCGTCTCTTGAGAAGAATAGGTCAGATCCCCACGCGACATTCAATTCCGGGATTTTTTTTGCGGTTTCAAACAGCAGATCGCATCCGTCTGCTACCTGAGACATCTTCTCGTTCTGTATATCGCTGAACCAGGGATGAGAGCGATCGGTGAAGGGCTGCGTGCTGAGCCAGGCTCCCATTTTAGCCATACGTTCCATGGTGGCTTCGTCAATGAGGTGTCCATGCTCGATGGACATGACTCCTGCATCCAGTGCGCGGTTAACCGCTTCAACAGAATAACCATGGGCAGCAACATATGTTCCATAATCCGTGGCAACTTCAACAGCGGCCTCCATTTCAGCCAAGCTGAATTGACATCCTAATAAGGGATCAGACGGTGAAGCATAGCCCCCACTTATTGCGATTTTTATGAAACTGGCGCCCAGACGCATTGCTTCCCGTGCCTCCGCCATTACACCGTCAGCTCCGGTTGTGACAGCAGTGGTACCGCTCATAGCTACTTTGTCATTAGCTAATTGACCTTTTGATCGGAAGTCACCATGTCCACCAATCTGGGAAATCATCGGGCCGCAGACATAAATTCGCGGGCCTTTCAGATCATCTTCATCAATAGCCTTCTGGATGCCATACAGGGGACCGGCCATATCTCGTACAGTCGTGACGCCCTGCATGAGATTGTTCTCGCACTCTGCTATCGTCATGGCATACATATATGATTCATGTTGACCCATGAGGTCGCGCTGGCTAATCCTGGAGGCGTTCAAGTGGTAGTGAGCGTCGATGAGTCCCGGCATCAATACCTGGCCCGGTGTGGTTTTCAGGACGGTGGTCCCCGGCTCCGCCTTTATCGGTTCTTTAGATATTTTTGTGATTTTGTTGTCGACAACCAGGACGTGCATCTCTTTTTTAAGCGTTTCGCTGGTTCCGTCAAAAATGGAGACGTTTGGAAACAATACAGCTTTCTGGCCTTCCACAGGTTCGGTGGGTTCAGACATGACCAGTCGCACATCACCTTGGATTCCAGTGCTCTTCTTTGATGCTTTTTTTTGAGTCATTTTATTTCTCCTTTTGGTTGTTCTTTTGTTTGTTCCGACCCTTAATGCGGATGAACTCGCCGGGCGGTCCCATTTGAATATTGAAAATAATGGCTGCAGCCCTGATAGAAAAGGCCAGCAAAACCGCTGTAAACTCAGCAATTCCTTCGGGCAGAGCCAGTTGTACCAATAATGCATAGCCCAAAGATCCCGCCAATGCAGCAGTGGCATAAACCTCACCGCATAAAATCATGGGCTGGGTCTGGGTGAGGGTATCCCGGATCACCCCGCCGCCGGTTGCCGTCACCATTCCGAGGAACACGGCAATAAAAACCGGGGCGCCAAAGGCCAGTGCGGTATGGCATCCCACGACACCAAAGCAGGCCAGGCCCAATGCATCGGACCAGACCATCCACTTGTCCTGGGTGATATCGACCTTGATAAAAAGGAAAGTAAGGAGTGCCGCTGCCACACACAACAGCAGCTCAAGGGGATCTTGGGTCCACCAGACCGTACGGCCCAGGAGCAAATCCCGAAGGGTCCCCCCGCCAATGCCGGTAATGGTCCCGATGAGCACAAAGCCCATGACATCCATGCGGCGCCGGGCCGCGTTCAGGGCTCCGCTGACGGCAAACACCACATCACCAAAATACATAATAGCAAGGATGCTTGCGCTTAACGGATCGTTTGCCGGGGGCATGATCTTTCTCCTTTTTGATCAACGGTATCCATCACGGTAGAACTGTGCAGGTTCCAAACAGCAAAAATCCATAGCCTTCTCCCGAGACAGCACCGGATAATTTACCCGTTTTTGGGTTTACGATGGTACTCCAGCCCTTTTGATTTTCAGCACCCTGGAACATCAAGACGCCATCCCCCTGCTCAAAATTTTTGATCGGGGTCGTTCTTGAATCAACGCTATCCACCCCGCTTAAAATCCTAGCGTTAAAATCAACTTTGATAAAGGTTGGGATATTGGCATCTTCCGGGCTGACTTCAGCGCATTCACCCAGTGCGTCGCATTCAATCACCTTTGTTATCGCGCACAAACAAGGGGAAGAACCGTCAATGGGACCGGCATGGACAAAACAGGGGAAGACAAGAGCTGCCGCCAATAGTATTGTCATCAAATTTTTACGCATGGTTCTCTCCTTCTTTAATATTTTTATTCTCAAACATATTGGTTTGCCCCCTGCTATTTTACGGAATACCCACGGCCTTCAAGGCACCCCTGGTATGCACGATTGAAATTATGCCGTTGCTGGTCATAATTGGCTGCCTGGTTCTGTTGTGCCGCTTGCTGCTGTGCATTCTGATCACGCTGGCGCATACCGCCGATCAACCCGCCGGATGCGGCACCGATGGCTGCCCCTTTCCCCGCATCACCGGCAATGGCGCCAATGGCAACACCCAGCAGAGCGCCTCGTGCGGCGCCGTGAACGCCTCCCCCTGCCCCGGCCTGGGTTTGTTGGGGAGGCGCTTGCGCTGCGGGATCAAAACCAGTCTGCTGTTTGGCCCACAAAAAGCACTCATTTTTGTCTTTGTCTATCTGCTGCTGATTCTGACCCTTTGCCGGATATACGTACATTTCATCACAAAAAACACGACCTGCCATCAACGTCAAAACCATGCAAATGCCAGTGCTTATCAATTTCCATCTTTTTTTCATATTAACCCTCCTTTTAATGTAGACTGGATCGTTTTATATTCATTTGGCCTAGTCATTTATCCTGGTCCGACCCAGTCCCAGACTCCCCGCCTCTGTTGCGGTTGAGAAACGCCTGAAACTCTGGGGATTCCTGGAGCACTTTTCCAGCGGCTGAAATGAGGTGGTCGACCTCCTCGTCCTTGAGATCAAAACTTGTGCCGATGTTGTTAAGGAATTCACGCTCGGCATCGTCTTTTACCGATTCAAAATTCACTTCAACAAAGTTTAACGTTAAGGGGTGCTCCGGGGTAGAAACCTGTTCCGTCCATTTCTTATAGGCATAGTGTACGATGTCGAGGGTATCGGCACT
>NZ_JASJGN010000443.1:0-2764 GCF_033791525.1 Desulfosarcina sp.
ATGCTGGATACCCTGGCCCCGCTTTTCGATATACTTGGCCACCGGACCGTCCGGCGCGGTGGACTCCAACAACTCCACTTCGCTTTCTCCCACAGGGAAAAAGGCCGTGGTGACCTTTTGCTCGGCAACGGTTTCCGCGCCTTCGAAATCCAGTCCGAGCACGCCGGACCAGAAATGCTTGCCGTCATCAATACTGTTGACCGCAATTCCCAGATGATCGATCTTCAAAATCTTCATGAACCACACCTCCTTTTACCTAATCGTTGAATTAACCGAACATACCATGATGCCTCAGTGTCCATCCAGAAATGGTAGATTGTGGCTCAGATCAGGGCCGCAGGGTTATTGAAACCGAAGGCGTAGCAGCGCTACGTTGAGGTTTTCAATAACCCGAGAACGCAGATATGGGCCGCAAGATGCCGTTTCTGGTTGGGCACTTATTTGTATTTTTGCATCACCTTCCTAAACCCCGGCAAGGCGTTGACGATGGTCTGGTCGTCCACGCAAAAGGCAATCCGGAAATGCCCCGGTCCGGCAAAACCGCTTCCCGGAACCACCAGGATCAGTTCCTGCTGCAGATCTTTGGCAAAAGCCACGTCATCGGCGATGGGCGACCGCGGAAACAGGTAAAATGCCCCCGACGGCGTAGTGAATTCATAGCCGGCATCGTCGAGCCCGTCACATAACAGATCTCTCTTGCGTTTATACTCGCCGATGTCCACGCTCATCCCCTGCATACAGGAAACCACCCGCTGCATCAGGGCCGGCGCATTGACAAAACCCAGAATCCGGTTGGTCAGCGCCATGCCGGCCATCAGCTCCTTTTTATGGGTGGCGGCGGGATTCACCGCGGCAAAGCCGATGCGTTCACCGGGAATGGAAATATCCTTGGAATAGGAGGTGGCGATAATGCTCTGATGGTAACTTTGAAAAATGGACGGTACCTGTGCATCGTCGAAGACGATCTTTCGATAGGGCTCGTCGGAGACCAGGTAGATGATGTGACCATAATCACGGCTTTTTTCAGCCAGCAGTTTCCCCAACGCATCCAAACTCGACTTGCTGTATATCTGACCGGTGGGGTTGTTGGGAGAATTGATCAGCACCACTTTGGTTTTTTCGGTAATGGCGTCACCCAGTGCTTCGAGATCGAGGGTAAAGTCCGGCCGGGTACCCACCATTTTCAGTACACCGCCATGATTGTCCGCATAAAACCGATATTCCACAAAGCACGGCGAGGGTGTCAACACTTCATCACCCGGATCCAGCAAGGCTTTGAAGATGACGTTGAGTGCACCGGCAGCTCCGCAGGTCATGATGATTTCATCGCAGCTGATGGCAACGCCCTGCTCCTTGGTCAGGTAATCGGCAATGGAGACGCACACCTGGGGATAGCCGGCCTGGGGCATGTAGCAGTGGTCACCCAACCCGCATGAATCCACAGTGTCCCTGAGAATTTCATTGAATTTTTCCGGCGGCGGAAGGACGGGATTACCCAGGCTGAAATCAAACACCTTTTCTGCACCGTGCTCAGCCTTGAGTCTGGCCCCTTCTTCGAACATTTTGCGAATCCATGACGACTTGGCCATGATGTCGTTGATCTTGCGTGCAACGGTCATCGGACTTTTCTCCTATGTCTGCGGTAGGTTCATGGGGCTAACAACTGGCGCGCCGTACGCTTTCGTAGGGCATAAATAACTTATGGAGATCCCGGAGAAAATTCAAGCCATAATGTGAACCGTCCCCGCGGCCAGCCGCGGGGACGGTTCACCAAAAGGATCAAAATCGATTCCCCGTTCGCTGGCGAACCCCGCCGCAAGCAACAGGAAATGCGCTCGCTATCGAAAGTCAACCGCCGGCCTGAGGCACCTGTTCAGACCGCATCATGCCGGGTCCCGCCTTCCGTCCATGACCATATCGATAATACATTTTTGTAGTTTAAAGATAAAACCCTTGTTTTTTCAGCGGTTGCTACCGCCCTTGAACCCTGATCCAACGTTGAAATTTAGCCTGGTTAAGCAATATTCAGTTGCATCCAGGCTATGCAACCCAAAAACCCTGGACGGTCCCCAAATCCATGAGTCATGCGGTGCACTGATTTCCAGTCCTTGAGCCCGTGACGCGGTTGTCGCCAAATCATGCCGGAGCGCCAACTATCTGTGGACGCTGGTGGCTGCCGCCCTGGTGTTTTTCATGCAGGCCGGTTTTACCCGGGCCAAGAATTCCATCAACATCATGATGAAAAACCTTATGGATTTCTCCATCGGCTCCATCGCCTTCTGGGCCATCGGCTTCGGGCTCATGTTCGGTGCCACCTCCACCGGTTGGTTCGGCACCACGGGTTTTTTCTCAGCGATTTTACACCCGACGGTGATCCGTGGGTGCTGGCCTTCTGGATGTTTCAGGTGGTGTTTGCCGCCACTGCCGCCACCATCGTGTCGGGCGCCATGGCGGAACGCACCAAATTCACCGGTTATATCCTTTACAGCATTGTTGTTTCCGGTCTGATCTATCCGGTCTTCGGCTCATGGGCCTGGGGCAGCCTGCTCAACGGCAGCGGCTGGCTGGAAGGCTTCGATTTCATCGATTTTGCCGGCTCCACCGTGGTCCATTCGGTCGGCGGCTGGGCAGCCCTGGCCGGCGCCATCGTATTGGGCCCCCGTCTGGGCAAGTACACCAAAGACGGTAAAATCAAACCCATCATGGGCCACAACATTCCCCTGGCCGCGCTGGGCGTGTTCATCCTATGGCTGGGATGGTTCGG
>NZ_JASJGN010000444.1:0-4335 GCF_033791525.1 Desulfosarcina sp.
GCAACCTTCACGGGCTGTGGAAAGCGTAACCCTGCGTCTCTATCAAAGTCGGGAGACGGTGCCCCCACTGGCTACCGTCTCCCGAGAACCGAAGGCCGGTCCTGGCTAAACACCAGGGACAGCACGTAATCCGTGCCAGCAGGATATAGGCTTTAAGGTAATTAATTTGGCAAGGCAAGAGGGAGGAAGCCGTATTTGGTATACTGCGCCGACCGATAACGCGGTCCAAATCAATTACCTTAAAGCCTATAGACGGACACCGACCACACGATCAACATCCACAAGGAGGTGCCTCATGGGCAGCTGGAAATGCGGGAATTGCGGATATGAACTGCAGGCGGACAGGCCGCCTGAGAAATGTCCGTCATGCAAGGAAAAATGTGACTTTCTGGACAACACCTGTTACACGCCTGACTGCCAGTACGAAGGCAAGGATCCCAGAATCAAATAGGAAGAAAGGGAGCAGGAAATGGCGAAAACGCTCATTGTGTATGCCACACGCACCGGTGAAACCGAAAAAATCGGCAATATCATCGCCGAAGGGATTCGTTTCTCCGGCCATGAGGCAAATGTGGTCAAAGTGACCGAGATTAAAAAAGAGGAAGACCTGAAGGGGTACGATGCCGTGGTGTTCGGCTCTCCGACCTACCACGGGGAGATGGTTCAAGGGATGAAGACCCTGCTGTTCATGGCAGAAAAGGCCGAATTAGAGGGCAAGGTGGGTGCTGCCTTCGGCGCCTTTGGATGGAGCGGTGAAGCCCCGGACCGCATTTTTGAAACCATGAAAAACATCTTCAAGATGAACATGGTGAGCATCCCCTTGCGGCTCAAATCGGCCAACCTGGGCGGAGGCCTGAAAATGGCCCAGGATTACGGACGGGAGATTGCCGAAAAACTACCCTGACCATCGATGTAACTGGTTCACCACCACAAAATCCCAGATAGAAAAAAGGAGGATGCTATGTCCACACCCCAACATTGCCCCGGCTACCAGACGTTCAAGACCCTGAAATCCTTTATCTGCAAGTGCCCTGGATGCGGTGAAAGCAAAGAGATCTTCTCCGACGAGTTCAACAAGGATCACACCTGCGCGAAATGCGGCAAGCCCATCGACTTTACCCAGTGCACACTAGATGGGGGCGTATAGCCTGCCGCCAGGTGCTGTTTGCTGCCCCAATATCATTGCAACTCCCTGGGTTCCAACCCACACGGCCCTGCTGATTGACTCGACATGTGCCTCAACGGTTGGGGTTCGCCTGAATGAACACAACAAATGACCCACTACGTATAGGGCAGCCGACCCATTAGGTTGGTTGCCGGCATCGGTTCAAGGAGGAATTGGTATGGACGTTGTCATGTTATCGCGGCTCCAGTTTGCCGCCGCCACCATGTTTCACTTTCTGTTTGTTCCCCTGACCCTGGGGCTGTCTGTTCTGGTGGCATACATGGAGACCCGGTACGTAAGGACCGGCGATGAAACCTATCTGCGCATGACCAAGTTCTGGGGTAAACTCTTTCTGATCAATTTCGCACTGGGGGTGGTCACCGGCATCACCCTGGAGTTTCAGTTCGGCACCAACTGGTCGCGCTACTCCGCCTACGTGGGTGACGTCTTCGGGTCGCTTCTGGCCATCGAAGCATCCGTGGCATTCTTCCTGGAATCCACTTTTATCGGCATCTGGATTTTTGGATGGAAAAAACTGTCCAAAAAAGCCCACGCCACGGTCATGTGGCTGGTGGCCGGCGCCGGCAATGTCTCTGCCATCTGGATTCTTCTGGCCAACGGGTGGATGCAGCACCCGGTGGGATTCACCATCCGCAACGGCCGGGCGGAGTTGACCGACTTTCTGGCCGTGATCACCAACAAGTTCGGAATACTTGAAATCCTCCATATGATACCCTCTGCATTCCTTCTGGCCGCCTTTTTCATGATGGGGATCAGCGCCTGGCACCTACTGAAAAAACAACATATCGATTTTTTCACCCGCTCCTTCAATATCGGTCTGGTGGTGGGGTTGGTCTCCTCTATCGTGGTGGCCATCACCGGTGACATGCACGCCGTTCACGTCACCCAGACCCAGCCGGCCAAGCTGGCCGCCATGGAATCTCACTGGGAGACCCAGACCCGGGCCCCCATCGTCATGTTCGCCATTCCTGATGAAGAAAACGAACGCAACGCAATCGAAATCGGCCGTCTGCCCGGCGCCCTGAGCCTGTTGGGGCATCACGACGTCAATGCGGCGGTGACCGGGCTGAAGGACATCCCCAGGGATGAACGGCCGCCGGTCCTGCCGACATTCGTCTCCTTCCGGACAATGGTGGCTTTAGGGACCCTTTTTCCCCTGCTCACCATCATTGGCTTATTTTTGAAAAACCGACTGCTTGAATCCCGCTGGTACCTGTGGGTCATGCTTTTTGCCATCCCGCTGCCCTACCTGGCCATCGAGATGGGATGGGTGCTGGCCGAAGTGGGCCGCCAGCCCTGGATCGTTTATGGCCTGTTGAAAACCGCCAATGCAGCCTCACCGGTGGCGGCCTCCCAGGTAATGGCTTCCCTGGTGGGCTTTATTCTGGTTTACGGCCTGCTGGGGATCGCCGGCTTTTACCTCATCGCCGATTTCGCCAAAAAAGGCCCGAAACCGGAAGCGGCGGGCGCTGAGATGGCCACTAGCTAAACCATTTTTCAATACAGACAACGCACAGGGGTTATCAATGGAATTACAAACCGTATGGTTTTTCATCTGGGGCCTGCTCTGGGCGGTCTTTTTCATGACGGACGGCTTCGACCTGGGAATCGGTTCGCTGTATCCCTTCCTGGGCAAATCGGAACGCGACAAACACATGATGATCCATGCCATGGGACCGCTTTGGGACGGCAACGAGGTCTGGCTGCTCACCGCCGCCGGCGTCACCTTCGCCGCCTTTCCGCTGGTCTACGCGGTGATGTTCTCATCCCTTTACTCGGCGCTGATGCTGATTCTCTTCGCCCTGATCCTGCGCGGCGTATCCTTTGAGTTCCGCAACAAGGTGGACAATCCCGCCTGGAAGCGGATATGGGACTCCTGCATTTTCGTGGGCAGTTTTCTGCCAGCCCTGCTGTTCGGTGTGGCCTTTGCCAACATATTCAAAGGCATACCCATCGACCAGGACGGCATCTACCTGGGCAACCTGTTCACCTTGCTCAACCCCTACGGCGTGTTGGGCGGCGTGCTGTTTCTGTGCCTCTTTCTGGTCCACGGCGCCCTGTGGCTAACCGTGCGTGCCGACGGCGATCTGGCCCAACGGGCCGAGAGACTGGCCGGCAAGCTGTGGCCGATACTCGCCGGCGTAGCGGTCGTCTTTCTGGCGGCGAGTTACGTCTTCACGCCGTTGTACAACAATTACCGGGCCAACCCGGTCCTCTTTCTGGTACCGGCCATAGCCGTTGCCGCCATCGTGGGAATCAGGTACTTTCTGATGCAAAAAGCCTTTTTCAAGGCATGGCTGGCATCGGCGGCCACCATCGTATCGTGCACGTTCTTCGGCGTTATCGGTCTGTTTCCCAACCTGTTCCCCTCCAGCATCGATGCCGCGTACAGCCTGTCGGCCTATAATGCCTCGTCCAGCCCCCTGACCCTGAAGATCATGCTCATCGTGGTGCTGCTCTTCGTGCCCGTGGTGCTGGCTTACCAGATCTGGGCCTACAAGCTGTTCAGCGTCAAGGTGACCGACGACGACCTGGCCCACGAAGAGATGTATTGATCGATCAGGTAACATCCGCCCTATCTGCCCGGTATCTTCGCGGGCGGCACGGCGGGTACTTTTTCGTTGACACACCGGAAAAAACCTTAAACGGAGCATTACATGAGCCGCCATATCGTTATGATCACCCTCGTCACCGCCCTGATTGTCAGCCTCTCCATGGCCGCAACCCATGCCGCCAGCCGGGGGCCGGACCGTATCGACATTTTCGGCGGCCGATCGGGCAACGTGCCCTTTCCCCACGCCCAGCATCAGAACCGAATCAAAGACTGCAACGTTTGCCACAGCGTCTTTCCCCAGGAAATAGCGGCCATTAAGAAGATGAAGGAGGAGGGAATGCTGAAGCCGAAAAAAGTGATGAACCTCCAGTGCATCAAGTGCCACAAGGAGGAGAAAAAGACGGGCAAGCCCCATGGCCCGGTGACCTGTAAAACCTGCCATGTCAAATAACAACCAACCATGCTGATCTTAGGACTTCAGGGCAGCCCCCGCAAAGGTGGAAACACCGACACCCTTCTGGCGTCTTTTCTGGAAAAGGCCAGCCAGGCGGGCGCTGCCGTTAAAACCATCCAGGTGGCCCGGGCCGGCATTGTG
>NZ_JASJGN010000445.1:0-9948 GCF_033791525.1 Desulfosarcina sp.
ACGGTCGTGGTGGAAGCCAGTGCCAACGGGTATGGCGACAAGGTCGGTATGGTGGTGGCAATCAACATGGCGGATGATTCCCTGCGCGGTATCGCTGTCACCACCCACAAAGAGACCCCAGGCCTGGGCGGTAACGCCAAAGCCGACCCCAGGTTTGCGGCACAATTTGCGGGCAAAAGCATCAGCGCCCCCTTCGGTGTCACCACCGACGGCGGTCAGATCAGCGCCCTGAGCGGCGCCACGATCACCTCGCGGGCGGTATGCAGCGGGGTCAATCAAGCCGTCGAGACATACAACAGGCTGAAACCGCAGCTGGAAGAACAAATCAAAGGCATGGGCAAATAAAGGAGTTTACTCAATGGCCAAATCGTTCGCTTCTGAATTTACCAAAGGCCTCTGGAAAGAGGTCCCGCCGTTCCGGCTGGTTCTCGGACTCTGTCCGGTGTTGGGCGTGACCACCTCCATGAAAAACGGCATTGGCATGGGGTTGGCCACCACCTTCGTGCTGCTTTGCTCCAATATCCTGGTCAGCCTGCTGAGAAAGGTCATCCCCGCCAAGGTCCGTATCGCTTGCTTCATCATCATCATCGCCACCTTCGTCATCGTGGTCGAACAGATGATGCAGGCCTTTGCCTACACCCTCTTTTTAGACCTTGGCGTGTTTATCCCCCTGATCGTGGTCAATTGTATCGTTTTGGGCCGCGCCGAGGCCTTTGCCTCGAAAAACGGCGTTCTCAAATCGACTGCCGACGGTCTGGGTATCGGTCTCGGATTCACCTGGGCATTGGGACTGCTGGGCGCCGTGCGTGAACTGATCGGAACGGGCTCCTTGAAGGGAGACGTGTTCGGACTAATCCATTGGGACGTCCCCAATATCTTCGGTGCCGCTTTCGAACCGTTCGGCTTTGCCGTCCAGGCGCCGGGCGCTTTTGTGATCCTGGGATTATTGCTCTGTGCGATGAACCTGATCCCCAGTAAATAGCGGGAGGAACTAAGCTACCATGGAATATATTGAAATCATCATCGCCACCATTTTCGTCAACAACATTCTGCTGGCGCAGTTCCTGGGCAACTGCCCGTTTTTGGGAACCTCCAAGAAGATGGAAACTGCTATGGGCATGGCCATGGCCGTTATCTTCGTCCTGGTTATGGCGGGCGCCATGACGTGGCTTATCTTTAACTACTTGCTGGAGCCCAACAACCTGGTCTTCCTGCGAACCATCGCCTTCATCCTGGTGATTGCGTCCCTGGTGCAGTTCGTCGAAATGTTCCTGAAAAAAAGCATCCCCGCTCTATATGCTGGGCTGGGCATTTTTCTGCCGTTGATCACGACCAACTGCGCCGTCTTCGGTGTGTGCGTGCTCAACATCGACAAGGAGCTCGGTTTTGTGCCGGCGCTGGTCACATCCTTCGGATATGCAGCCGGTTTCGGTCTGGCACTAATCATTTTCGCAGGTCTGCGCGAACGCATCCTGCTGGCGCGTGTGCCCAAACCGTTGCAGGACACCTCCATCGCCCTGATCACTGCCGGCGTTATTTCACTGAGCTTCTATGCCTTTCGCGGCATGGTATAGATTTGATTCAATAGGCTGCAAGATAATTAATTTGGCAAGGATAGAGGGAGAAAGCCGTATTTGTCATACTGCGACGACCGATAACGCAGTCCAAATTAATTATCTTAACGCCTAAAGGAGGTTTTGGTGACCATCGCTATCCTCGTCATGCTTGGCATAGGCGCAACCTGCGGCATTATCCTCAGTGTTGCCTCTAAAGTCTTCTACGTCTATGAAGATCCGCGCATCGCCGAAGTGGAATATTTCATGGCAGGCGCCAACTGTGGCGGCTGCGGCTTTGCCGGGTGCAGCGCGGCGGCCGTGGGCGTCGTTGAAGGCAAGATCGGCCCCGGTGTCTGTGTCGTCGCCGACTCGGAAGCGGCCATCAATATCGCCGCTGTCATGGGTGTGGATCCGGGAACAGCCGAGCCCTTGAAATCCCTCAACTCCTGCTCTGGCGGCGACCGCGCCGATGACAAGTTTATTTACAACGGCGCCATGACCTGCGCGGCCATGACCGCGCTATACGGTGGCAAACGGGTCTGCTCCATCGGTTGCATGGGCATGGGCGACTGCGTTCAATCCTGTCAATTCGATGCCATCCACATGGGCCCGAAGGGGTTTCCAGTCATCGACGAATTCAAGTGTGTGGGTTGCGGCGCCTGTCAAACGGCCTGCCCCAAAGGTCTGATTTCTGTAAAAACCATGTCCCAGCGCCTGCTGGTCTTCAACCAGGAAGACCACGCCCTGGCCCCCTGCCAGCAAACCTGCCCGGCGGAGATCGACATCCCCAAATACATTCGCCTGATCAAAGAGGGCGACTATGAAGGGGCCGTCAATACCATCCGCGAACGCAACCCGCTGCTGCTCTCCTGCGGCCGGGTGTGCCCGCATCCCTGCGAGGATTACTGCCGGCGGGACATCGGAGATGAGGCGGTTTCCATCAACCAGCTCAAACGCTTCGTGGCCGACTACGAAATGAACAGCGGTCGGCGCTACCCCATCGCCTGCGCACCGGATACCGGTAAGCGCGTGGCCATCATCGGCGGTGGACCGGCTGGTGTCAGCTGCGCCTATTTCCTGCGACGGCTGGGCCACCATCCTACCATTTACGATGCCATGTCCAAACTGGGCGGCATCACGCGATACGGCATTCCCGAGTACCGACTGCCCGACGAGGTACTGGACTGGGAGATCGACGGCATCTTGAACCTGGGCATCGACGTGCACTACAACAACACGCTGGGCAAGGATTTCACGATTCAATCGCTCCGTGACGAAGGCTATGATGCGATTTTCATGGGCATCGGTGCCTGGAAGGATTACACCCTCGGCATCAAGGGTGAGGATTTAAAAGGGGTTTCCCAGGGCATCAACTTCCTCTCCGCCGTGGCCAATTCACCAGACAAAAGGGTTCCCATCGGCCACCGGGCGGCAGTTGTCGGCGGCGGCAACTCGGCTGTCGATTGTGTGCGCACACTGCTTCGCCTGGGTTGCGAAGAAGTCTACATCGTCTATCGACGGACACGCAAAGAGATGCCCGCCAACGAGGTGGAAATCGTGGCCTCCGAACACGAAGGCATCAAATTCCAGTTCCTGGCCGCTCCCACGCGGGTCATCGACGATGGTCAGGGCAACGTCAAGGGATTGGAGTATCTTCAGATGGAACTGGGCGAGCCCGACGCCAGCGGCCGGCGTCGGCCGGTGCCCATCGAGGGGTCGGAAACGATTCTCGACGTGGACATGGTCATTTCCGCCATCAGCCAGCAGCCGGATATCGGTTTCATGGAAAAGGAAACGGACAAAGAGAACATCACCATCACCCGCTGGAACACCTTTGACAACGACCCGGAAACCCTGCAGTGCAGCGTGCCCTATCTGTTTACCGGCGGCGACGTGGCCACCGGACCCTCCCTGGTGGTGGACGCCATCGGCGGCGGACGGCGGGCAGCTCGCTCCATCCATCAGTACATCACCGGTGAGGAGATCAAAGGAACCCCCCGCTCCCTGCGCAAACGGCATATCCCCGAATCCCTGTTCGAAACGGTTCCCGGCGTGGTCAAGTCTCCCCGGACACCCATGCCCGAACTGCCCGTAGCCGAGCGAATCAACTCGATGATCGAGGTGGACAAGGTCATCTCCGAGGTCGACGCCAAGCACGAATCCAGCCGCTGCCTCGACTGCTGCCGGATTTGTTACAACCCGGACCTGCGCGACCAGAACGCCGCCTGATCATTCCCCCAGATTGATCAACGTTGCAGCCAAAAGTTGGCTGCAACGTTTTTTTTTCTTGCAGGTTGCCCGTTGCCGATGTTCGCACAAAAAATCGATGTGTTCAAAAGCGAGACGGGAGGGAACCCGATTCAGATTATCTTATCTGAAGAGGGGGCAATGCGTTGAGGTATTAGATCATCAGGTCCGATCCATTCCGGCCGTCTTCGATTACTGGTAGACCTCGCAGGCATATCACCCGCATACGATGGTATACTTGGAAATGCAATGATCGACATTGAACATTCCCCGCGGCACCACAAGGATAAAAATCGATTTCCAGTTCGCTCGCTAACCCCGCCGCACCGATACTCGGTATCTCTGCTTCGCTCCGACAAGCGGCGGGGAATACGCTCGCTATCGCGGTCCACTCGAAACGGTTTTGTCAGCCTGATTTATCGGTTCATGAGAATCGTAATCGTGCGTATGATCAAACTGAATATGATAAGGATATGTTGTTTTATGGTAACTGCACGGTAAGCCGCCTTGCTACTATATATGGAGGTGCCTTTGGTTGGACTTTGTTCCAGACAGTGGCAAGTTGTGTTGTGAGTTTAATTATGTTGCGAGAATATAGTTCATTTCATTCCTTCATTCGCTTTAAAAATAGGAAAATCTATATTTTTCTTTTAATTCCTTTTTAACTCAATGGGTTGCATGCTATAATTCCTATTGTGGGATAAAGGAAGAATACAGAAATCCTTTATCGTATGTTGTTTGAAAAGCTATATTTAGCGGCCTTTGAGCTAAAAGAGAAGTAATTCTCATGCAGTTCGATCACTCGGTTGATAGAAAAATTGAAGGCCTTAATAATGGGCCTTACAAGGTCATGAAACTGATTTAAGGTTCAACAACAGGGGTGTCCAGCAGGTCTGCAATTATGTTGTAAGCTGTTGCCACATAATTGTAACTATCCGCGCAACTAATTGATATGGCCTTGAATATCGATTTAGCTGGCCACTCTTTAAAAAGCTAACAATTTCAATAGGAAAGGATCACTCGCGACATAAGGCAAGATACCACACGAATCGGTGGGATGCGTTTTTTTAGGATAGCCATTACGTACTTGTAGGAGCATATAATTTGGGGCGTGCAGACTGCATAAGATCCCAATCGGACCAATGGAACAAGAAGGTTAGGGTATCATTTCCTGTTGGATTTCATGGTAACATAACTAAAGCTTTTGACAATATCGTTTCTATTGAGGTACTCATTTCAAATAAAAGGAAAATCAAAAGCAATACCAATTCATTAGCCTGCTTGCCTTAACAGTCTTACCACCGAATAATATTCGAGCGGCGGCCAAATCGGCGCCAGGACCATGAAAGACAAAATGAAGTCCAAGTGGATCAAGCAGATTGTTGCCGTGGTGCTGCTGGGCGTCGCGGTCAAGCTGCTGGTCAAACTATACCTGTAAGCAATACCTGTTCAGGATATATTTTTTAGGGAGAATGTTTTAAAGAAAAATGCTTTGAAATATTTGATTGATGTTACCCTTTTTATTGACATCTGAACCATCGCCATCATCGGTCTTCTTCTTGGTTTCATAATTCCCAAAGGAAGCGTTCATCAATCGGGAAATTTTTTCCTTGGACTTCATCGCTATGAATGGGGCGACCTTCACCTTTATCTTTCGGTTTTCTTGTTATTTCTTTTATTTTTTCACATTTGGTTGAATTGGACGTGGGTAATTCAATCATCAAAACGCTATTTTGGAAACCAATGGAAAAGTTTCCTATGGCTTTTTGTTGGTGCTTGGCTCATAGTACTTTTCGTCGGATGGCTTGCCGTAAAATTATAAAGGAAAAACACGATGGAGAAGTTACAGGAGAAACACGCTTTTATCTGCGACATGGACGGCGTGATTTACCACGGCAATCACCTGTTGACGGGTGTGAAGGAATTTTTGGACTGGCTCAAAGACGAAAATAAACAGTTCCTGTTTCTGACCAACAGCAGCGAACGGTCGCCTCGTGAATTGCAACAGAAACTTGACCGTCTCGGAATCGATGTGGATGCCTCCCACTTTTATACCAGTGCCTTGGCCACGGCCAGTTTTCTGGCGACCCAGCATCCTGACGGCAGCGCATATGTTATCGGAGAGACCGGGCTCACAAATGCCCTGTACGAAGCCGGATTTTCCATGAACGATATCAACCCGGACTATGTAGTAGTGGGCGAGACGCGGTCTTATTCCTATGGAAAGCTTGAACGTGCCGTCAAGCTGGTGCGTGCAGGTGCTAAGCTGGTCGGCACCAACCCCGATCTCACCGGACCTGTGGAAGAAGGAATCGTCCCTGCCACAGGCGCCCTCATCGCCCCCATCGAACTTGCCACCGGCTGCAAGGCCTATTTCGTAGGAAAACCCAATCCGCTTATGATGCGCCACGCACTAAAAAGGCTTGATTGCCGCCTGGAGGAGACCGCCATCATCGGTGACCGGATGGACACGGACATCATCGCCGGCATTGAAGCGGATATCGAGACTGTGTTGGTTCTCAGTGGTGTGACCGCCAAAGAAGATCTGCACAAATTCGCCTATCGACCTAACTATATCTTGACCGGCGTAGGCGATATTCTGGCCTGAGAATTAGAAAACGAGATCCTTCCAAAGTATCTTTATCCTAATACCTGAGGTGAAAAGGCTCACATGCTGCTGTGGGCCTTTTCATTATGCTGCTTCGAGCTTATCCTGATATGCTCCTGCGGAGTAGGTCAACTCGTAACTGTGAGAGTATATTTCAATGAGGTTTCCGAAAGGATCTTCGCAATAAACCATGCGGTAGGGCTTTTCACCTGGGTAGTATTCACGTACGGGCATTCGCTGCTTGCCTCCGTTTTCCACCATCTTGGCAGCTAAACCCTCGACGTCCGGATCTTGAACGCAAAAGTGAAAGACGCCGGTTTTCCAGTATTCAAAGTTGTTTTCCCGTTGCTCAGCGTTTTTGAATTCGAAGACTTCGACACCGATCTTGTCACCTGTGGACATGTGCGCGATACGAAAACTGCTCCAGCCTTCACCAAAGACGTCGTTGCACATCACACCTATGGCAGAGTCGTCAGCAACGATTTCAGTGGGTGGCATGATCACATACCATCCAAAGACGTTGGTGTAAAAATCAACGGCTTGCTCAAGGTTTGTCACAGACAATCCTATATGTGAAAAGGTTCTTGGGTATGTCATTGTTTTGCTCCTTAAAAAATGGTTTGATGCTGCTCTTGGATACACTGATACAGTAATGCTTATAAATAATGGTACAAGAAGGCACTTTTTGGTTCGACACATACCGATTTGTTTGTATTGCCGGCAGGCGTGGACCAACAGGGTAATTTTTTATTGGAGTAGGAGCTGAAATGATCGAATGGAACGGCAGGGAATATCGCTGCCCGGTGGAAGTCGCTATGGATGTGCTCAGCGGCAAGTGGAAATGCCTTATGCTGTGGCATCTTCATGATGGGACCAAGCGGTACAAGGAGTTGGAGCGGATCGTCCCCGGCGTTAGCCAGAAGATGCTGACCCAGCAACTCAAAGAGCTGGAGCGGGACGGTTTGCTGTTCAGGACCGTTTATCCAGAAGTCCCACCCCGCGTGGAATACACGCTGACTGATCTGGGTAACAGTGCGTACCCGATCCTTGAAATGATGCATTTTTGGGGGGTGAACGACCTGGGCTTAAATGATCTTGCAGAATAGCTAAAAATAGGAAACAACATATCCACATTTACTGCTATTAGGGTGTACCCTAAGGTGTACAAAAAATTAGGAAGCTCAAATACTACATCTGGTGGTTGGCGGTTTCCGATGATTAATTGACTTTCATTTTGCTATCACAGCCAAAAAGTGATGGCGGATTTATTGGATATCTCCAATACATCCCTACTTTTGAGACATTTTCAAAAGTGGTGATACCATATATGCCCCTTTTAAAAGTTCCCTTCCAGTGGATCAGAACATCACCTAAATCACCATCATAGACGCGCTGATGACCTGTCCTTCGCAAAAAAATATCCGTGGGAAATTCTTCGAAATACATCATCCCCTATGCAAAGATTGAATGCCATTATCCGGAGTCAGGTTCATTTGAAACAGACGATTTCAAGGTAAAATTTTTGGTTGAGATCGATTCTGGGCACAGATCCGCAAAGATCGTCCGAGGTTTTTAGTATCAAAACGATTTGAATTTTCAGGCCGCCTTTTGCCACTCGTAGCGGTGATGTAGCCCACCGATCCGCGGTAAATCGATCATCTTGCATTTGCCGACAGGCCTGCGCTGTATCGGCCGTCCATTGAGTGTATCTTTTTCAAGACTTAAATGTGTTCTGTCATTATGATAATATTCGAAATGCGAACAAAGAACGTTTTTCAGGTGATCTTCGTTCAATACGATGACATGGTCTGTACATTCTCGCCTGATCGAGCCGATCACCCGTTCCGCAAACGGGTTTTTGCCAAGGGCTTTGCGGGGCCGAGATCACTTCTTTGATACCCATGTTTTTCAGTCGATTGCGAAAGAATTCGCCATAGATCGAATCCCGATCTCGCATCAAATATTTTGGTGCCGAGTTCCAGGGAAAGGCTTCCACGACCTGTTGAGCTGTCCACTCGGCAATCGGATTTGAGGTCACATTGAAATGTACGACTTTGCGACGGCTGTGGCTGAGGACCACTAGAACGAACAGAATGTTGAAGGTAGCTGTCGGAACAGTAAAAAAATCAATCGAACACTTGTTCGCATGATTTTTCAGGAAAGTTCGCCAAGTCTGAGACGGCTTCTCATTCGGCAGGCTCCGGGGCATCAGGTTGGAAACGGTTCGTTCGGAAACCTCGAAACCCAGGCTGAGCAATTCCCCATGAATCCTGGGCGCACCCCAGATCGGATTGGCTATTGCCATTTTTCGGACAAGATTACGTATTTCACAACCGACGCGGCGTCTTCCCGGACCTTTGGATTTGAATTTCCAAAAAAGTTTAAAACCCTTTTGGTGCCAGCGAACAACAGTATCCGGCTTTACAATGACAAGAGATTCGCGCCAGGGAATCCAAATTCGGGAAAGCAAAACCCAGAAGAGCCGATCCGTTATTCGAATTTTCGGCCCCTTGTTTGTCCGTTTCATTACGGCCAATTGTTGGCGAAGCGCAAGGTTCTCGACAGCGAGATTGGAGGTGCTTTTGATCGTCGACCATATGAACCAAACAAGATTTCGAAGCATTTTCATCATATTTTTAGCTTGGCAGGTATAAGAATATTTATCAATAATTACAGAACGTACGAATATTTGCGAAAGACAACTCTTTCAGATGAAGGGAACATCGAGCGCATAACTAATTTAGAGACCTGCTTGCCTTAAGAATCATACCACGGAACTATTATCTAAACGGCGGTCAAAAACACAATGAATATGATGGTGTCACCATAGCACTATCCAGGAGATCTTATAAAGGGCCGCGAGAAAAAAAGAACATATATACGAAGACGTTATCCCGTACTAATTGAGATTTCACATGTCAGCAAAAGGAATAGCTTGAGTGCGCAGTTGCTTAATCATTGTGAAGAGGAGAAGTGTTTTGAATCCAAGTCTTCCTTTCATCCTGGCGAGACACTCAATATCAGGGTAAAAGATTTCCATCCCCACGGCCCATGTACAGGCCTCTGTAAGGGTTTACGTTCCATAACTCTGGGAGAGGTGAAATGGTGCCATGAAGTGTCAGATACAGATCCTTCTATCTATAGCGTTGGCATCCAATTCTATGCCCTGGTTTACTAACCTCGTTACAACCCACAAGTTTCGGAACCAACTGGTCCATCGCAAATGATTGATGTTCGTTAGACCATCTGTTTTGGGTGTTTCAGGACCTTAAAGCATGGGTGTGACAGACGCGGTCACACTCAACTTAATTTTGTAGATAAACTCCTATTTCATCGCTTTTAACATGCTGCTTAAAGAGACAATATAAGATTTCTCCGCTCTTATGATATTTTTAAGAATCTCTTGACTATAAACAAAAGCGTCGTGAGATAAGATATCCATGAAAAAAAGAACACTGCTTTTTTCCGCTTCGATGGCAAATTTAATAATGTCCTTAAGATCATGGAGTTGGGAAAACCATTTTTTAGCTTCCGCCC
>NZ_JASJGN010000446.1:0-3815 GCF_033791525.1 Desulfosarcina sp.
GAAGCGGACTGGGGTTGTCCATCTGTTTCGGAATCATTAACAAAATGGGCGGTGAAATTGATGTACACAGCATCCTCGACGAGGGGACCCACTTCGAGATCCGGTTTCCACTGGAAAGTCCGATGATCGCCGAGACTGCGGAACTTCCGCTATCGACAGCAACGGGTCCGGAGTTGATCAAGAACAAAAGCAACTACATCGAAAAGAGAAAGATCAAACTTCTTCTCGTAGATGATGAAAAAAGCTTCGTCAGTGTGCTTTCAAAACGATTGGGCAGACGCAACATCGACGTCACCACAACGTTCAGCGGATCAGAAGCCATTCAGGCGCTTCGCCGGGTAGATTTTGATGTGGCTGTTTTAGATTTAAAAATGGAGGATATGGACGGATTGGAAGTGCTGAAGATATTCAAGAAGATGTATGCGAAAATGGAAGTCATCATACTCTCCGGCCATGAATCGGAGGAAGCGGCACATGAAGGAATGAAATACGGGGCATTCGAATATCTCTCAAAACCATGTGATATTGAAAAACTGATCGATACGATCAAAAAATCCGTTTCGCTTTGAATCGGATGTCTGGTTTAAATCACCCACTGGTTTCACCACTGGTGATGGGAGTGTCGACATTACCGGTCAAACAGGCTTCAAGGTGATCTGCATACCCTTCTTGACCGTTTATCAGTTGGACTTCTGGTAATAGGGCAGCGCCTCGGCCAGGTAGGACTGGATGTTCCTGATGCGGGTTTCTGGCGCCGGATGGGTTGAAAGAAACTCCGGCGGCCGGGATTGTTTCTGCGCCTGCATGCGTTGCCAGAAAGGAATCGCCTCGCGCGGGTCATATCCTGCCCGCGCCATGAGCGTCAGGCCGATGCGGTCGGCTTCACTCTCGTGCAGTCGGCTGTATGGCAACAGGAACCCAACGCTGGTACCCACACCAAAAGCTTCCATGAACAGCGTTTGGGTCAGCTGGGGTTGACTTTGAAGGGCCACCGACAGAGCCGTTCCGCCGAGCTGGGTCAGCAGGCCCTGGCTTAGACGTTCGTTCCCGTGGCCTGCCAAGGCGTGCGCCACCTCATGCCCCAGGACCACCGCCAGTCCGGTTTCATCCCGGGTATATGGCAGGATGCCGGTATAGACCGCAGCCTTGCCGCCGGGCATGACCCAAGCATTGACGGTCTTGTCGTCCTGGATCAGATTGAATTCCCAATGGTAATTGGCGATGGCGTCCCCTGCGCCGGTTTCTTTCAACAATGCTTCCGCGGCGTTGGCGATGCGCGTACCCACCTGGCGCACCATGGCTACCTGACGGGCATTTGTGGAAAGCTGACTTTTCCCGAGGACCGCTCGGTATTGCTCAAGGCTCATGGTGGCCAATTCGGCGTTGGGCACCAGATGCAGGCCTGAACGACGGGTGATGGGCACTTGGGCACAAGCCGACACGATCACCACCGCCAGAATCAGTGCAAAAACCCGACGGCAGATCGGTCTGCATTGACTCAGATTGAAGACGGCCATAAGAGGTTCCTTTTCAGGTGTAGGGGACGAGGCGACAACCCACACCGCGGCCCGATGTCAGTCCGCTGTTTAGGCGCTGGTCGTCGCCAAGATGGTTCCATGCGAAAAAAAATAATACCCAAAGATGAAATTCACAAGGGGGAGATCAACAGGATACCCAAAACGATTATGGATACTTTTTGCATGGTTCATACCTCAGTTTTGTCGATCGGTGTGTGCGGTCCGTTTTATCTCAATCCTCAGAATCCCTTTTAATGACCATGACCGGCCCTTTGCATTTGCGGATCACCCGGTCTGAAACGGACCCCAGGAACGCCTCTCCAAGGTTGGACCGCCCATGCGATCCGATAACCAGAATGGACGGTGCCTCCTTTTGTTCAACCTCGAGAATTTCGCGCCATGGGAAACCGATTTTGACGACGGTCTTCACCGTAAAGCCTAATGACTCCAATTCTTTACTCATTTCCGCCAGCGATTCCTGAGCAATCTCCTCAGCCTTCTTCTGCCACTGGAGGATATCTTTGTCCAGCATCGCATGTCGCCGCAGCCCATCGATAATGCGCTGGTTGATGACGTGCAGGATGGTCACCTCCTGGGCTCCGGCTTCTTTGAGTTGTTTGATGTAATCCAGTGCTTTGGCCGCCACATCGGAAAAATCGGTCGGATAGAGGATTTTTTTAAACATGCTTGGGCTACTTATTGTTGGGTGAAATTCAGGTGCTTTCCATACTGATAAAATACAGCAAAGGACATGCCATGAAAATTAAGAAAAATTTCAAGTTGAACCCGCCCCTGGCATTTTTTAATTACAGGGTTAATGATCCCCCTTTCGGGAAACGATCAGCAGCCTGGCCTGGAAGATGATCCCGGCGGCAACAAGAACCGCAGACAGCACCGATGCATAGGGGGAATGGCGGCCGAGTGCCTCGATGATAAAGGTGGCCCCTGCCACCGACGAGAGAATGATCAGGGCCCAGTCGAAAAGCAGATAGAGGGCCACCACGCCGACGACGCCCCCGATAAGGGCCACCAGTGCGCCGGGATCGTACCCCATCATCAGCGTCAGGTGGAGGGCAATGATGCTGCCGGCCACGAACCCTCCGATACCGATGGCCAGTTTCTGGAAAAACAGCGCCAGGATTGCGCCGATGATCCCGCACACCAGCCCCGCGGCCCAGAGCACCCAGAAGGGCTGAGGCCCAAAAACCAGTTGGGCCGCCTGAAGGCCGGCCGCGAAACCCAACACGCCGACGAACAACCAGAACAGTTTCCAGCCCAGCACCAAAAGGACCACTCCCGAGGCCGCCAGTAATAGATTCATTTTCTACTCCAGGAATTTAAAATTAAACCGGAATAGGCAGGCATCCCGTTCAGGATGCTTCTTTCCGTGAACCGATCAACGCTTCTGCATCCCTGGAGTGATCGCGGGCCACCAGCATATAGATGGACGGCACCACGAACAGGGTGAACAGGGTCCCGATGGCCATGCCACCCACCAGCACAAGGCCGATGGAATTTCTGGCTTGGGCGCCGGCACCGGTCACCAGGGTCAGGGGGAAATGTCCGGCGATGGTGGCGCCGGTGGTCATCAGGATCGGGCGCAGGCGGGTCATGGCGGCGGTGCGCACGGCTTCCCGCTTGGCCCGCCCCTGCCGCTGCAGGCTGTTGGCGAACTCCACGATGAGAATGCCGTTTTTGGACACCAGCCCCACCAGGGTGACCAGTCCCACTTGGCTGTAAATATTCATGGTGGTGGTCCACCCCTGGGTCCAGAAAGGCACGTTAGGATCGGGCATTTTGAGACAGGTAAAGACCAGAGCCCCGAACATGGCCAGGGGCACCGAGCCGGCCAGGATCACGAAGGGGTCCCGGAAGCTGTTGAACTGGGCCGCCAGAACGAGAAAAATCAGCACCACCGCCAGCCCGAAGGCCTGGATGAAGGTATTGCCCTCGGTGCGCAGCTGGCGCGACTCACCCGTGTAGTCCAGGATGTAGCCTTTGGGCAGGATCTTGGCGGCCTCGTCCTCCAGGTAACGCAGGGCTTCGTCCAGGGGCCGCACGGCCACCCCGCTGATGGTGACGGCGTTGAGCTGCTGGAACCGGTTCAGGGATCGCGGCACGGTGGAATTGCGGATGGTGGCGATGGTGCTCAGGGGCACCAGCTGATTGGATGGGCCGGTTACATAGATGCTGCGCAGCTGATCCGGGTTCAGACGGTCCGTGCGGCTGATCTGCGGCACCACCTTGTAGCTGCGCCCGGCGATGCTGAAACGGTTGACGTAGTTGCCGCCCACCATG
>NZ_JASJGN010000447.1:0-9198 GCF_033791525.1 Desulfosarcina sp.
GCTCGGCGCTGTGCATGAATGGATCAACCTGCTTTTTCATTACCGCCTCCGGTTAAGGTGTTGCTGTCATTTCAAATCGACTGTTGCATGAAAAAAGTGGTTCGGACCATACTCCATCGTCCGCCAAATAAAAACCCTTCAGTCGACTGGGCAAAGCGTGTAAGCGCTTTTCGATCGCCTGCGGACGCCCTGCAATTTCAATCCTGGCCCGGCAATCTTTATCGAATCTTTACAGCAAGGCCGTCCATTCGTGGTTATGGTTTGGTCGTACAGGTGATAGACGGCCTGTTCTCAACCTTTCACGGGTAAAAACGGATAATGGGAAAGAGAGGCGCCGCACGATGAAAAAAAGATGCTGCACAACCGGCAAAGGGTGTTTATTGTTGGTAGGTATACTGTCGTTGCTGTTGGCCTGCTCCCCAACGATGGACTCACAGGCAGGTCAAGATTCGAAGACAACGGAGGCGACCATGAACCTGGCATTGAAAACCGAAACTGATTCACTGGCAATCCCGCCCATCGATGCGGCGGCGCCGTCAATTTTCGAAACCGCGTCCTTCGGACTGGGGTGATTCTGGGGAATCGAATCCCGGTTCGGGATCATAGATGGTGTGATTCGCACACGCGTGGGTTACGCCGGCGGCAGGCAGGACAATCCGGACTACGGCCATATCGGTGACCACACCGAAACCGTGCAGGTGGATTACGATCCGCAGCGCATCACCTACAAGGAGCTGCTGGACATATTCTGGCAGGGCCACAAGCCCACCGGGCGGTCGTGGTCCCGGCAGTACATGAATGCCGTGTTCTTCCACGACGACCGGCAGCGGCAGGCGGCCACAGAGTCCAAGGCGGATGTGGAGAAAAAGCTCGGCCAACGGGTCAAAACCGAGGTGGCTCCACTGCGCACATTTACCATGGCCGAAGATTACCATCAGAAGTATATTATCAAGCAGCATTACGACCTGAACGCCGAAATGTCGCGCATCTATCCGCTTCACCGTAATTTCGTGGACTCCACCGCCGTGGCGCGCCTAAACGGATACGCGAGCGGGCACGGCAACAGCGATCAGCTGGCGCGTGAGATCGACGATCTTGGGCTGACGGATGCGGGGAAAAAGACCCTTACGGATATGCTGAAGCGGAAGTGGAATTATGATCGTCAATAGCTAAGCAATACGATGAACCCCCTTTGCGTGCCGATTGAATATTGCCCGTATGGGCTGAAAGCCGATTTCCAGTTCGCTCGCTAACCCCAACGCAAACGACGGGGAATGCGCTCGCTATCGCGGTTCAGAAAAGGGCTTTCCATGAACTGTCGTGGACTATATTTCGAGGATTTCTCGGCCGGACGGAAATACGCCACGGACCGTCGTACGATTACCGAAGCGGACCATATCAGCTTTACTACCGCTTTCGGATTTTTCGAGCCCCTTTTCATGGACCGGGCATACGTCGCGCATGAAACACCCTACGAAAGGCCCATCGTTCCCGGAGCACTGACATTCTCGATCTCCGAAGGTCTGACACTCCTGTCCGGAATCCTGCATGGCACGGGTTTGGCGTTTCTGGGCGTCGAACTCAAGGTGATCAGACCGGTGTTTATCGACGAGACCATCGGCGTCGACATCGAGGTGGTGGACAAGCGGCAGACCAAAAAACCGGATCGGGGAATCGTCTCTTTTTTCCAACGTGTCAACAATCAGGATGAGGAGCCGGTCATGGAATACACCATCCGGCGCATGATCCGGCGCAAACACCTGTAGAGGCGCCCATTTGCCTTGCGGTTGCAGCCTTCCAGGTCAGATCCGGAGATCAAACCTTTGCGTTTACTCGACGGTGACCCTCACGGCGTGTTCATCGATGCCATTATTACCGTAGCCAAGAAAATTCCATCGGGCAGTTTCCGGCTGCCGCCTGCCCTGGCCGTCCGTAGCCCGTGCTTTGATCGTGTGTTCACCGGCCTGGCTTGCAGGCCAGACATACTGCCATTGCCGCCAGGCAAAGGGCTCATCCGGACCGATAAATTCGGCCGCCTGCCAGGTGGCACCGTCATCGACGGACACCTCGACGGTTGCCACGTGCCCTTCGCCGGCATAGGCGGCGCCAAGCACAACAATCGCTCCCTTCTCCAGGTGCTCACCGGTCAAGGGCTGGGTGATAATGGATTTCAGGGCGATGGCGGTGACCGCATCACCAGTATCGGGTTTCTCACCTTTTTGAAAAACACGGTAGACCTGGTCCATGAAGAACCCTTCGAATGGCTTTTCCAGCACCGTAATGCGATTGAGCCACTTCACGCAGTTGGCCCCGGTCCATCCCAAAGCCAGTGCCCGCAACGGGTAGCCGTGCTTTAAGGGCAGGGGGTCCCCATTCATTTCATAAGCCAGCAGGGTGGATGACATCGCCTTTTCGATGGGGATGCTGCGCACGAATTTAATCTGGGCTTTGCCGAGGGGGGTGTCCATTCCTTCGAAAGCGACATGGGCGGCCCGGTCCGCCAGACCCGCGTCGTTCAGCAGGTCCCTTAGCCAGACACCGCCCCAGACCGCATTGCCGACGCCGCCGATGGTCCACGGGTTGCCAGGCGCTTTTTTCTCGAGCAGGGACCGACTGTTTCCCGAGCACTCCAGGGTATTGGCAACGATGGCTTTGGGGAGGCGTTGGATCTGGTCCAGGTGCAGACCAAGCTTTCTCTTGACCATCCCATCGACCATCAATACCCACTTGTCCAATGCAACCGGTACTTCCGGTATCTTTCCCTGGTTGCGGTCGAAAAAAACCGCATTGGGTGTAATCCAGGAACGCAGGCGCACTGCCGGCGTTTCGGCGTTCAGCGGGCTTTCGGTCATGATACGCATGGATTTAGTCATCGGTCAGGCCCCCTTGTTCGGGTTGGGTTTGCTTCCTCGACAGCCGATTTACCGCCAGGAAACGATCCGTTCACGCCATGCATTCGGTGGGCTCCCGGACGTGAGCGGGAAAGGGTATGGTCGCCGGAACGTACGGATGGGATGGGTATCACCATTATATGAGCCGTGTGCGGCCGGCGTCAATGGCTTAACGCAGCAAACCGGAGGCGAGACGATGGCCGCATATGAATTGGTTGTGGTCATCGGCGCAAGGATGAAGCCGAAGGAAAGCACAGGCAAGAAGGAACAAGTCGTTTTTTTGGCCCTTATACCGTCACCACGATTTTGCCCTTCTGCCGGTTGGACTCCATAAAGCGGTGGGCCTCGACGATGGCGTCCAGGGCAAATGTGCGGGCGATGACCGGCTTGAGGGCACCGGATGCCAGGCCGTCATAGACAAACTGTTTGCCGCGGGCCATGCACGCGGGCTGCTTGACGATCTCAAACAGGGTATACCCGCGAATGGTCAGGCCTTTGCCGAGGGCATCGAACAGGGGAAACGGGGTTGGCGCCGGGGACAGGGCCCCATATTCGAAAATCGTGGCACCGGGCGCCGCGGCCTGGGCCAGCTTTTCCAGAAACGGGCCGGCCACCGGGTCAAAGATGATGTCGGCCCCCTTGCCGCCGGTGATCGCCAGGGTCTGTGCGGCCAGATCCGCCTCATCGGTCACGATCACGTGATCGGCACCGGCGTCCAGGAGAAACTGTTTTTTGTCCGCACCCCGCGTGGTCGCCACGGCCAACGCGCCCACTGATTTGACGATCTGGATGGCCGCCAGGCCAACGCTGCTGCTGCCGGCGGTGATCAAAACCGACGCATCTTTCTGCAGCCGACCATATTCGATCAAGGCGCCGTAAGCGGTCATGTACTGCATCCAGATAGCGGCGCCTTCAACGGCAGATAGGCTGTCAGGGTAGCGGGCAACCGAATGGGCCGGCACGATGGCACTTTGGCCATAAACCCCGTATTGGGTCATGGAAAAAGAGGGTATCGTGCTGACGCGATCGCCAATCTGAATGCCGTCAACACCGGGGCCCACCGCGTCCACCGTTCCGGCAGCCTCGTAGCCGAGACGAGAGGGCAGTTCAGGGCTCTCCAGATACACGCCCTGGCGGAACATCACCTCGGCCCGGTTAAGGCCGATGGCCGCCACCTTCAGACGCACTTCACCTTTGCCGGGCTGCGAATCCGGCAACTCCTCGAGCCTGAGCACATCCGCCTCCCCAGTTTCATGAAATCGAACTATTTTCGGCATGCGTTATCCTCCTTGGATTGTCTTGGTTAAACACAAACTGGGCGGGTCACCGATCGGCTAAATACAGCCGTGACAATGGAACGACGGTCAACCGCCCGGCTTTTGTGGCACTTTTTTCACCTTGCCGATGTCATACCCCTCCTGCTCCAAAAACTGAAGAATCTTGCGGTAATCCCCTTCAAGAAGCGACGGCGTGCGGGCCATGATCCAGACATAATCCCTTTTGGTCCGGCCCACCACCGTTTGGGAATAGTCTGTGGTCAAGAGGATGATGCGGTATTCGGATTTGAAGGGCCAGACGAACTGCATGTCCCAGACCGCGTTGGATGCGGTGTCGCGCACGACAGCCCGTGGTGTATAAGTTTTGAGCGGGCCGTCATAGCCGCCCTTGTTGAAGGTGAAGGTGGTTGGGATAGAGCCGTCTTCGGCCAGGCGGTAGGATTCCACCGCGTTATAGGCATCTTTTTCAATAAATGTGGGGATGTTGGCAATCACGTACCAATCGCCCATGAACCGCTCCAGGTCGACCTGGGCCACGGTGTGGATCGGTGGCATGGACTGGCATCCAAACAGGGACAGCAGCATGGCTCCCGCCAGTGTCATGGTCATGTGTTTCAGAGCCGTATTCCTTTTCGGATTAAGTTTTCGGCGACACCATCGGCATTCGGGATCGGAATAATCATGTTTGCCGGATAGCCGCGGCCTGCCTGTGAAGCCCTCACATGTTGCGGGCAGGTTCATGACACGCGCAGACGAACGGCCTCAATGGGTCGAGGCAAAGGAGGCCAATATCCGCTGTTGCCACTGTTCGTTATAGCCGTCGGCCTCTGGGATTCTGCCGACCGAACGTGCATGGGGAAAATGAATGCGCACAAAATCCCTGAAGCGCTTGTCCACCACTTTTCGCAAAGATTGGCACAAACCGTCATACACCACGTCGTCGACTTCGCTGAAATCGAAGAAGATGGCCAGTTGGTTGATGAAACTGTTTCTGGTGTTCACGGATGCACCTTGGGTATCCAGGGCCTTCATCAGACGGTTGGCGATGTCCACCAGCGCCAAACGGATCTGTTGCCGGATCAGTTTTTTGCGTTCGCCGGTCCAGAAAATCCGGTTGCGGTCCATGCTCAGCTCGCACTTGTCGCGGCCTTTGAGATTGATCCGGCCCACCACATGCTGGCGGGCGCCCTCGGGCAGCAGCAGATCGTCCTGGGTCACAAAGATGCCGTCCTGAAAGACGGATACACCGCCGGTTGCCGTTTCCAGTGCAAAGATACGGGAATCGTTCACTTTAGCGCCCAGGTAGATGAAGCCCTCGGCGTCGTCAAAGGTCACCGGGGCGACAAAGTCAGAGTCAGCGTTCTGGACAGCGGCATAGGATATGGGCTCGTTACCGATGATGGTGGTATGTCCCCGCTCGTCGGTAAGCCTGACCGGAATCTGAAGGAAACGGATGTTGGTCTTCAAATAGCCAACGAATTCCATGCGTCGACTGTAGTTGAACCTGGACGGTTTCAGGTGA
This sequence comes from Desulfosarcina sp., assembly GCF_033791525.1. Classification (GTDB taxonomy): domain Bacteria; phylum Desulfobacterota; class Desulfobacteria; order Desulfobacterales; family Desulfosarcinaceae; genus Desulfosarcina. The sequence continues at coordinate 5,691 of NZ_JASJGN010000447.1, forward strand.
AGGGTCACCTCCGTCCCGGCGTGCGCATCATCGCCTAAGGGCCGCACGTCGAAATAATCCTTCAGGCTGGTGATTGTAATCAGCAGCCCCGGCGAGGCGCCCTTGCGGGTCTTGATGACTATTTTTTCCGCCACCAGGAAACTGGACAGAAAACCGATCCCGAACTGGCTGATGAAGCCGATATCGATGCGCGGATCCTCATTGACTGTTTTGACCTCATCGGACTGATAAAAGGAGATGCCGATGGAGAGAAAGTATTTTTCCAGCCATTGCCGGTCCATGCCGATGCCGTTGTCGCGGACCGTGATACGGCTGATGTCGTCGTTGAAGGCAATGGAAATGACTGGCACATAGGCCTTGTCGGCCAGTTTGCGCATGCTGCAGGCGTCCACCGCATTCTGTATGAGTTCGCGCAGAAAGACGCGTTTGTCCGAATAAAGTCGGTTGCCCATGAACAGGTGCAGGGCGGCGGAGGTGTCAACGGTATACTTCAGGTCCACCGGTTGATAACCCGCCGGTTCGATTTCATAGATCAGGTCGGCAAACAGAAATCGGGGACGGGTCCGCTGGTTGATGTCGTTGAGCTGCTCCTGAACGGCGCGTTCGTGGTGTTTCAGGGCCCGGTGGAGTTCTGGGTCGCGGCAACTGATTTTTACGCGGATGGTGGCCGAAAGGTAGGGGTGCGGCCCGACGCCGTCGACATCGAATGCATCCATCCAGTTCGCCGATGAGCCGTTCGGATTACCGCGCAAATGGGCGACAATTGCCAGGAAGGTGGCAGGTGATTTCAGCTCCAGGGCTCTGGATAGTTGGATAGCGGCGGCAATCAACTTCGTGTTGATCAGGGTGCCGGCATAGTGCGTGGGCACGGAACCGACAGGCGCTGGATCAAGGTCGCTTGCGTCCTGCATCTGCAGGCATATCAGGGCCATGATCCCGGCGCGGCGAGCATCCTTGATCCCAAGGGCCTGCCAGTTCCCTTGAATCCAGTCGTGGGAGCGTCGCGCAATGCTGCTGTCGGCGGACGCACCGCTGCCGTCCATCAGCCCGATGTCGCAAAGAAAGGCGGCGGCATGCAGAAAAAAAGTCTGACATGGGTGGGCGGCCATCACCTGCGTCTGCTCATCATCCAGCAACCAGGATACCAGTCGTTGTAAGATACGATCCGCCTGCGCCACGAGTGCCATCTGCCGGAACGGGGCTGGTCTCTGTGCATCAGTGGCTAATCGGTGGACCGACTGGCGGAGGGTTTCAAGCTCCGCTTTCATATCATCATCGAACGGCTGGGGAAGCATTTGCATCGGTCGGCATCCTTGGCAATAGTCGGCACAACAATTCAAATATGGGCAGGAAAAGAAAGTCCGTCAAGGTGAACATGTCTGTGAGCCAGGCAACAGGACCCTGTGCAATGCGCCTTACGAAACCCTTGGTACTTTTCTTTTTCACTTCTTTAACGGATTGATCAGGCTCAAATAGTTGCACACAGAATGCACAAGCCAGGATGGGAGGTGCTGCCCCAGGGTGATTTTCCCGTTGAAGTGGCGGGGTGGTATCCGCCGGGCGGCGTTCCGGCCGCCGCCATTGCGGACATCCAGGGCGATGCCCGCAAAGAGATCGTCGTTTCACTCAACGACGGATTCATGACCTGCTTTTCAGCTGATGCGGACATGCTCTGGCGGTTCAACTACACTAACGGCAAGGCCATCATGTATGCCTCGGAGCCAATGCTGGAAGACCTGAACCAGGACGGTTCACCGGAGATTGTCTTCTCCACCTACGGCGATCCCGATGTCAGCGATTCAGGCCATTTGATCATCCTGGGAGCCGACGGCACGCCACTTCATAACATCGCCCTGCCTGATCCGGGACATAACGGGAACGGCAACGGCGCCCCGGAGGCACCGACCATTGCCGATCTGGACGGTGATGGTCAACTGGAGATCATGGTCCAAACCTTTGATCACGGCCTGGACATCTTTACCGTTCCCGATTCCGGCTGCGACTGCCTGCTGTGGACCACGGCCAGGGGCGGGCCTTTGCGCATGGGCCAGCCCAGTGGGTTAGATTGAACGATGGTCACTCCTCCGAATGGAAGCTGCGGATGATGTACCCACCGGACTTTTCGTCCGATTCCAGTTCCATGAGTCCGCGGCTGGCGGCTTCGTCCAGCAGGCGTTTGAATGAACGGAACCCGTAGTAAGACTCGTTGAATCCCGGGCGGCGGCGCTTGAGTGTCTGCTTGACCATGGACCCCCATATTTTATCTTCCGACCCGCGCTCTTCGGCCAGAGCCTCCAGGGTCTCCATCACCAAATCCAGCGCAGCTTGGATCCGCGTTTCTGCATCCTCTATGGGAGTGGCCTCGGGAGCAAGTGTTTTAGGCCCCTTGACAGGCGGCTTGCGGGCCGGTTTTTTGGCCTTTTTCTTCTTGCGGACCAGGTCATCGTAATAAATGAATTCGTCGCAATTGGCGATCAACAGATCCGAACTGGAATTTTTCACACCCACGCCGATAACGTTCTTGTTGTTCTCGCGAAGTTTGCTGACCAATGGTGAGAAGTCCGAATCCCCGCTGACAACCACGAAGGTATCCACGTGTGATTTGGTGTAGCACAGGTCCAGGGCATCGACCACCATGCGGATGTCGGCGGAATTCTTGCCCGACTGGCGCACATGGGGGATCTCGATGAGTTCGAAGGCCGCTTCGTGCATGGCCGCTTTGAACTCCTTGTACCGTTCCCAGTCGCAGTAAGCTTTCTTGACCACGATGCTGCCCTTGAGCAGCAACCGCTCGAGCACCTTGCTGATGTCGAACTGGGCAAAGCGGGCATCCCGCACCCCGAGGGCCACATTTTCGAAGTCGCAGAACACGGCCAGGTTGGTCGCTTCAAGTATCTTGCTCATGTTTTCCTTCCCGGATTTTCAATGGTTTTCGAAAAATGATCATACCCCGATTGCAAAAAAAAAGAAACGATGATGCTCCACGCCAGCAAGACCTTGATTTACAAATGTAGAAGGCTTCTTATTTTCAATTCATGGCGGTTCCGTAAAAAGTCCGATATCTGCGTTACGCTTCATCCCTCGTCACTGCAGCGTACCATAAGTACGCCTCACTCCTCGGGATTCGCAAGCCTTAATCTCGAACTTTTTACGAAACCGTCTGAGATGGGACGTTTTTCGATTCCATCAATTCAAACTTCAATAAAAAAATGAGGGTGCACTGATGGCTGAACTTCGAGCAACAAATGAATATACCCGGGATACGGTAACGATGAATGTCGAGGACGCCGACCTGGATCTGTCGACAGCCCGTGACATGGCCAAAACAAAAGCCCGCGACATTGACAGCAATGCCATGATGCTGTCCTACCACAGCGGAAAAACCGGCGAATTCTGGCCCACTTACGATTGCGGCGGCGGCGGACGGCCGCCCTGGATTGTATTTGCCGAGGCCAGGGGCTACAACCTGAAGATCGACATCAACGACGGCGAGTATGAGTTTTTCTAT
>NZ_JASJGN010000448.1:0-4897 GCF_033791525.1 Desulfosarcina sp.
CCTGGTCACGCCGGACGGTTACGAAAAGACCCTGGCGCACTTCGACGCCGTGGCGGGTTTCTCCTTTCTGAAAGGCCTTCACCTGAACGACGGGAAGAAGGCCATGGGCAGCCGCGTGGACCGCCATGAAAGCCTGGGCCAGGGCACGCTGGGATTGGATGCCTTTCGGATGATCATGAAAGATCGCCGCTTCGACGGGATTCCCATGATCCTGGAGACTCCCGATGACAGCCGCTGGGCCGAAGAGATCCGCATGCTGAAAGGGATGATTGAGTAGGCTGAGGAAATGATGGCTTGCGTATCGATGACCGAAGGCTGAATTTTGACGGGTTCGTATAAAGTCTCTGATCGTGTCATTCCCGCGCAGTGCCAAGCGCTTCAGCAGGTATCGACATTTCTGCAGACCATTTGATACGATACGAAAACAAGATACGATACGAAAACATGCAGTTCCGCAAAACCTGTCACCTGCCCGTTTCAGAGATACCTGGGACGAGCGTTAGCCTTTTCATAGAATTTTTCCAGGCCTAATTTTTCCCTAAGTTTCAAGCGGTACCGGCGAATATCTCCATCCACTTGGGCAAAACAGGTCTCACAGCACAAACCGCAGGAGGCGAGGGAATCCTTGATTTTTTGACCGATGCGCAAGAATCAGAAAAACATTGGTTTTGCGCGGTCATCATCGCCGGAAAATAACCATCCGGTGGCTTCAGACCGGCCGGAAAAGGCCGATACAAGGGTTGGAATCTATCTTTTGGCGCTTATCTTGACCCCAATACGAATTTCTCATTGCATGAGGACAGCGGCTCAGCGCCAGATCCTTCAACCTTTTCAGGTGGCACAAGGATGGATATGCAACCGCAGTTTGAAACCATCGTTCGACAGATCGGCCAGGTGGTGCTGGGCAAAAAAGATCAGATCCGCATGGCCCTAACCTGCCTGTTTGCCGGCGGGCATCTGCTCATCGAGGATATCCCGGGCATCGGGAAAACCACGCTGGCCAAGGTGCTCTCCCGATGCATGGGCCTGAAATTTAGACGGATCCAGTTCACCAGCGACATGCTGCCCGGCGATATTTTAGGCAGCTCCATCTTCGACCAGAATACCGCTGCATTTGTCTTTCACCCGGGTCCGGTATTCACCCAGGTGCTGCTGGCCGACGAGATCAACCGAGCCACGCCCAAAACCCAGAGCGCCCTGTTAGAGGCCATGGAGGAGGGGCAGGTCACCAGCGACGGCAAGACGCGCGGGCTATCCGCCCCCTTTTTTGTCATCGCCACCCAGAACCCCATGGAATTGTCCGGCACCTTTCCGCTGCCCGAATCCCAGTTGGACCGGTTTTTGATGCGCATCGAACTGGGCTACCCGGATCGTGAGGCGGAGCGGCGGCTGTTGGGCGGGGATCGGACGCAGCGCCTGGTCTTGCAGGACATGAAACGGTGTTTGTCCCCTGAGGATGTGCTGGCACTCCAGAAACAGGTAGACCAGGTGCATGTGGCCGACGCCTTTTTGAACTACCTCCAGGATCTGCTGGATTTTACCCGTAACGACAAGCACTTTCACATGGGCCTCTCACCACGTGCAGGTCTGGCGCTGGTGCACGCAGCCCGATCCTGGGCCTTTATCAGCGGCCGGGACTACGCCCTGCCCGAAGACATTCAGGCCGTATTGATCAGCGTGGTCGGGCACCGCCTCAGATCCCGCGATGACCTGGCAGAGATCCCGGCGCGACGGCTGGAAACCCTGTTTCGAGAGGTGGCTGTACCGTGACGTCCGCCATTTCCCGCACCTTTTACCGCTTTGTCGGTGGCAACACGACCATTCCCGTGGTCCTGGGCCTGCGCAACATCTATATTCTTCCCACGAGCTACGGTATGCTGTACCTGACGGTGCTGGGGGCCATGCTGATCGGGTCCATCAACTACAACAACAACCTGGGCTTTCTGCTCACCTTTCTTCTGGGCAGCCTCGGGCTGACGGCGATGATGCATACCTACAGCATGCTTTATGGTCTGCGCCTGGTATCGGCTACGGCAATGCCGGTATTTGCCGGTGAGTCCGCGGACGTGGACCTTCGGGTTGCCGATGTGGAACAGCCGCGAACCGGCCTTTACTGGTATTTCAAAGCGGCGGATCGTATCCGGGCTGATCTCAGACCCAAGCAACCGGCCCGGGTCATGGTTCGCGCACGGACAGGCCATCGAGGGCTTTTTGATCCGGGATGGCTGCGCATCGCATCCGACTACCCTTTGGGATTGTTCCGGGCCTGGGCGCGGATCGACACCGGCTTGCATTGTCTGGTCTACCCCCGACCCATTTCTGCGGCTACCCCCGAAGGCACGACCGTGTCGGCTCACCGAAACGGCGACATCGGGCAAACGGCCGGCGTCGAGGATTTTGTGGGACTATCGGCCTACCAGCCCGGCGATTCGCCTGGGCGAATCCACTGGCAGGCCTATTCGCGGGGCCGGGGGCTTCACACCAAAACCTTTGCCGGCCAGGCCGGCGAAGGCCTGATGTTGGATATCGATGACATCAAGGGCGACGATACAGAGAGAAAACTCTCCATCCTCTGTTTCCATATTCTCCAGGCTTACCATCAGCGACGCAGCTACGGCATGCGATTGGCCGGACAAACTTTTCCTGCCGCCAACGGAAGGGTTCATCGGGATCGATGCCTCTGGGCGCTGGCCCTTTACGGAAACGGCTGAGCCATGCAACGTCAGCCCATTCGTCCGTTGCTCCTTGCCCTCGCGGTGGCCATGGCACCCCTGGTGCTTCAACTGCCGTGGTGGGCCGTGGGGTGGTGCGCGGTTTCGTGGGGATATCTGCTCTTTCGGGAAAATCGCGGATGGCCCGCGGTGTCACGAGGCGTCCGATTGGCAATCTTCATCGTGGGCATGACGGCGGTGCTGATGTTCGCCGGCCTGCGGTTTGACGGCGGGGATTTTATCGCCCTGCTGGCCGTGATGGCCGGTATCAAACCCCTGGAGATCCGAAGCCGGCGGGACAGCATGGTGACGGCCTTTCTGGCCTACTTCCTGACCATCACCAGTCTGTTTACCTTTGAAAACCTGTCCATGACGCTCTACCTGTTCGTGTCGGTCTGGACCACCACCGGCGTGCTGATCCATGTGAATGACCCCACGGGTGCAATCGGCCGGCAGCTGCGTTTGGCAGCGAAGTTGATTCTGGTGGCGGTTCCGCTTATGGTGCTGCTTTTTCTTCTCTTCCCGCGGCTGTCTGGCAGTTTCTGGGGATCCCCGTGGGCCAAGCAAAGCCGGTCCGGTTTTTCCAGCAGCATGCGCATCGGCGATGTGTCCCGACTGGTGCTGGTCGACGAACCCGCCTTTTCGGTGACGTTCGACTCACCGGTCCCTGATGCGGACCGGCTCTATTGGCGGGGCATCGTTTTCCAGCGCTTTGACGGTAACAGCTGGTATCCGGACAGTCGCCAGGCAACCCGCCCGGGCAGTGTCGGCGGCACGGATCTGTCCCGCTACACGGTAATACTCGAACCTCACGGCCAGCGGTACCTGTTCGCTCTGGACCTGCCGGTGACGGCCAATCCCGTGGCCACCATCATGGACGATCACACCCTGATGGCCCGTCGACCCCTCTGGCAGCGTTTTCATTACGATGCTGCATCCTTTCTGGACTCCCTGCAAAATTCTGCAGACGATCCCGGTGAAGACTACCTGCAACTGCCACCGAACCGGAATCCACAGACCCTTGCCCTTGGCAATCGGTGGGCCCGGATCCACGCTGGGCCCGAGGACGTGGTGGCGGCAGCCCTGGCGTTTTTCAAGGAAAATGGTTTTTCGTATACCCTGCGTCCGGACCGGTTGGGGATTCACGCCGTGGACGATTTTCTTTTGGTCAGCCGGAAGGGATTTTGCGAGCATTTTGCGACCGCCTTTACCGTGCTCATGAGGGCTGCCGGTGTGCCGACACGGATCGTAGGCGGTTATCAGGGCGGCAGGTGGAATGCCTTGGGGGAATTTCTGACGGTGCGCCACTCCGATGCCCACGTCTGGTGCGAGGTGTGGCTGGCGGGGCAGGGATGGGTGCGCGTGGATCCGACCTTCACAGTGGCCCCCGACCGTATCGACGCCGGTATTGAACGCGCCCTTGCCGGAGAAGAGCTGCTCTGGTTTCTCGGTCGTTCCCGGGGCGATCTGTTGGCTCGCTTGACCGAAACCGTTCGTCAGACCTGGGAGGCCGTAAATACCCGGTGGGACATGTGGTTCATGGGCTTTTCCGCCGAAGATCAGATCGCTCTGCTGAGAAGAATAGGCATCTTTGCTGGACGGCAAAGTGGTTGGCTGCTGTTTATGGTGTTGCCGCCGCTGTTTATCGCCGGTGTGATCCTGCTGGGCAGCATTCGGAAAAAAGAAATCCCCAAACCGCTTGAAGACAAAGTGCTGAAGGTTTATGGACGTTTTCTGGGCAAAATGGCGAGCGCCGGCATTCCCAAAGCATCGCACCAGGGGCCCTTGGACTATGGCCGCCTGGTGATGGACCGGCATCCTGCACTCGAGCGGGAGGTGGATGCGATCATTGGATGCTACATCGGTCTGCGATATGGCCATGAATGCGCTGTGGACGCGTTGAAGGCGTTTCGTCTGCGGGTGCGGCGTTTCAACCCGCGACAGGCGATGGCTGCCGGCGGTCGGAGGCCGGAGGACTGAGGACTGAGGACTGAGGTCAGAGGTCAGAGGTCAGAGGTCTGAGGTATGAAGTCTGAAGTCTGAAGTCGGATGTGGGAAACCAGAACCTAGCAACCAGGGACCCGTCCTTTTATCATCAGTCAATTGACAGGTCATCCGGTGGCGTCAACGATCCCCGGTGAAGGGCCGAATGGCCGAACCGTTCGGCAATCCGGTCCACGGCCCGG
>NZ_JASJGN010000449.1:0-7225 GCF_033791525.1 Desulfosarcina sp.
CGATGAAACCGGCAAGATTGTGGCGGCCATGGAGATGAATCTGGACATTTCCCAGCGCAAGCAACTGGAAGAAAAACTGGAACTGTCCGAGAAAAAATACCATGCCATCTTCAACAACATTCCCAACCCGGTGTTCGCATTAGAAATTCGAAGCCTGGAGATTCTGGACTGCAACAAGAGTGTCCGAACCGTTTACGGACTGGAGCGGGAGCGCTTGATCGGCACCTGCTTTCTGAATCTTTTCGAACCCGAGGAACGCGAGACCATGGCTTTTCGCATGGCCACCACGGCGGTGCTGAACCAGGTTCGCCATGTGGGTACCGATGACCGGCTGCGCTATGTGGACATCCGCATCTCCCCGTCTGAATATTCCGGTCAGCAAGTGCTGCTGGCAACCATCAGTGATGTCACCAAGCGGCTGGAAGCGGAGCAGCAGCTGATCCAGGCCAGCAAAATGGCCACCCTCGGCGAAATGGCCACCGGCGTCGCCCACGAGTTGAACCAACCCCTGTCGGTAATCAAGACAGCCAGCAATTTTTTCATGCGCAAACTGAAGAAAAAAGAACCCATCCGCGATGAAATTCTGCTGACCATGTCCGAAGAGATTGACAGCCATGTGGAGCGAGCCACAAAAATCATCAACCACATGCGCCAATTCGGCAGAAAATCGGACCCTAACCTGGAACCGATTCTGCTTAACGAAGTGCTGGAGCGGGCCTTCGAGATATTCAGCCAGCAGCTCAAGGTGCGCGGCATCGAAGTAAACTGGCAGACCAATCCTGATCTGCCACGGGTGATGGGCAACCCTGGCCGCCTGGAGCAGGTAATCATCAACCTGCTCATCAACGCCCGGGATGCCATCGAGGAACGATCCGACCAGACGCCTGATAGCTCGATCCCCGACAAGATCGCTCTGGTCACCACCAGTAACGCCAAGACGGTCACCTTGTCGGTGTGTGACACGGGGGTCGGGGTGCCGGACCCAATCCGGGGCAAGATATTCGAGCCCTTTTTCACCACGAAAAAGGTGGGCAAGGGAACCGGGCTGGGGCTGTCCATCAGCTACAGTATTGTCAAAGAGTGTGGCGGCACGATCGATGTAACCGGGAACCCGGGCGGCGGTTCGTGTTTTAACCTTCATTTTCCATTGGTGAAAGAGCCATTATGACTGGTGACATCCTTCTGGTGGACGACGAGGCCGGAATCCGCAAGGTGCTGGGCATTTCCCTGACCGATCTTGGATACACGGTTCATACAGCGGAAAATGCCGCGGCTGCCCTGACAATCATCGAAGCAGTCCGTCCCTCCATCACCCTCACCGACATCAAGATGCCGGGCATGGACGGTATCGACCTGCTCAAAGCCATCAAGGGCCGCTACCCGGACACGGAGGTGATCATGCTTACCGGCCACGGCGACATGGACCTGGCCATCGAGAGCCTCAAGTTCCAGGCGACCGATTTCATCACCAAACCCATATCAGACGATGCATTGACCGTTGCCCTGCAGCGGGCCGGCGAACGCCTCGAGATGCGGCGTCAATTGAAGGCCTACACGGAAAACCTGGAACACCTGGTGGAAGAAAAATCCCGTCAACTCATCGAGGCGGAACGCCTGGCCGCGGTAGGGGAGACGGTGGCAGGACTCTCCCACACCATCAAAAATATCACCGGCGGTCTGGACGGCGGCATGTTCGTTCTGGGCAAAGGCATCGAACTGGAAGACGCCGCCTATTTGAAGCAGGGATGGGAACTGGTGCGGGGGAATGTGGATCGGATAAAAACCCTTTCTCTGGACCTGTTAAACTTTGCCAAAACCGACCGTCTGGAATATCGGCAGGTCAATCCCGAGCAGCCCGCCCGTGAAGTCTTCGACTTGATGCAATCCCGGGCCCAGGATCACGGGATGGATCTCATTTTGGACGTGGCGGCCGGACTGGCCCCGACGCAGATGGACCCCGAGGGCATTCATCAGTGCCTGTTGAACCTGGTGACCAATGCAATCGATGCCTGTGTGGATACGGAGCCTGGTGACGGGGCACAGCGCATCACCCTGTCCGTTCGGCCATTAGCCGATGGGGGCATATCCTATCAGGTGGCGGATACGTGCTGCGGAATGGACGAACGAACGAAAGCCCGGTTGTTCCAGCGATTTTTTAGCACCAAGGGTGAACGGGGCACGGGCATCGGGCTCATGCTTACCCGAACCATTGTTCACCGCCACAACGGAACCATCGATGTCACTTCACAGCCCGGTAGGGGGGCATGCTTCACCATCAATCTGCCGGGTTAAATAACAGGATCATGGATCACCACTCGGGTTGCGCGAGGGGAGATGGATGGGCGAGCCTGTATCTGCAAAAAAGACCCCACATGGTAGAAAAACGGCAATGCTGCCGGACTACAATTTGTGCATTTACCCTCGAAACAGCTGGCGACATCCAAGCTGATCTCCATTAATTCTAATTTCAACCTACCGAAATAAATCGTTATTGTTCAAATCTTAAAAAAATATTTGACATTCAATAATATTCCCGACTATTAAAGTCGGGAAGAAACCCCATCAAATGGGTCAAGAAATAAGCTGACAAAATAAGTCAGGAAAAAATCGAATGCTGGTTCCACCCAAAAAAAACCAGTATGCCCTGCGGGCCATTTTTGAACTGGCCAAACACATGGACCAAGGGCCGGTCAAGATTTCTGAAATTGCCACCGCCCAGTCCATTCCCTTGAGATTCTTGGAAGTTATCCTCAATCAACTCAAGGCCAGCGGCATCGTTGATTCCAAACGCGGCTTCTATGGCGGCTATTTTCTGGTCAAACCACCTAACCAGGTGTCCGTTGGGGATGTGATGCGTTTTCTCAGCCGGGATCTGTCGCCCAGCGACTGCATCGCCTGCGTATCAAAAACCAGTTGCCCATTTGACGGCCAGTGCGCCTTCTCATCCATGTGGATTCGGGTGAAACAGGCGACCTTCAATATATATGACGAAACCTCTTTTCAAGACCTGATCGACCGGGAGCAGGATGCCGGATGGTCGAGTCAACAATGAGGGCGGGATTCCCGCACGAACCGTAGAACTGCATACCCTGAGGATGTCAACGATGCGGAAAGGAACACTTCATTTGAAAACAGGTGGCATGCTGCTTGTCATGGTCATGGTTTTTCTGTTTGCCGCAGGGGCCGTGAAGGTCGACACGTCGGTTGAAGGCCCAATAAAAAGCGGTGCGGATCTGATCATGATCGACACCATGAAGGCCCTGGGCCCACTGGAACGCCCACCGGTGGCCTTTTTCCACAGCCGTCACACCGAAGCCCTGGCCAAAATAAGCCGGGACTGCAACACCTGCCACATGGCCGACGAGAAAGGGCGCCTGTCGCCCAAGTACAAACGCCTGGTCGATACGGATCGGCAGACGGTGACCGACACCTACCACATCAACTGCATTGCCTGCCACCGCGAACTGACCGGGTCGGGCCAAAAGAGCGGACCGCAGACCTGCGGGGGGTGTCATCAGGAAAATCCCGCGGTCGCCTCCACGTGGAAGGACCTCGCCTTCGATAAATCCCTGCACTACCGCCATGTGAAGGCCAACGCGGAAAAATGTGAGAGCTGTCACCACGAATACGACAAGCAGACCAAACAGCTGGTTTATGCCAAGGGTGAAGAGGGCGCCTGTGTGTATTGCCATAAGGACACACCGGTTGACAACGCGATGGCGCTCAAGGAAGCATCTCACTACCAGTGCATCGGCTGCCACCGCGACCGCATGGCCAAAAATCAGCTGGCCGGCCCCATCGGCTGCGTGGGCTGCCACGATGCCGATTACCAGATGGGAATCGAGGTGGTCCAGGAGATACCCCGGCTCAAGCGCAACCAACCGGACGTCGTCTTGGTTAAAACCGGAGAAGAGGCACTGCCCGAGAACCAATGGTCGGCAGCCATGTATCCGGTCCCGTTTGACCACCGATCCCATGAAGCGTACAGCGACAGCTGCAAAGTCTGCCACCACGCCAGCCTGCAGTCTTGTGCCAGCTGCCACACCAATGCCGGTAAAAAAGAGGGCGACAATGTCAAGCTGGCCCAGGCCATGCACGGCGTGACCGATCAAGCCAGCTGCATCGGCTGCCACCAGGAAAAGCAAAAAGTGCCCGAGTGTGCCGGTTGCCATGCGTTCATCGCCAAACCTGCCAATCGCCAGGACCCGTCCTGCAAAGCCTGCCACATGGCCCCGCTGCCGGCCTACGTAAATCCGGCCAATGCCGAAGAAACCGCGGACGTGGCCCAGGACCTGCTGCAGGCGCGCGACCTGGAGACCCAAACCTACGCGGCCGACAAGGTCCCCGAGAAGGTGACCATTGGCAAGCTGTCGGATCGATTCGAGCCGGTGGTTTTGCCCCACGGGAAAATCGTCAATGCCCTGGTCGATAAAATCCGTCCCAGCAAGCTGGCCGGCTATTTTCACAGCGAAAAAGGGACCTTGTGCCAGGGCTGCCACCACCACAGTCCGCCGGCGGAAAAACCGCCCGCCTGCGGCAACTGCCACGGTAAAACCATCGAAGGGGCAGATGCCTTTAGGCCCGGATTGGTGGGCGCCTATCATCAGCAGTGCATCGGCTGCCATGAAAACATGGGCATCGAAAAACCCGATTCCCGGGATTGTAATGCCTGCCATGTGGAAAAGAATAAAGGATAGGGGCCGCTCCATACGGCCATAAACCGCAAGTTGAGGGTGAACCATGTCACTTTCCAGGAGAAAATTTCTCGGTTGGATCGGCGCGGCAGGCATGACCGCCGCAGCCGGTCGCAAGGCCTCCGCCGCGACCACGCACCATTTCGAAGGCTATCCGGATTCGATGGCGGTGCTCCACGACACCACCTTGTGCATTGGTTGCCGCCGATGTGAAGGCGCCTGCAATGCAGTCAACGAACTGCCGGCACCGGAAGTGCCCTTTACCGATCTCAACGTCCTCGAAGAGCAGCGGCGCACCACATCCAAGACCTATACTGTCGTCAACCAGAAGCCGGGCAGGAAAGACGGACCGGTATTTGTCAAGAAGCAGTGCAACCACTGCCTCGAACCGGCCTGTGCCTCGGCATGCTTCGTCAACGCCTTCAAGAAAACCAAAGAGGGCGCAGTAGTCTATGACGCCTCCGTCTGTGTGGGCTGCCGCTACTGCATGATCGCCTGTCCCTTCGAGATCCCGACCTATGAGTACGACAGTGCCTTTTCCCCCCGGATCATGAAATGCACCATGTGCCACCCCCTGGTGCTTGAAGGCAAACTGCCCGGATGCGTGGAATCGTGCCCGACCGAAGCCCTGATTTTCGGCAAGCGCGACGACCTGCTCAAAATTGCCCGCCAGCGCATCACCCGCCGACCGGACAACTATGTGGACCACATCTACGGCGAACGGGAAATGGGCGGCACCTCATGGCTCTACCTGTCCAGTGTGCCCTTCGAAACCATCGGCATGCGTATGGACTTGGGAATTATCCCGGCACCCGAACTGACCGCCGGCGCCCTTGGCGCGGTGCCCATGGTCGTGGGCCTGTGGCCGGTGCTGCTCACCGGCATCTACGCCATGAGCAAACGCAAAGAGAAAATTGCCGCCGAAGAGAAAGCCCAGGCCCTGGCAACGGCCCTGACCGAAGCCGACGAACAGGCGGCAGCCAAAATGGATGCAGCCATGGAAAAGGCCAAGCAGGATAAGGCGACCGCCGTTGAAAAGGCCGTCAAGGAGGCCCTCGAGGCCGAAGCCAAGGCCAGAGCTGAAATCGAAGCGGAGGCCGAAGCCGCGGCTGCTGCACCACAAGAAGCGCCGGATGAAGACGATAAAGACGCCTAATCGGCGTCGCTGCCGAATCGCACGACACTTTTCAGGAGGAATCTTTTATGTCTGAAGATACTGCCACCATGGGCAAACCGACTCTCTCACCGTTCAACATCGTGGCCGGTGTCATTTTACTGGTGGGGGGAATCCTGACCATTCTGCGCTTTACCCAGGGGCTGGATACGGTCACCAACCTGTCCGATTACAACCCCTGGGGCATATGGATCGGCTTCGACCTGTTGGTGGGCGTCGCCTTGGCTGCCGGCGGGTTCGTGACCTCGGCCGCGGTGTATCTTTTCGGGATGAAGCACTACCACGCCGCCGTTCGCCCGGCCATCCTGACCGGTTTTCTGGGCTACGCCCTGGTCGTTTTGGCCCTGCACTACGATGTGGGCCGGCCCTGGCGCCTGCCCTACCCGTTTATCATGCAGCGGGGCACCACCTCCCTGCTCTTCGAAGTGGCCGCCTGCGTGGCCTTGTACCTGACCGTTCTCTTTATCGAATTTTCACCGGCAGCGCTGGAGTGGCTGGGGCTCAAACGTGCACGCAACATCGTGGTGAAACTGACCATAGTGCTGACCATATTCGGTGTGGTGCTGTCCACCCTGCACCAATCTTCTCTGGGCGCCCTGTTTCTCATCGCGCCGTCCAAACTTCACCCGTTATGGTACACGCCGTACCTGCCCGTATACTTTTTCGTTACGGCAGTAATCGCCGGGCTCTCCATGGTGATCTTTGAGAGTACGCTGTCCCACCGTTTTTTCTCACACAAGATGGATGCGGCCCACCTGGCGGAAAAGGACACCGTGCCCTTGGGCTTCGGCAAGGCAGCAGCATTTGTGCTGGCCGGCTACTTTATCATCAAGGTCATCGGCCTCAGCACCGGCAACACCTGGCATTACCTGACCACCGGATACGGCGCCTGGTACCTGGTGGAGCTGTTGGGTTTCGTGGCGCTTCCGGCCTTCCTCTACGCCGTGGGGGTACGGGACAAGAACGTCACCCTGATTCGCTGGACGGCCGCCTGGACCGTGCTGGGAATCGTCGTCAACCGGTTCAACATCTGCCTGGTGGCCTTTAATTGGCACCTGCCCTCCAGCGAACGCTATTTTCCCCACTGGATGGAGATCGGCATCAGCGTCTTTATCGTCACCCTGGGCATTGTGATCTATCGGTTCATCGTCACGCGCATGCCCGTGCTTTACCAACACCCGGATTACGACGCCCATTAACCGTTTGAAAGGGAAGCAAGATCCCATGAAAACCATTTACACGCTTCAGGAGTTCATGCTCCACACTGAAAATATCACCTATGTATTGATCGTCGCTGCCTTGCTGGGCATCACGGGGTTCTGGCTGTTTCTCACCGACCGTGACGATGACTAAAAAA
>NZ_JASJGN010000450.1:0-5908 GCF_033791525.1 Desulfosarcina sp.
TTTCATACCATAGAAGTTTCATTTCCAACGGATTTGTAAAAAGCCCGAGATCAAGGCTTGCGGGCCGCGAAAGCGAGCTTAAGCGAGCGAATGTAAAACCGATCAAGATCCTTACGGCGAACATTCATGTTCCATCCTGAGGAATGAGGTGTCCTTACGGTACGCTGCAGTGACGAAGGATGAAGCGTAACGCAGATATTGGACTTTTTACGAATCCGTCAATAATTAAAACATCCATTTTCATAGATGGTTGTCCGGCGTCCGTCGGCCAGGTGCGCTACCACCCGCTTCTTTTCGGTGTTGACCAGGTCCCAGTGAAGCGCCGAATCATTGAACCCCAGCCTGGCTTTCTTTTCTTTGGTAAGCGACTGCACATTCCCGCTGTAGGTATCGGCATAGCTGGCGCCAAGGGCCACATGACAGTTTCCCCAACGGCCGCCGTAATTTTCATCGAACAGGGTGCTGGCCATAAACCGGTTGATTTTTGAAAATCGCTTGTCGGTCAGAGAAAATTCGCCAAGCCTGGACGCGCCGCGGTCCATTTTCAGCTGCTTTTGTATGAATTCGCTGCCGGATTTGGCAAGAGCGGCCACGGCCACCCCCTTTTTAAAGGTCAGCTTCACCCCTTTAACCAGGTTCCCGCTGCGGTAAGAGGGCTGATCGGCATAATACACCCCGCTGGTCCCCCGCCAATCCGGGGAGACAAACAACTCAAAGCTGGGGATGTTGTGGCCTGAGATGCCGATCCATTGTCGCTGTTCACCGGGTGTGATCTTAAGATCAACCCTGGCGGACTCGATATGGTAGTATTTTACCGCCATGCTGTTCATCCACTGTTTAATTACCGCGGCATTTTTAAACACCGTTTTCCATTGTTTCACCGGATCGCGCCGGTTTAAAAAGCAGGCCTTGACGATTTGTTTGGCATAGTCTCCGTCGGCCAAACCGGCGTGGTGAGCCAGTTCAGCAGTTGGAAGCATGCACAGGGTCCAGCTGAAAAGCCCGACCTGTTCGCGTTTTTCAAGGATATCCCGCAAAAATTTTTTGGAAAGGGTGAACCGGCTGATCTTTTTCGGATCGATGCTGCTCAAATGGGTAATTGACGCCGGGGCGTGGAGGAAAATGGAACCATTGAGGTTCCGATACAGCTCCGCTTCCCCGGGCGGGTCAAATACCAACTGGCGGCGGTTGGCCAGACCATAGAAATTCTTTTCCATCCTCGGGGTCGGGTTCATGCGGCGCACCGGGTTCAATCCCATTTCGAGAATCCTGCTTTCAAGGATTTCCGCCAGACGAATCGCGTCCAGGTTAAAACGGACCAATACCACATCGCCCTTTTTAAAGGGCTTGCTGCGTGCGGTAGTCAGTCCCCACAGCAATACGTCGGCATAGCGTTTCAGTTGCGTGTCGGTGAGCATGTTGTTTCCCTGGGGTCATTGATTAGTGGTTGTCTTTTAAAAAATAGCGGTGGTATTCAGGCTCCGTGAGGTGTTTACGCAACAAGCCGGAGAGCAAATCAAAAATGGCCTGGCGATCTTCGTTCGTTAGCCGCGTTCTGAGCAGCGTCATCAACTGGTCATCCGAAAATTTCTGAAGATAGTAGGTCACGGCATCCATGTCGGATTCAGGATTGAGACCGAATCCGATAAACCCATCGAATTCTTCAATAAAACGGTGTGAGTGATCAGCCATGGTCATTTCCTGCGGGTTAGAAGAAAAAGATCGATCAACCATAATTGAAATGCGTGGACAGGTCAATACGGACACGGCCCGCTATACGGGACGATTCAGGTGCCGTGACGGTTGCCTGCATGAGCGGGACAATGTTTCCGGCCTGTTAAAAACAATGGAATTGGGGTTGATGTCCATTACCCTTTTGGTTTATAGAAAGGTAAATTCATTGGGCATTTCCTAACCCCTCATAATCAGTTCAACGGACGCTGTGGAGGCACGGCAATGAAGTGGAAAGATACGGGAGACGGCGAAGCTGCAAAACCAGAGAAAAGCGACCCCTATTACGAGGATGACGGCTACGCTTCATTTAAGGAAAAAGGCTTGAAGAAGGCCACCATTCTCTCGGGCAGTCCGGTGCGATATCTGTACTGGGGGATAGGCATCGCGGGTGCCGTCGGCGTCGTGCTGCTGGTGATGCTTCTTTTTTCAAACATCAACGAACCCACCGACCAGGCAACCCTCAGCGCACTGGAACAGAAAATCGAACTACTGGAACAGCGACTGGAAAAATACGATGGCGTGGATGAAAAAGTCACCCGCATCTGGGAGCAAGCCAAGTCGTTTGAAACGTTTAAAACCCGGTTTGATCGATCGGAAGCCTCCATGTCCCTGAGAATGGACCACCTGGCGATGAGCTTGGATGCCCTGCAAAAGAAAACCGACATAACCCTGAAGAAGGTCGGCAATCTTGAAAAGGGGGCTGCACCGCCGGCTGCTTCGGCCAACCCACCACCGGTGAAGAAGACGGCGACGGTGAAGAAGACGGCGACGGTGAAGACCCACACGGTGGCTGCCGGTGATACCCTCTTCAGCATCAGCCGGCGGTATAACCTGTCGGTAAAAAAACTGAGATCCATTAATAAATTGACTGAAAAGACGGTGATCCATGTGGGCCAGACGCTCACGGTGAGTTCACCCGACGATTGAACCGCGATAGCGAATGCGTTCCCAGTCGCTTCTCGGCGCGAAGCAAAGATCCCGCTCATCGGGGCGGCGGGGTTAGTGAGCGAACTGGAATCGATATATATCCCTACGGTGAACCCTCCCCGCGGCTTGCCGCGGGGAGGGTTCAATCAGGGAGACTATCCCGACCATGAGAGTTTCGTAAAAAGCGCTTAATCGGCCATTTATAAGGGTAGAATCCCTATTAAAATGTGGGCGGCGTCTGGTTGCCGCAACGTTGGCGTGACCCGACCTCGCTTGCCCTTGAAATGGCCAGAACCGCTTGGTTTTCCTGCAGTCTCGACGGTCCCGGAGGTAGCAGAATGACCGGCCAAACAAAGATGAAGAAAACTGACTTTCAGGATTTCCTCCGGGGGCTGGACCAGCAATCCTATGGCTCATACAGGCGTTTGAAAAATACCTGCATTGCCCTGGATGACTGCATTTTATGTTTCCGACACATTCAGGGGAGCCCTGGTGCCATGCCGGCGTCGGTGTGTGAAGTCAAGTTGCCGGCATCGGCTTACCCCATGCCCGGGTGGGCCCTGTCAAATCAAGATAGATCCATGGCCGCCGCCGACTTTGTGTTGCGGTCCTTTACCTGCGGGGTAAAGATGTTTGCACGGCAGAACAGAGGGGTTGACGGCAGCGGATCCTACCAGTGTTCGGAAATGCCGCAGCAGATCCTAGCGAGGAATACTATAACGTTTGACGCAACGGCAATATCGATTTTGTTCCGGGTCAGCCTTCCCGGCAGCCGATCAAAGAAGGTGCTCGCCGGTGAGGTCGAGGCGATGTTCTGTGGGGAGTTGGTTAATATCGTAGAGCGGGTAAAAGATGATATATCCGATTGCCAGCGGCTCAGGGCGCAATGCGAACTCGTTGAGGACATGCGGCATGTGCAGGACCGGTTGGGAGAAGATGGCCTGGTTGCGTTTATTGCAGATGGGTCGATACTGCCACGGGCGTCAGGGGTGTCGGACAAGCCGGCCAACCGGGGTGCCATTCCTTTCAGGGCGCCGGACGAAGCAGCCGTTGTTCTTAATTTCCCGAACACAGGCAAAGTACGGGGCCTTGGCATCCGCAAAGGCGTTACCGTGTTGATCGGGGGCGGGTTCCATGGCAAGTCGACCGTTCTCAATGCCACGGGCAAGGGGATTTATCCCCATGTTGCCGGTGACGGCAGAGAGCGGGTGGTTGCCAGCAAAAAGGCAATGATGGTCTGTGCGGAAGACGGCCGCTCCATTCAGGGGCTTGATATTTCACCATTTATCAGTGCCCTGCCGGAAAAGGCGGATCCCGGGATGTTTTTCACGGAAAATGCCAGCGGCAGCACATCCGAGGCAGCCGCGATTGTTGAGAGCATGCTGGCCGGTGCCGACCTCCTGCTCATCGATGAAGATTCCTCTGCCACTAATTTTCTCATGCGGGACCGGCATATGCGAAAACTCATCCCGGAAGACCCGATCACGCCACTTTTAGACAGGGTGCGCCAGCTTTACGGAGAGCATCGGGTAAGTACCGTTATCATTGCGGGTGGGAGCTCGGATTACCTGGGGGTGGCAGACCATGTCATTGCCATGCGAGATTATGAGCCGGTTGACATGACTGCCGAGGCCAGGGCTCTCAACCTTCCCCAAACCCATCCGCCGGCAGGCCCGTTGACGCTTTTCGACAGGCGACAGCTGTTACCGGGCAATTTTGATCCGCTTTATATCAATGAACGCATGAACAAGCAGGTGCCGGTCCGAATCAAAGCACTGCGGGGGCAGGAACTCGAAATCATCGAGTATGGTAAAGACTTGATCGATGTTCGATCGCTGAAAGGGATCGTTGATGCCGATCAGATGCTTACCATCGGCTATTGCCTGCTTCTTGCCAGGCGATTGGATCTGGCGACAAAGGCATGCTCCCCCGCCGTTTTGGCTCGAAAGGTGATCCATGTGGTCCGCGAAAACGGTCTGGACGTACTACAGCCCCCCCAGTCTCCTCCCGTCTTTTTTGCCGAGACCCGCCTACTTGAACTGGCCGGCGCAATCAATCGCCTGCGCAGCCTTGTCGTTCAAGTCGATGGACAATGAGGCCGCCGATTGCTTATCGCAGGGTATGCCTTTTCTTGACATCCTTCATGCGGGCCTTACTCGTTAATTACGGAAGGGTAACCCAACCATGACTGATCATAAGGTAAGAACGTGCCCAAAATGTGGCCAATCGCTACCAACCCACTAACCAATCAGGAGGTTGACCGATGCGCTGGAAAGACTTGTTTTCACCCATCACGCATATGGACACCAAGCAGGTGGAATTGTTTATCGAATCACAGCCTGAAGGCACCTATACGCTTTTGGATGTGCGGCAACCCAGGGAGTACGAAAAGGCTCACATCCCCGGCAGCAAATTGATCCCCTTGCCCCAGCTGTTGAACCGCGTGGCGGAACTGGATCCTGAAAAGCCCGTCATCGTTTATTGAGCCGTGGGAGCACGCAGCCGTGCCGCTGCGCAAATCCTGTCCGGGCAGGGATTCAAGTCGGTAAACAATTTCAAGGGTGGAATAAAGGCCTGGAAAGGGCATTCGGTGAGGGGTTCTGAAAAGATGGGCATGACCTTGCTCAAAGGAAATGAGCGCCCCGCTGAGATTATCGGCCTGGCTTACGCACTGGAGGAGGCCTTACGACAGTTCTATACATCCAGCGCAGCGGCGACGGACGATCCGGACGTATCTGCGTTGCTGAATCAATTGGCCGATATCGAGACAAACCATAAAGATCGCCTGTTCAATCTATACCGATCGATCGAGGACACCCCCGTCGACAAGGAAACCTTTGAAGCCCAGAGTGATTCCCATGTTATGGAGGGCGGTTTTACAGTTGATGATTTCAACGCCCAAAACCGGTCCGGGCTGCAAACGACGGAAGAGGTGCTCAGTCTGGCAATGATGGTGGAAGCCCAGGCCATGGATCTTTACCTGCGGTATGCCGACAGGCGCGTTGATCTCGAAGCCAAAAAGATCCTCTGCCAAATCGCGGATGAAGAAAAAGCCCATCTGCATTCGCTGGGTTCCATGCTGGAGCAGAAGATCTGAGACATTTCACCCCAACGTTGTAAAAGCTGGAGGGCTTCAGAGCCAAGGCGTCAAGGGTGAAGCTGTAATCGGCTACCGCGATCCCTTGACAACACGGGATCTGAAGTCCTCCAGCTTTCCTGGAAGGTAAACACAATGAGAAAAACTGAG
>NZ_JASJGN010000451.1:0-2719 GCF_033791525.1 Desulfosarcina sp.
CACCGAGCCCGCAGGAATCCACGGTATCCCTGAGAATTTCGTTGAATTTTTCCGGCGGCGGAAGGACGGGATTGCCCAGGCTGAAATCAAAGACCTTTTCTGCACCGTGCTCAGCCTTGAGCCTGGTCCCTTCTTCGAACATTTTGCGAATCCATGACGACTTGGCCATGATGTCGTTGATCTTGTTTGCAACGGTCATCGGTCTCTTCTCCTATTCCTGCGGCGTGTATATGGGTGCAAAAAACGGGTGCGCCGTACGCTGTCGTATGGCTTAAATAACTTATGGAGAACCCGGAGAAAATTCAAGCTATAATTTGAAGATCCCCCGCAGCCCCGATGAGCGGAATCCCTGCTTCGCTCCGACAAGCGACGGGGAATGCGCTCGCTATCGAGGGTCAACCGCAGGCCTGAGGCACCTGATCAGACCGCATCGTGCCGGGTCCCGCCTTCCGTCCGTGACCGATATCGATATTACATTTTTGTAGCTTAAAGATTAAACCTTTGTTTTTTCAGCGGTTGCCACCGCCTTTGAACCGCGATAGCGAACGCATTCCTCGCCGCTTGCGGCGGGGTTAGCGAGCGAACTAAAAATCGATTTTTAATCCTTACGGTGCTACGCAGCACTGCCGTTACAGGCAGAACATTCCCCGCGGCTTGCCGCGGGGAGGGTTCAATCCTGAGCCAACGTTGAGATTTAGCCCGGTTAAGCCGCATTCAGTTTCATCGAGGCTATTCAACCCAAAAATCCGGGACGGTCCTGAAATCCATGAGTCAGGCGGTGCAATGATTTCCAGTCCTTGAGCCTGTGACGCGGTTGTCGCCAAATCATGCTGAAGCGCCGACATCAGTAAATTACAATTTTGTTTTAAAATATAGATTTATTACTATTTATGTATTTTATAATTCAGTATTATTACATAATTGTTCTGTAAAAAATGGACGCCGCCCGGGCAGGGATAGATAATATTAATTATTATTTTAAATATTTATAAATAAGTCTGGCAATGATGGCACAGTGGTTGCTCAATCGTCATGCAAACGACAGCCAATAACCAGGACAGATCAACCATATTAGTCAACAGGAGATGTCATCAATGAAAAAAATTGAGTCGATTATCAAGCCGTTCAAACTGGACGATGTGAAAGACGCCTTAAACCGCATCGGCGTATCGGGCATGACCATCAGCGAGGTCAAAGGATTCGGGCGTCAGCGCGGCCATAAGGAGATCTATCGCGGGGCCGAATACCAGACCGACTTTGTTCCCAAGGTCAAAATCGACCTGATTGTGGATTCCGACATGGTGGACAAAGTAGTGTCCACAATCACGGAGACCGCCAATAGCGGCAGTGTGGGAGACGGCAAGATCTTCGTCATGCCCATCGAAGGGGCCTATCGCATACGTACCGGTGAGTCGGGAAAGGATGCGGTTTAGTACCCATCCGGCAACGGCATCTTTCGGCCCAGGCCGGCGTTCTCACGAAATTGAAATCCTCGACGTAGCGCTGCTACGCCTGCGGTTTCAAATTCGCTGCGGCCTTGGCCTGAACCAAAATCTACCATTTCCGGAAGGGCACTATTGAAGGTTCACCAACCAACGATTTTCGTGCCCAACCGCGGATCAACCATTTCGCCACTATTACCTTACAAGGAGAAAAAAATGAAATTGAAAGCGTTTATCCTGCTGATAGTGGTTGCCCTGATGACTGTCCCCGTTGCCATGGCGGCCGATCCCGAACCCACCGTTTTGACCAACAAGGAAGCCATCGACCTGGTTCAGACCCACGCCAATTACCTGTGGACGCTGGTGGCTGCCGCTCTGGTGTTTTTCATGCAGGCCGGTTTTGCCATGGTTGAGGCGGGTTTTACCCGGGCCAAGAATTCCATCAACATCATGATGAAAAACCTAATGGATTTTTCCATCGGCTCCATCGCCTTCTGGGCCATCGGATTCGGGCTCATGTTCGGTGCCACCTCCACCGGTTGGTTCGGTACCACGGGGTTTTTTCTCAGCGATTTTACACCGGGCGGTGATCCGTGGGTGCTTGCCTTCTGGATGTTCCAAGTGGTATTCGCCGCCACCGCCGCCACCATCGTGTCGGGCGCCATGGCGGAACGCACCAAATTCACCGGTTATATCCTTTACAGTATTGTTGTTTCCGGTCTGATCTATCCGGTCTTCGGTTCCTGGGCCTGGGGCAGCCTGCTCAACGGCAGCGGCTGGCTGGAAGGCTTCGGTTTCATCGATTTTGCCGGCTCCACCGTGGTCCATTCGGTCGGCGGCTGGGCAGCCCCTGGCCGGCGCCATCGTATTGGGCCCCCGTCTGGGCAAGTACACCAAAGACGGTAAAATCAAACCCATCATGGGCCACAACATTCCCCTGGCCGCGCTGGGCGTGTTCATCCTATGGCTGGGATGGTTCGGGTTCAACCCCGGCTCCACTACCACGGCAGACACCAGCATTGCCATGATTTTCGTCAACACCAACCTGGCCGCCGCCGCCGGTGCATGTCTGGCCATGATCGTCTCCTGGATGAAATTCGGCAAACCCGAGGTGGGCATGAGCCTCAACGGCGCCCTGGCCGGTCTCGTGGGCATCACCGCAGGCTGTGCCAATGTATCGCCCTCCAGCGCGATCATTATCGGGGCCGCCGCCGGTGTCATCGTCGTCTTCTCGGTCATGTTTTTCGACAAGATCAGAATCGACGATCCGGTGGGTG
>NZ_JASJGN010000452.1:0-15163 GCF_033791525.1 Desulfosarcina sp.
GTCAACTGGTCGAGACCGCTCCGGGTGACCACATGGGTGTTCTCGATTCCGACGACCCCTTTGCCCGGAAAGACCAGCTTCGGCTCCAGTGCGATCACCATGCCTTCCTCCAGTTCAGTCGTCTGGCCATGGGCCAGAAAAGGAAATTCATCCAGTTCCAGCCCTACGCCGTGACCGATGAAGCGTATTCGGTCGGCTCCGGCACCCATGAAATGCGCACCCACCCCTTTATGGACTGCAATCTCCACGGCCGCCGTGTAGAGATCGCCCGCGGTCGTGCCGGGTGTCGCCATGGCTTTGATCCGCTCCTGCAGGTCCAGCATGTGGGCATGGGCATCCACCAATTCCTGCGGGAGGCGTCCGATGGCGAAGATCCGGGTGTGGTCGCTGATGTAGCCCTTCCAGGCAAATACATAATCCAATAAAATCGGTTCATGGCGTCTTATTTTTCGGAAACTGGGTCCCTGGGCCACCGCAGCATTCACCGATGCGCCACCGGTGGGAGAAGCCAGGTAGCTGGGCACTGCGGCGGCGGGGCCGGACATGAGGTGTCCATAGAACATTTCCGCCCCCCACAGGCGCATGCGCACAATGCCCTGGTGGCCCAGTCGCCGGGCCTGGGCTTCAACCATTCCGGCCAATTCGATTTCGGTCAACCCCTCGCGTAACAGACTGGGTACCGTTTCCGCCACCTGGTCGGAAAAGGCTGCCGCCTGCCGAATCAGATTTAGTTCGTAAGCGGACTTGACTGCCCGAACCATGCGGATCGGTATGGAGATATCCCGAATGTCCACCGCCGGAAAGAGCCGCTTGTAGGAAAAAAAGAGGTTGGTCGGCAGTACATCCAGCTCCATGCCCATAACGGCCGGTGGCTCCAGGCCATTTTCCTGAATCAGGGTCATCAGCTGTTTGGGGCTTTTAAGCGGCAGAATGGTTGCTATGGGAGACTCTTCTTGGGCCCGTTGCAGATTTTTGCGAACCATCAGCAGCGGTGGGCCCTGGGCGGGTATGTATAGATGCGATTGCTGGATGGTCCCCGAGAAATAAAACAGGTCGGTATTCTGCACAATCAACGCACCGTCGATACCCTCCTGCAACAGCCGTCGCTGGAGTTTCTCGATGCGGTCGTCGATTTCAGTTCTCGGCGTGGAAAAGCCTGGGTCGGTCATGGGGGTGACCTCCTTTCTCAAGATTTGCAGGCTGCGTATAAATAGGCAGATCGACAGTCAATCTCAAAAATAAGACCCGGCCTGATGCAAAGTCAAGTGCTCGGAAATCTCGACGCCGGGGCTGCGGTCATTTCGCCGGTCGGCTCGATGGTGGCGTGTCGACATTCCCGAAGGCTTTCGCTGTCGAGCAAGCGCCCGCAGACGAAGGCGCCATAGGGTTCAGGGCATGCCAGCCGCGCGTGCGTCTTTCCTTGACTTCAACGGGGCTTTTGCCTAATCTAACGCAACTTCCATCCGGTATGCGCGGAGCTGAACCATTTTCCCAGGTGACATCGATTATTTT
The DNA here is from genome assembly GCF_033791525.1 of Desulfosarcina sp. Taxonomy (GTDB): domain Bacteria; phylum Desulfobacterota; class Desulfobacteria; order Desulfobacterales; family Desulfosarcinaceae; genus Desulfosarcina. Next base: position 1,513 of record NZ_JASJGN010000452.1, read on the forward strand.
TAATGAACCCGTAATAAGTTGAATTTCAGACGGCTACGTAAAAAGGCCGAGATCAAGGCTTGCGGGCCGCGAAAGCGAGCTTTAGCGAGCGAACAGTATATCGATCTTCATCATTACGGCGAACATTCATGTTCCATCTCGAGGAATGAGGCGTAGTGATTGTACGCCGCAGTGACGAGGGATGAAGCGTAACGCAGATATCGGACTTTTTACGTAGCCGTCAATTTTAATCCGGGCCGGCAATCGCGGCCCCATTAGCAGCCTGTTAGGTAAACCGCCACATATGACCGTACGACGCTTTCTCATCATCGCACCGGCCATCGTCTCTCTTTTGCTGATGCTCTCCTATTTCTGGGTACCCACCTATGAGGAGCAGACCCGGGGCAATCCGGATCGACTGGTGCATTTTATCACCAGTTCATCCGGTGATGCCGCCATGCTCAACCCCATTCTTTCCGCCGACAGCGCCAGCAGCCAGATCAATGGGCTGGTATTTGAAGGCCTCATCGATAGGGATGAGAACCTCCAGTTTCGCGGTCGGGTGGCCCATAGCTGGAAAATATACGAACATGCTTATTTTTACATCAATGAGAATGCCGTCACCGCCCGGTGGGGTCAACCCGATCCTTCTGCGCTGGTCTCAAACCTTCGCGCCGCCATGGATCCGCATACTGTGGAATGGCAGCACGTCAAAGCCGTGGAGTTGCTGCCGCCGGAAGATACCACCCACACCTTTTCGATTCGGGAAGGAGAAGAGACAAAGACCATAACAATTCGGGCCGCAGGCCCCCAACGGGTTCGCATCGTGCTTGATCAGGTGGATCAGATGCTCTTTGAGCGCCTGGCCAGCCTATTGGGAAATAGCTATTTTGACACATTCGACCCGTCCCTTTACGTGAGTACAGATCAAGAAATGCCTTCAGCGCAGCTTAACGCCAAGGCACGGGAATTGTTGCCTCCGACTGCCCACAACCCCATCATCGAGTTCTATATCCGGCCGGGGGTCACGTTTCACGACGGGTATGCGGTCACCGCCGAGGATGTGAAGTTTACCTATGAGTCTATTGTCGACCCCAAGAATCTTTCGCCCCGCATCCCCGACTACGAGCCGGTGAAACAGGTGGCGGTCGTCGACCCGCTGACGGTACGAATTGTATACAAACGGCTCTATTCGCCGGCTTTCGCAACCTGGGGCATGGGGATTCTACCCGCTCACCTGCTCAACGACCAGGTCCTTGCCGAAGAGGCGACCGAAAGGGGTCAGAATCCGGATGAATTCACCATGCGTCAGAGCCGTTTCAGCCGGCACCCCGTCGGCTGCGGGCCGTTTGTGTTCCAGGAGTGGAAATCGGACCAGTACGTGCGCCTGAAACGCTTTGATGCCTATTGGGAGGGCCCACCCAACTACCACGAATATGTGATGCGCATCATTCCCGATTCGCTGACTCAGGAGATGGAGTTTTACGCCGGCACGATTGACGATTACAGCGTGCAGCCCCACCAGGTGGTGCGATTGGAAAAGGATGAACGGTTCCAGAGCTTTTCGGGCACTGCATTTGGCTACTCCTATATCGGCTATAATATGCGGCGTGAACCGTTCAACGACCTCCGGGTTCGCCGTGCGCTGGGCATGGCCATCGATACCCAAAAAATCATCGACTACGTGCTGTACAGCCAGGGAGAAAAAATAACCGGGCCGTTTGTCAAACAGACCGATTTTTATAACCACGACATTGCACCGCTGCCCTACGATCCTCAAGGCGCGGTTAAGCTATTGGCTCAGGCCGGATGGCAGCGCGGCAGTGACGGGTATCTGCAAAAAAATGGCAAGCGCCTGGCGTTTACGCTGATCACCAACAACGGCAATGCGTTGCGCAAAGCCATTTTGGCCATTGCCCAGGATGCCTGGAAGAAGATCGGCATTCAGGTGGAAACCGATCTGCTGGAATGGTCGGTTTTCATTCAAAAACGGGTCAATCAGCTTGACTTTGACGCGATGATCCTGGGTTGGTCCATGGGCATCGATCCTGATCTGTATCAGATCTGGCACTCCAGCCAGAGCGGTCCCTTTCAGCTCAACTTCGTGGGGTTCTCCAACCCCGAGGCCGACGACTTGATCTTAAAAATCAGACAGGAATATGACCATGAACGCCAGGTGGATTTTTGCCACCGGTTGCATGCAATCATTGCCGCTGAGCAGCCCTACACTTTTTTGTATATCAGCCGCTGGACCGCTTTATTGGACAGGCGCATCGTAAGGGCGGTCATCGGGACCGACGGCCGCACCGTGTACAAACCCATCGTGCCCACTAAAACCGGCGGATACACCTTTCATTTCAACCAGTGGATCAAACTGGATCGGCCGCCTGAGTTTTCGGCCGACGGATAGGGAGCGCCCATGATAGCATATTTCGGCAAAAGCATCATTCAAAAGGTCGTGACGCTCTTTTTCGTCTCGGTGGTTTCCTTTCTGATTATTCATCTGGCACCGGGCGAACCCAGTCAGATCGACCCGCTGAATCCCAAGTTCACGCCGGAGATGGTGGCGCGTATGCGCACGGAGTTCAACCTGGACAAACCCCTGCATGTCCAGTACCTGCTCTTTTACAAAAATCTGTTCACCGGCCGCATTGTCTCCTGGCGTGACAATCTTCCGGTGCTGGGGAAGATATGGGAGCGTTTTTTGAACAGCCTGCCCCTGTTCGTCGTGGGCACCATTTTAACCTGGACCTTTTCATTCCCGGTAGGCATACGATCGGCCATCATGCGCGATGGGGTCTACGATAAATCCGCCACCTTTCTGGCCTATCTGCTCATCTCCATCCCGGGTTTCTTCTTTGCCTATATCCTGATCATTCTGACCGTCACCAAACTGCACGTGCCGGTGATCGGCATGCAGACGTTCGGCGTAACATCGGCGTCCCCGCTGGTTCAGATCATGGACCGCACGTGGCATCTGGTGCTGCCCTCCATCCTCGGGGCCACCGGCGGTGTGGCGGTGCTCTCGAGGTATGTGCGCAGCCAGATGCTGGAAATTATCGGCCAGGACTATGTGCGAACGGCCCGGGCCAAAGGACTGTCATCTGAAACGGTTTACTACAAGCACGCCCTGCGAAACGCGCTTTTGCCCTTTGTGACCATGTTCGGACTGATTCTGCCCGGTCTCATCGGCGGGTCGGTGATTATCGAATCGATTTTCTCCTGGCCCGGTATGGGGCGGTTGGCCTATGAAGCGATTCTGGGCAGGGACTACCCGGTCATATTAACCCTCAACTTCATCACCGCCGTATTGGTGCTGGCGGGCACCTTGATCTCGGACTTGCTCTACATGGTGGTGGACCCAAGGATCAAACTCTGATGCCGATCGCAGCCAACCCTGTCGACCCAATGGGGACCGACGAAACCTATATGCCGCCGTCGCGCTCGCCCTGGGCGGAGACCTGGCACCTGCTGCGCAAGAACCGGATGGCCTTTTCCGGCCTGCTGATTTTTATGGTTTTTTTTGCCGTGGCTGTTGCCGGACTGGCCGTCACCTCCGGCAAGGATCCGTTTCTGGACCCCGCTCGTGTGCGTTTGCAGGAAAAGTTGCTTCCCCCCTTGGCTTCCCCCAACACCGACACCTTGCGTGCGGAGGAACTTCCTGCCCTGGGCATTTATATTCTGGGGACGGACGATCTGGGCCGGGATGTATTTGCCCGCATGCTTCAGGGGGCCTGGGTGTCACTGACCGTGGGGTTTGTCGCCGTTGGCATTGCCGTGGGCATCGGCATTCTTCTCGGTGGCTTCTCCGGTTACTATGGCCGGCAGTATATTCAAATGGGACATATTCTCTTCTGGCTGCTGTTGATCGCGGCCGTCGTCATGGCTTTTCAACAGGCATTATCAGCGGGGGTTTTTCTGGCTATCGCCGCCATCGCCGGGTGGCTCTGTAAAAAACAGCACGACCGCCGCCTGTCACCGTTGCCCGTCTACCTGAAGTGGTTGGCCCTACCCACCATTAAGGTGGACACGCTGATCATGCGCGCCGTGGACATCATGCTCTGCTTCCCTTCATTTTTTTTGATACTCACGGTGGTGGCCCTTTTACCACCGAGCATCTACAACATCATGGTTATTATCGGTTTGACCAGCTGGATGGGAACCACCCGGTTCGTGCGTGCCGAATTCCTGTCATTGAGAGAACAGGACTTTGTGGCCGCAGCCCGGGCCTTGGGCATCAGTGACGCCCGCATTATTTTTCGCCACATCATGCCCAACGCCGTTGCGCCGGTTCTGGTCTCGGCCACCCTGGGCATTGCGTCGGCCATGCTCACCGAAGCTGGGCTGAGTTTTTTGGGTTTCGGTGTACCACCCCCCCACGCCACATGGGGTAACATTTTGTCTGACGGCAAGGCCTTTATTTTTGACGCCCCCTGGCTGACATTCGCCCCGGGCTTGGTGATTTTAGTTGTTGTGCTGGCATTTAATCTTTTTGGAGAGGGGATGCGGGATATATTGAATCCAAAACTTCGCGAACGCAACTAGGTGGTATTCAGAAAGGGCATCTTTCGGCCCAGGCCGGTGTTCTCAACATTTTGACAATCCTCGACGTAGCGCTGCTACGCCTGCGGTTACCAAAATGCTGAGGCCTTGGCCTGAACCAAAATCCACCCTTTCTGAATGCCACCTGATCCGAAATGAAGGCTTTCTCGCCCGCCTATACCTTGAACTGGTGAGAGGGCTGGAAAACCACTTCGCGAACCCAGAACCCTGAACATCGAACATCGAACGCCCAACATCGAATGTTGAATGGAAAAAGATGAAAATAATTAACGGAACGCAGCGACCTCATTATTCGACGTTCAACGTTCGATGTTCGATGTTTGACGTTCATCTTTTTTAAGTGCCCAGAACTTAGAACCCATTATGGATCAACCAAACGACATATTGCTTTCCGTGGAAAACCTGCAGGTCCATTTTATCGGCGACGGTCCCGTGGCCCGGGCGGTGGATGGGGTGGATTTTAAAGTCCACCACCAGGAGACGGTCTGTTTAGTGGGGGAGTCGGGCTGTGGTAAGACGGTGACGGCCCTGGCCATATTGGGACTGCTCAAGCAGCCTCCGGCATCAATCGCCGGCGGCCGAATCACCTTTGACGGCCAATCCCTTTTGGATATGCATCAGGATGAATTGCGCGCCCTGCGGGGTAAACGCATCGCCATGGTTTTTCAAGAGCCCATGACCTCTCTGAACCCGGTGTTTACCGTCGGCGATCAGATCGGCGAGACGGTTTTGGTCCATGAACGGGTGTCGACGGCGGAGGTTCGCCGCCGCACGATCCAGCTGTTGGACGATGTGGGCATTGTCGACCCGCAAGGGCGGCTGGGCGACTATCCCCACCAACTCAGCGGCGGGCAGCGCCAGCGAGTGATGATTGCCATGGCACTGGCCTGTGAACCGGACCTGATCATCGCCGACGAACCAACCACCGCCCTGGACGTCACTGTTCAAGCCCAGATTCTGAGTTTGCTAAAAAAACTGAAGCAGGAAAAAAACATGGCCATCCAATACATCACCCACGATCTGGGTGTGGTGGCGGCCATTGCCGATCGGGTCTACGTGATGTATGCGGGTGTGGTCGTGGAACAAGGTACCACCGGCATCATCTTCGGAAACGCCAGGCATCCCTATACCATGGCGCTTTTGGATTCATTGCCCACCAAAAAAAAACGGGGCCAGCGCCTTTACAGCATTCCGGGCAGTGTTCCGCATCCGGCTTACCGACCCACAGGTTGTCCGTTCCATCCGCGGTGTAAATTCCGTGAGCCATCCTGTGAAAAGGCGTTTCCCGCCCTTTGCGACTATGGAAAGGGGCACAAAGCGCGCTGTCCGATCCTTTTTGCCACCCAGGACCGGGCCGAGGAGGCGCACGCATGACCCTATCAGCCAAACCCCTGCTTCGCGTTGAGGGATTAAAAAAATATTTTCCGGTGCGCCGGGGCTATCTTCAGCGGGTGGGCAGCTATGTGCGGGCGGTGGACGGCGTGGATCTGACGATTCAACCCCACCAGACGCTGGGCCTGGTGGGCGAAAGCGGTTGCGGCAAATCCACCGTGGCGCGATTGATTCTCAGGCTGTTGAACCCCGACGACGGCACCGTTCAGTTCGACGGCCGGGAGATCACCGCGCTGACCGAGCGGGCGTTCAAACCCCTGCGCAAGCAGATTCAGATGATCTTCCAGGATCCGTATAGTTCTCTCAATCCACGTATGACAGTGGCCCAATCCATATCCGATGGTGTTCGCATGGCCGGCATCAAGAACAAATCCGACCAGCGAAAACGGATTCGACAGCTGCTGGATATGGTGGGCATGCCGGCGGCCAGTGCCGGTCGCTACCCCCATGAATTCAGCGGCGGCCAGCGCCAACGGGTAGGCATTGCCCGGGCGTTGAGCGTCTCACCCAAACTGGTCCTTTGCGATGAACCCATCTCGGCCCTGGATGTCTCCATCCAGGCGCAGATCATCAACCTGCTCAAAGATCTTCAAGCGGAGTTGGGGTTAAGCTACCTGTTTATCTCCCATGACCTCAACGTGGTCAGTTATATTTGCGACTATGTTTGTGTGATGTATCGCGGCCGCATTGTGGAATCGGCGCCGGCAACTGTGCTTTTCGATAAGCCCTGCCATCCTTATACCCTCAACCTGCTGGCCGCGGTTCCCGAAGCCACAGAGGTTGGGTGGTCACCCCAGGTGGGCGCTGAATTACAGCGAGCTGTGCTGCCCGATGGGTGTGCCTTTGGCGATCAATGCCCCGACTACGGCGACGATTGCAAGCATGAACCGGCCGACATGGTCAAGGTGGGCGATGGTCATTATGTGCGCTGTTGGAATGCGGCTTGACGCCATGGCTCTGCCACCCTCTCACGGAGAATGTATAGATGGACTTGGCGTCATCAGAGCCCGGTCATCGGGTCTCCGGCCACGTCGCCGGTCGACTCGATGGCGGAGGCGATGCGTGTCGACGCATCTGCAATGGCGTTGGGATCGGTTGGCAATGGCGAACAAACCGCCATCAGATGGTTTCTCATCGCATCGTTGCTGCAGACGATCATATCGGAATGGCGATGATTAAGGGCGATCAGCAGATCTCGATCGCGATCGTAAATATCCTCCCTGAAATTCACCGTGCCATCCGCATCCACCCAGGCGGTAAAATAAACCAGGTGTACCGGAATGGGGTCGTCAAGCACCACGGTTTGCCGCCGTCCGCTCATCATGGCGGCCTCCAGACGAGTGCGGTCCCAGCCCTGGCCGTCCAACAGGTATTGGGCCAGGTCCAGAGGCGTTTCCACCCGAACGCATCCAGAGGAAAATATCCGTTTCTGCCGGTTGAAGAGGGCTTTGCCGGGGGTGTCGTGGATGTAGACGCTTTGAGGGTTGGGAAACATGAACTTGACGCGCCCCAGTGCGTTCACATCCGAGGGATCCTGCCTGAGACGGTAAGGAAAGTAGCGCGATGACAGGTTCTCCCAGATGATGCCTGTCGGATCCAGTTCAGGGGCCTGATGATCCCAGCTGTCAAATACCCGGATGCCCTGTCGGGTCAGGTAATCCGGGTCGCTGACGACTTTGGGCAGGATATCTTTGCGCGCAATTCTTCGAGGGATATTCCAATAGGGATTCAATTCGAGGTAAGTCATCCGGCCGGACAGGGTAGGGGTCTTTCGGTGTGACTTGCCCACGATGGCGCGCATGCGCCTGACCATCCAGTCCCCTTCCATTACGTTCAACGTGAAATCGGGGATATTGACCATCAGGTACCGCTTACCGAAACTGTCCGGATACCATCGCCATCGCTCCATGTTGAGCTGCAGCTGAAGGATGCGATCATCAACGGGTACGGACATGGCGGCCAGCGTCTTTCGGCCGACAACGCCGTCCGGAACCAGTCCATGACGATACTGAAACCGCATGACCGCCGTTTCCAGCCCCTGGTCATATCTGAGATCGTCAACCGGCTGGTCGGCGGTCAGGTCGCCAGACAGATTCAGTCGGCTGCGCAGTGCCGACACGCGGGGGCCCTGGTCTCCCAACTGCAGCGAGGGGCCCGGTGCAATTGCCGGCCATCCTCCGGTTTCCCGTATTTGTTCATATTGCTTCAAGGTGGATTTCAGGCGGCGATAGGCTTTTTGCCTGGGCTGCAATGCTTCAAGAAATGCGCTCAATCGATCTTCTTTCACGGCCGCGGCCAGCTCGACAGGCAGATCTCTGCTCCGCGCTGGCTGATCGGTAAACCCCATGTGGGTCAGTGTTTCCAACGCAATGCGGCCCTGCCACAGATGGTTTGCATAGGTGAGCATCACGCCGGTCAGGGCCACATCCATCTGGACATATCGCTTCAGGTAAGAAAGACGGATCGCATCGGAGAATGAAACCGAATCGTTCCACGGTTCCGCCAGCGCAGGGAAAAGATAGTCGTCCGGCCGGAGGCCGTCGCTGGAGGATGCCATAATGGCCCTCCAGAGGATTTGCCCCTGCCATCGCAGCCCGTTTGCATCAACCCAGACCGGCCGATAGTCGACCATGCGGTAGAATCGTGCCACGGGAGTCAGCAGGTTGCCGCGTGTCGCGTCTGACTTTTCATCACCAACCTGCGCAATCGGTGTCAGCCATGCCTGCAGGTCATCCTCGACGGCCGCGTGGGTTGTTTCTGCCGCTGCCATGGTCGGTGATTGACAGAGAGCGACCATCATCAAAAGGAGTGTTATGATAGCTTGTGGCTTCATGGGTTGTTCTATCGTTTTTTTTCAGTTTGCCGGCGGTGTTCCGGCATGGTTGGCTGCAAGGCAAAGCCGCCAACGGAGAATCGAACCATTGCGGTACACCGGTCATAGGGTCTTTGGCAGCATCTTTGACCGGCGGATCGGGCAATCTACCCATGCTCAAATTCAAGAAACGGACCAACTGCGTGATTTTTATGTAAAGGTGATTTTAGTCGTTATTCCGGAAGGATGCAGAGCTCGGTGATTTAAAGGGGTATCGACAAAATGCTAAATTGTGAATTATATTTCCCATTATTTAAGAAATAAACACCAGATTCATCAGGATGTGAACTTTTTTTCTACACCCTATCGCCCCTGGCCCACCATGCGATGCAGAAAACCATTGCATGACGGACCGGTTCAGCTGTTTCAGCTTAAAAAATACTTGACATCCCATTGAGAAATCTTCATATAATCACAAAGTAGCTACAATATAGTTACATTGTGGTTTTTAAGCGTAGCCGCCCCGATTCATTAGGATGCCTGATAGGTCACCCCTGAATTACGTGGGTTTGATTGTCCAGGATTCATTCAATCTTAAATCGACACCAGATAAATTATCCGAACCAAGGCAACATAAAATATCAGGAGGAAACGGTGAAAATTCTCACAACCATTAAAAAGGTAGTTGATGTGGAATTGACCATCAGGGTGGAGAACGGAGCGATTGTTGAAGACGGACTGCAGTACGTCATGAATGCCTGGGATGAAAATGCGGTGGAAACCGCTGTTCAACTTAAGGAAAATAACCAGGCGGAAACAACCTTGGTCAGTATCGGTGGTGGTGAAGACAATACCAAAATCATCCGCAGAGGCTTCGCCATGGGGATTGAAAACGCGATTCAAATCGATGATCCGGCACTGGCCGGAGCGGATTCGTTTGTCTATGCCACCGTGTTGCAAAAGGTTTACGAAAAGGGAAGCTATGATCTGGTTATCACCGGTAAGCAGGCCCAGGATACAGATAATGGCCAAACCGGAATTATCTTTGCGGAGCGCCTGGGATTGCCTTGCGTCAGCAATGTGGTCGCCATCGAGGTCATCGACGACCAGCACCTTAAGGTCTCCCGTTTGGGTGACGCCGGAACCGAAATTGTCGAACTGACCTTGCCCGCCGTGATCACGGTTACCGACAGTATCAATGAACCGCGGCTGCCTCAGATGCGCGGCCTCATGATGGCCAAGAAAAAGAAAATCGATGTAATGGATCTGGCGGCCCTGGGTACATCGTATGATGACGTCGGCGGCACCGCGCCTAAATCGGAAATCGCTGAATTCATGAAATCGGAAACGCGCACGGCCGGGCAAAAATTTGAAGGCGACGCTGCCGACATCACCGCCCGGGTTGTCGCTCTTATGGCCAATGAAGCCAAGGTGTTATAACCAATTTAAAATATATGGTTCACGATCCTATCGGACCCTAACCGGATTAAACCAAGGAAGACACTATCATGGCTAACGTACTCGTGATTGCAGACATCAAACAAGGTGTATTGAAAGGCAGCACAGCCGAACTTTTATCAAAAGCCAAAGCGCTCGGTGCCAAAACCGCAATCGTGGCGATTGGCAGCGACCTGGAGTCTTTAATTCCCGACCTGGTCAATGCCGGATCCGATACGCAATATATCGCCGATGATCCTGGGCTGGAGCTGTTTTCAGCCGGTCCATTCGCATCCTGTGTCGTCGACGCCGCCAAACAATTTGGTGCCAATCTGATCTGGTTCGGTTTTTCCGAAAGCGGCAAAGCCGCCGCCCCAAGAGTAGCCGCGCAACTGGATGCCGCCTGTGCGACGGAAATTACCGACGTGTTGCTCGAAGGCGATCAAATCGAAATAGTCAGACCCGCCATTGCCAATAAAGTCATGCAGCGGGTGAAAATCAATACAGGACAGCTGGTGGCGGTGGTCAGAGCCGGTGCCTTCGAGGCGACGGAAGCGATCACAGGAACCGAAAACGTCGTCCGGCTTTCCGCTCCGGCACCTGATCTAAAGGCTGTGATCAGGGAGCTCCTGTCGGATGCCAGCGGTGAAATCGATCTTGCCGATGCCGACGTGGTCATTTCTGTGGGACGGGGCGCCAAGGATCAAGCCGGTGTCGATATGGTAAAAGCGTTGGCCGGCGATCTTAAAGCGGGTTTTGGTTCTTCCCGCGCCATGGTAGACGGCGGTTTCATGGCCCACAACAAGCAGGTCGGGCAAACCGGCAAGATTGTCGCACCGACCCTTTATATGGCCATCGGGATCTCCGGCGCCATTCAGCATCTTGCGGGTATGAGCGGCTCACAAGTGATTCTGGCGGTAAATAAAGATCCCGAAGCACCCATTTTCAACGTGGCTGACTATGGTATCGTCGGCGACCTCTTCGAGGTGGTGCCGATTCTGCGCGAAGAGATTAAAAAATTAAGAAATTAGGCCGGAAATCGACTGCCGCAGCGAGCGTCACGCATTGGCTTTAGAACAGCTAACCATGAGTTGATGAGGCAACTGTGAATCCCCTATTGATGGCCCTTTTACTGATTGTCGGATTGACCGTTTTCGGTCGGTCGATGGTTCGAAAAATACGGTTGTTAAAGGCACTTGAACCCACCGATAGAGCCAATCACCTGAAGGAGCGACTGATCAACATGGCCGTTCTGGCCATCGGCCAGAAACGCCTGGTCGGAAGAGAAAAAGAGAGAAGTTCGGGCTTGATGCATGCGTTTATCTTCTGGGGATTCTGTATCCTGTTGATTCGCAGCCTGACCCTGTATGGAGAAGGATTTCAGGAAGGCTACCACCTTCCGTTTTTAGGTGGCGATTATCTGTTCGGATACCTTTATGTCGCCATAAAAGATGTCATGGAAAGCATCGTTTTATTGATGGTGGTCTTGGCCATTTATCGGCGTGCCGTTTTAAAACCCAAACGCATGCACAACACGTTCGAAGCCTATTTGGTCTTGGTGATGATCGGGATCCTGATGGTGTCGGATCTTTTGTACGATGGCGCACGCTACAATCTGATCCAACTGTATGACAACCCGGAAAATATTCACTACTTCAACAATCTGAAGTATGGTTCTGAATTTCTCTGGACACCGGTAACGGTGGGTGCGGCCAGTCTGGTTTCGGGATTAAACGCTGACGCCAACCTCACCATACTGGTGATGATGTTTTGGGTGCACATCTGTACGCAGTTGATATTTCTAAATATTCTTCCTACCGGAAAGCATTTCCATGTGATTACCGCGCTTCCCAACGTTTTCCTGAAAAGCTTGGGCTATCCCCATGAAAAAACCAAACCGCTGGACTTGGAAGACGAAACCGCCTGGGAGGAAGAATCCCTGGGGATCAACCATATCCATCAACTCAATTGGAAGCAGGGACTGGACCTTTACACCTGTACCGAATGCGGACGATGCAAAGATGTCTGTCCGACCTATATCACTGACAAACCCTTGAACCTGCATGAATTCAATGACTCCCTGAAATTGGAACTGTCAGAAAATGAAGAAAAAATAATCAAGCGGGCCAAATTGTCATCCACCCTCCGGCAAAGCGAGGATGCCGAGCAACTTGAAAAAACCAAGCAGGCGATCGCCGCACTGAACAGCGATAAGCAATTGGTTGGCGAGGTCATCGCAGAAGAGACACTGTGGGCATGTACGACCTGCCGTGCCTGCGAAGAAGTGTGCCCGGTGACCATTGAACATGTGCCCAGGATCATCGCCATGCGGCAGGGGCAGACCTTGATTGCGGAAGCGTATCCCAAAGAGCTGAATCCGGCGCTGAAAGGGCTCGAGCGCAACGGCAATCCGTGGGGAATCGGTTATGACAAACGCGCCGATTGGGCCGACGGGCTGGACGTCAAAATAATGGCTGACGACCCGGACGTCGACTATCTGCTGTGGGTCGGATGTGCCGGTTCCTTCGATGATCGATCCAAAAAAGTATCCATCAGCCTGGTTAAAATCCTGCAAAAAGCAGGGATCAGCTTCGCCATGCTGGGTGTGGAAGAAAAGTGCACCGGTGACTTTGCCAGACGTGTCGGCAATGAAATGCTGTTCCAGATGATGGCCGAGGAAAACATCGCCACACTGAACGCCTATAAGGTTAAAACGATAATTACGGCCTGCCCGCACTGTCTTAATTCCCTTAAACATGATTACCCGCAAATGGGGGGGAATTACGAGGTGATCCACCATGCCGAGTTCATCGATGGACTCGTCCAGGCAGGAAAAATAAAATTGAAACAGTCCCTCGACGGCGCTTTGACCTATCATGATCCCTGTTATCTCGGGCGCTACAATAACATCTACGATCAACCGAGATCGATCCTGCGATCCGTTGCTAAAGGCGGAGTCAAAGAACTCGACCGACACGGACGGGAAAGCTTTTGTTGTGGGGCTGGTGGGGGAAGAATGTGGATGGAGGAGACCATCGGTAAACGAATCAATCTGGCGCGTTCGGAAGAAATAATCGATAGCCAAGCCACAAATGTCGCGGTGGGTTGCCCCTTCTGCCTGACTATGATCGAAGACGGGATGAAAGAGTTGGGAAAGGAAGAGGAGATCAAAACAATGGATATCGCCGAAATCGTGGAAAAAAATATGGCGTAATAAGATATATTTAGAAGGGGTTGAAAAATGAGGTACGCAGAAACAGGGTTTAATTTGGAAGTTGATCTAACCCGGGGAAACATAGAAAAGGTTGCTACAAACCCGAAAGACACCGAGCTTTACCTGGGCGGTCTGGGCACGAATGCCAAGATTTTGTGGGATCGCGTTCCCCCTGAAGTTGAGCCGTTTTCTCCCGAAAATCTATTGATCTTCAGCGCCGGTCTGTTGTGCGGAACACCCGCAACCGGTTGTAA
>NZ_JASJGN010000453.1:0-5003 GCF_033791525.1 Desulfosarcina sp.
GCCAACTCGGTAGATGCCAACAGCGGTGTTTGAAGAATCATCGGTTTGATTCTGGCATGTGCTCGATACACATCATGCAGAGCCGGTATGTGTGTCATAATGCACTCCTAAAGAACATTAATTGAACACTCCCCGCGGCAAGCCGCGGGGAGTGTTCACCGTAAGGATAAAAAATCGATTTTCAGTTCGCTCGCTAACCCCGCCGCAAGCGGCGAGGAATGCGCTCGCTATCGCGGTTCAAAGCACTGCAGCGAATCCCCATTATTTTGCGTCACGGATTCGAGAGGCTATCTCCGGGTAACGAATACAGATATCGGAGAACGGCGCAATACTTTCTCCGCCGTACTCCCCATGACAACCTTTTTTAAATCCGACCTGCCATGTGAACCGGCGAACACCAGATCATAATTGCCGTTTTCAATCTCATACAGGCAACTGATATAGGGGGTTCCTTTTCGAATTTTACGTTTATACCCGATCTCCGATAGTTCGGGAATCGCTGTTTCCATTTTGTCAAACTGTTCCCCGGCATGGGTTTCGAGCTTCCGCTCCAACCTATGATATTCGGAGTCTGACAGCACAAAGGTCAGATTGGGTATGCCACGTACAACATTCAGGACGGTCAGACGTGAATTATACTTTTTTGTAAAATCGACCGCCGCTTTAACCGCTTCATCGGAATCTTTTGAAAAGTCGGTCAATACCAGCACATTTTGATAATCCATAGGTAGCTCCTTCTCTTCACCACCAAACACTATCCACCTAATGCCATATTCGGCAAAAACAGCGCGATTTGCGGAAAGGTGATCAGGATGATCGTTGCCAGAATGAGAATCAGCAGAAACGGCAACGCGTGGCCGATCACTTCGAGGTACGGTCGCCGGAATATGAGCTGTGCGGTGAAGATGTCACAGCCGAAAGGCGGTGTCGCCGAACCGACCGCAGCCTGCAGGGTCACCAGGGTCCCCAGCAGAATTGGATCCACCCCCGCACCCACCACGTAGGGTTGAAAAACTGGACTGAGGATGAATATGGCCACGATGGGATCGACAAACATGCAGGCGACAAAGTAAACGACCACAATGATCAAAATCACCCGCAGCATCGACGGATCGGTACCGAACAGCGGCGGCAGAAGCTGCTGGGGGAGCTGCAAGAAGCCGATTAAAAATGAAAATGCCTGGCCGGCGCCAACCAGAATAAAGACCACTCCGGTAATCACACCTGTCTGTAAAAAAGCGTCGACAATTCTTTGGAATGTGATGGCTCTATAGATGATGGTTTCCAGAATCAATGCATATAACACGGCAGCGGCGGCGGCTTCCGTCGGGCTGAAAATCCCGGCATAAATACCACCTACGATGATCACCGGAAACCCAAGGACCGGAAGCCCGTCCTTGACTGCAGAGATTCGTTCGGCCCAGCTTGCCTTGCGAAGTGTCGGGATCTTTTTTACTTTGGAATAGGCGTAGCAGTATATGGAGAACATCACCAAAATCATCAATCCGGGAAAGATGCCGGCCAGAAATAGCATCCCGATGGAGGTGCTGGTGGCCACCCCGTAGACGATAAACCCGATGCTGGGGGGTATGAGAAAAGCGATATCACTGGAATTGATAATCAGACCCAGGGTAAAGGAACTGTTATATCCCGCTTCCAGCAGCATGGGCCGCATGGTGCCGCCGATGGCCGCGACGGTGGCCTGGGTCGAACCGGAAACGGCGCCGAAAAGCGTGCAACTCGCGTTGGTTGTAATGGGCAATCCGCCCGGTAGATGGCCGACAAAGACTTTCAGCATTCGGATTAACCGTCCGGCGGACTCACCGGAGGTGATAATGCTGGCCGAGAGAATAAACATCGGTACACAGACCAACGCCGACGGCGTCACCCCGGTGATGATTTGCTGCACCATGGTAATGATCATCTTGGGCGCAAAATCCGGCATATAGACTACTAAATAAAGGATTAAAGATCCCAGGAGGGTTACCATAAAAGGGAACCCGATCAGTAACATCGTTGCCAGACTGATTCCGAAAAGTGTCATATCTATGCCCCCCCAATCTCTTCATCTTCGTACTCGCTTTGTTGATCCGGAGACTGCCAGGGGTCCTTTTCGGTGAAATTTTTGATGATCGTTCGGATATACTGGATACCCGCCAGACCGAATCCGACAGGAATAATCACGTAAAACCACCATTTCGGTACGCGCAGCGCCGGTGTCATGTGCCCCTTAGCCATGGCATTGGCCAGATACTCGTAGGAGGCCCACGTCATGATCCCCATGACGATCGCACTGACTAGTGAGATGAAAATAATAAAGGCCTTCTCCATTTTAGGCGGCATGGCGTCTAAAAAGGCCCCCATGCGGATATGTCGTGCCTTCCTAACGCCGTAGCTGACACCGGTAAAGGTGGTCAGCAACACCAGAAACGTAGACACTTCCTCGGCAAAATAGATGCTTTGAAAAAAAGTCCGAGCAAACACATTGGTAATTAAAAGGATACCAAGAGCGGCCACGCAGAATACAAGGATAGAGACTTCCACCCCATTGACCATCAAGCCGGTGTAGTGGTTGATTTTCTGGAAGACGGACGACTTTTTTGAACCACTGCTTTTATCATTCATTTCTCGGTCTCCATCGCAGATAGTCCTGTTCAGGTACTGCGGCAATGAAGCCAGCCGCAGTACTTTAGGAGTGTTTACCCCAATGTTGCATAAAAACATGCGAAAATTATTATTACCATTTGAAAATATTGATTAATCGTGACAACTTCAGGTACGTAATGGGATTCACCAAATGTGAATTCCAGGAAACACAATAATTTTCTCATGTTTTTACCCTTGCGGGAAAGCCGGAGGAATCCAGTTCCGGCGTTGCCAAGAGCTTGCAGAAAATTTCTACGGCTGCACCCTTGGCGCCTTGGCTCTGAATCCCTCCGGCTTTTGCAACGTTGGTGTTTATTTGACGCCCAATGCTTTTTTGGCATTTTCGATGTCTTTCAACAGAGCATCGAGAACCTTCTGGGCGCCTTCACCCCCGATCTCGGGATATTTCGGGTAGACGGTCTCAGCCTGTGCCTTGAACTTGGCTATAGTTGCGTCATCGAGAGTATAAAATTTCAAAGCGGGTTTGGCTTTTTTCATCTTTTCCATGTCCGACATATTGCGCTCGGTGATCCAATTGCCGGCGGGGACGATGGCATCGATCCAGAATCGGCGCATCTCCGTCTGCGCTTCCTTGGTCAACCCATCGAAAAATTCCTGGTTGACGGTGGGGATGCCAATAAATGGTTCACTTTTCAGCTGGGTAACATAGTCCTGCACCTCATAGAATTTCATACTATAAATCGCGAAGAGCGGGTTTACCTGGGCGTCGATCAGACCCATCTGCAGGCCGCTGTAGACCTCCCCATAGCTCATGGGGGTGGGCGCAGCACCATAGGCCTGGTATCCTTCTACCAGAAGTTTGGAAGACATCAGCCGCAGCTTCAGGCCCTGGATGTCATCCAGTGACTTGATCGGTTTTTTGGATGTCATCCACTGCCAGCCTTCGAACATGATCGACAAAGGGACAAGATCGTTCTGGCGAAATGCCTTTTCCAGCAGCGGCATGAATTCGCCATTTTTAGCCATATGATCCAGCACTTCAGGCACCTTTTCGGTAGGAAAAATGTAGTTCAGCGCCAAGGCCTGAGCCTGGGGAACAAAGGAGCTAATCCAGGCGTGGTCGGAAAAAACGAACTGAACAACCCCCATCTGAGCCAATTCGTTAATGTCTCCAGTGGTACCCAAGGTGCCATAGGGGTAGACTTCGATTTCAATTTTGCCGCCGGACCATTTTTTCATGTGATCGGAAAAGTTTCTGGCCCAGACGGTCATGAAGTCACCTTCAATCTCTTCGGAAGCCAGTTTGGCTTTGATGGCCGGTCCGGTGTAACTGGCAGCCATGGCGGTGCCAAAGAGGGTGAGAACAAAAACGGCAGTTAACAGCAAAATGCTTCTCTTCATGGTCCAACTCCTTTCATCTGCAGCTCGTTGGAACGAGCCTGAGGCTATTAAGATTACATGTCAGGTGTGTGTCGTGTCCCGTGTTCACCTCCTTTTCCAATTCCGGTTGTGTTGAAATAATTCAGGGCACCGTGCACAAGCATGGCCACCCCGTTCGATAGGACGTCTTCATCGATGTTGAAACGTGGGTTATGATGAGAAACGGTCGTGCCCTTCCGCACGTTGCCGGCACCGAGAAACATGAACACCCCGGGGACGCGCTCGCTGAACTCCGCGAAGTCCTCGCTGGCGCTGGTGACGTTGTCGATGACGGCATCTTTCCCGCCGAATACCTCAGCTGCAGTCCTCCGGGCCAGCGCGGTCATATGCGGATCGTTGATCAACGGGATATTCTCGTGGGTGATGTCGATCTCGCAGGTGCAACGGTGCGTGCGGCAGACCTGCTCACTTATCCGTACGAACCTTTCGGTCGGCTGCTCGATGCTGTCGGGACCACCCTTGTATAGAAAGCGGATAGAGCCTTCCAGTTCGACCTTGTCCGGGATAATGTTGCTCTTGGTTCCAGCGGTAATTTTACCGAACATGATGATGGTAGATCTCAGGTTGCTGATTTCCCGGGTCTGGATCATCTGCACGGTCTGAATCAGGTTGGCCGCGGCAATCACGGGATCCACAGCATCCTCCGGGACCCCGGTATGACCCCCTTTGCCAAAAATGGTCATTTTGAACACGTCCAGTCCGCC
Organism: Desulfosarcina sp.; assembly: GCF_033791525.1. Lineage (GTDB taxonomy): Bacteria > Desulfobacterota > Desulfobacteria > Desulfobacterales > Desulfosarcinaceae > Desulfosarcina. The sequence continues at coordinate 4,752 of NZ_JASJGN010000453.1, forward strand.
CATCACCGGCCCCGCTGTGATGCCGATTTTTCCGGATTCCACCGGTGTCCAGACATGTAGGCCCATCACCGCATCGACCGTGGGGTGGTCAAGAACTCCTTCTCCAACCATGGCCCGGGCACCGGCGATCTCTTCATCGGGCTGGAAAACGAATTTGATCGTTCCCGCAACGGCGTGTTTATTCTGCATCAGGACCTTGGCCGCCACCAACAGAATGGCCATGTGTGCGTCGTGGCCACAGGCATGCATAAC
>NZ_JASJGN010000454.1:0-4774 GCF_033791525.1 Desulfosarcina sp.
CACCTGGGCGGAGGTCAAAAAGATCAACTTCCGCTCCACCGTGGTGCAGACATACGACAACGCCTCACTGATCATCCCCAACTCGGAGTTCATCAGCAGCCAGGTGACCAACTGGAGTTTCCGCGACCTGACCCTGCGGATCAAGGTCAGCGTCGGTGTTGCCTATGGCTCGGACATCGAACGGGTCCGAAGCACCCTGCTGGAAATCGCCGGCAAAACAGAAAAGGTGCTCGCGTATCCCCGCCCCGATGTACTCTTCTCCGATTTTGGCGGCAGCGCCCTGATTTTCGTATTGCGCCTCTGGACCGATGTAGACAACATGCTCAAAGTCGGAACCGCCATCCGCTTCGAAATCGACCGGTTGTTCCGGGAACGCAACATCGAAATCGCCTTTCCCCAGCGCGACATCCACATTCGCTCCAGTGTCACGGAGAAAGCCACAAATGAATTCGCTGTCGACGTTCAACCTCCGGATGAAAAGGCAGAACTGTCCCAATCCTAAGGACAAACTCAGGGCAAAAAGCTGTCAGTTACCCTAATACAATTACGATAGCCAGATCAAACCTCACACTTTGTGAAACGTGATATAGCTGCTATTAAAATTTACCGCCTGACTTGTCGCCTATGGTTGTATTTTTGGCTATCAGATGGCCAATTATGATGACGGCGGGGCGTAAATCAGCTATTCTGACTGTTCACCCTGGGCAAGAATACTGATAAAGGCACCTCAACTCCCAGTCCGTTGGCAGTGTTTTTAAGAGAGGCAAAGGACACTCAATGAAAATTTATGCCATGTCATGCTGCCGATTAAAAGCCAGGAAAAGCATCTTTCTGCCGCAAGCGGACAAAGATATCTTCATTGAATTGCCCATACCCGCTTTTTTGATTACACATCCGCACGGAGATGTGCTTTTCGATACCGGCCCTCATCCTGATGTATTCAAAGACGCCTTTGGCCGTTGGGGAGGACTGGCCAAGGCATTTCAACCCATTGGCGACGAAAGTATTGGAATCTTATCTCAATTAAAGAAAATCGATTGCCAGCCAGACGGCATTCGCTATGTCGTGAATTCTCATCTTCATTTTGATCATGCGGGTGGGAATCGATTTTTTCCGGAGGCAACCTTTCTTGTTTCCAAGAAAGAGCTCGCTTTTGCAAAACGGCCAGAGAATGAAGGCAGGGGGTATTTCAAGGCTGATTGGGACCATCCGCTAAATTACCAGGAATTAGAGGGTAAGTTTGATATTTACGGGGATGGAAGCATAGTGGTTACCCCAATGCCTGGTCACACTCCCGGTCATCAAATTTTGGTCGTTCGGCAAAAGGAACAGCAAGCCATCATACTGAGTGGTGACAGCGTCCCTCTCAAAGAGCATTACAAAAACCTTGTCGTTTCCAGAAACAACTATGACAATGAACAGGTACTCGAATCGGTGAAAAAACTACAAACCATGGTAGACTCGGAAGAGGCTTTTGTTGTTCATGGACATGATGCTGAACAATGGGCGGAATTAAAAAAACACCATACTATTATGTTATCTTTTTAAGCCAACTCCGAAAACAAATGAACGCACACTACAGCAGATTGACAAGACGTACCTTCACAAAGTCTGTCCTTGGGATAGCTGCTATGTACAAAACGCCCTGCTAAAAAATAGCTGACCACAATATCTGGTAGTCGATAGCTTTCGAAAAATAGTTGACTTTCAATTTGTTATCGCAGGGAAAAAACTAAGGCAGATTCCTTGGATACCTAACAAGTGTTTTATCCATCGTCCCGTTGTAACAATTCTCAGCGATTGCTAAAATTACCGTCTATCTGCAGGATCAATTCAATATGAGAGACGACCGGGCGGGATGATGGATAAAACGGAGATGTACGAAGCCGTCTGGCGTATATTTTGGCACGATATTTCTATATGGGTTTTGTAATCTTGCTGCACTCTGTCATCAGACAGCAAGTTGGGGTTTTTGAGCCTTGGTAACAGGCCTTCCGGGTTATTGTTTATAGCGTTGATCAACATAAGACCATCTTCTTCACGCTGTTTTCTGGTCATCTAAAGAGAATTCAGCAAGATCAGGCCGCACTTCACCTGCGGTTTCATCAAGAACCGATTTTAATATCAACCGATCGGACTATGCTGCAGCGTAGGCCAGCGGATTGGGCGGTCGTGCCAAACCCTTGGGGATATTTCTGAACAGCTGCATCTTTCCCTTGTGGCAACTGGGGCAGACGGCAATGTCGATACCCGTGAGTTGCCGCATCATTACTTCAACGGTAGTAACGGGTTTATCTGGTGGATCGGATAATCCCATCAATTGCCGAATGGCAGCCAGGTTCGCCGAGCGGTTCCGGTTGGCTAAGAACCCATAATGCCGGATTCTGACAAAGCGCTTGGGCAAGCTGTGGAGCAAAAACCTTCGGATGAACTCGACAGCAGTAATCGTGAGCGGTTCGATCCGACCTTTCTTTCGGTTTTTAAAAGTGAAGGTCACCATGCCGTTTTTAAGCGCCTTGATGCGACTGTTGGCAATTGCAACCCGATGGGTATAACGCGCCAGGTATTCCAGAACGTGCTCCGGTCTTTTCACCGGATCACGCACGTCGATAATCCAGGGCTTTTCATACAGCCGGGTTTTCAGTCGGTTAAATTCATCACCGGCAAACTTGAGATCACCACGTTGATAGACTTTTTTCATCAGGTCCATGAACTTTCCTCGAAAAACCAGTGACAAGGCCCGCTCGTTAAACAGATAGTTGCCCTTGCAAGGCGTCCATCGTGAACCGTCTGTTGACACCGCGCCACCGGCCACCAGGCAATGCAGATGAAAGTGGGCGCCCAGCTTTTGATCCCAGGTGTGCAGCGTGGCAATAAATCCCAGTTTTCCGCCAAGGGTATTGTCGCCGAAGGCCAGCAGCGTCTGCGCGGCGGACTTGAACAGGATTGAGAGCATCACCTTTTTATTGTTCAAAACAACGGCGTTGAGTTCATGCGGCAGGGTAAAGACAACGTGGAAGTAATCGGCGGACAGAATCTCGCTTTTTCTTTTCTCCAGCCAGCGTTCACGCGGCATGTGCTCACATGTGGGACAATGGCGATTGCGGCATGAATGATAGGCAATGCGCATGGCACCGCAATGGTTGCAGCGATCGATATGGCCACCCAGATATTCAGTTCGACAGTTGAGCAGGTCATAGACGATTTTTCGGTGTTCCCACCACAGCGGGTACTGCTTCTGATAATCGGTAATATGTTTTTTGAGGATATGGGCGACCCCCAGTCGTCTGGCTTCAGGTTTGATGACCGGGGCCATGGGTGCTGTCCTCCTTGCTTGCATGGTTTATGTCCATAAGGTCCAATGGACTGGGAACCTTAGACAGGGTTTCGCGGCTCACATGCAGGTAGATCATGGTGGTGGACAGTCTTGAATGGCCCAACAGAACCTGGATTTTACGGATGTCGTACCCGGCCTCTAAAAGATGCGTGGCGAAGCTGTGCCGTAGCGTGTGAATACCATCGCCATTTTTCACACCGACCTTTTTACGGGCCTTCTCGTAGATGGACCGCACCGTTTCATAAGATAGCGGTTTGTTTTTATTTTTCTTGTACGTCGATGGGAACAGGTAGGCTTGCGGACGGCAGGCCTTATAGTAGTGGCGCAGTTCCTTGAGAAGCTTTTTAGAAAGCATGGTGTAGCGATCCTTGCGCCCCTTGCCATCCACCACCTTGATCAACATGCGTTGGCTGTCGATATGGTCGGGCTTTAATCGTCTGACTTCACCGACCCTGAGCCCTGCCGCGTAGGTTGTCATCAGGATCAACCGGTGTTTTAGGTTTTTCGGGGCACTGATAGTCTTCCAGACCTGCTCTTTAGTAAGCACGGTGGGAAGTTTGCGCGGTGTTTTAGTCAGGCTGAAACCAACGTCGATCTGCTGGTCAAGAATGTGCTTGTAGAAAAAGCGAAGGCCGGTCAAAACAAGGCAGCAACTGGCAGGTGCGTTGCCCTTTTCGTTTTTCAAATACAGCAGATAATCCTCAATCATCTCATTGGTGATGGTCTCCGGTGACTGCTTGTAGTGCTTGGCCAGCCCATTGACGGCGGCAAGGTAGGCACGCCGGGTGTGATGGGAAAGGTTCTTTAAATCCATAGCCCTGATCATTTTTTGACGCAGTGGTGTCATGATCTACCTCCTTGGTTTGGGGTTAAACAAGCTCAAAAAGGTAGTTTACATGATCAGGTAATGGAGAGTGCGGACGTGGAGGGCTCGATGGAAAAGCAACTACGGTGGGTCAGGAGGGTGAGCTACCGCGGAGCGGTTTCGTACATCTGCAACAAAGCTTTAATACTATCTGACCGCCTCTACACTCAACCAAACGCTTAAAGAGCCTCTCGTGCATACACTGGATCAAAGGGATCTTATCCAGGAATCAACGACGGCGGACTAATTCCGAAGCAATAAGAATACAGTCGACGCCATCGGATCTAACGGGATTTCTTCGGATTAGAAAAGTGCGTTCCCAATGCTGTAGGTTTTTATCAATCGTCTTTGATACACCATTCAATTCCCAGCTATAAATGACTGAATTAATTATTTAACGTATTTAATCAAACTGCAAAAACAAGATGTTGAATCTCAAAAGAAGCTTGACAATCAGCTTACATATTATTATATGTACATATGTGCAATTGAATATATGAACGGGGGGGGGTGATATGGCCACCGGTCAGCGAAAAACAAAAGATGCAGTTGAAACATGCATAACAAAGGGA
>NZ_JASJGN010000455.1:0-4115 GCF_033791525.1 Desulfosarcina sp.
CCGACGCCCAGTTCGGCCGTGCGGGCGATCTGGTTGATACTGGTGGACTGAATCCCCCTTTTGAACAACAGCCGCCTGGCAGCCGTCAATATCTGACGCTTGCGCGCTTCTTTCTCCCGTTCTCTTCTCTCTTTGAGTCCCATTGCTTTCCTGATTGATGTTGGCAGCCATCCACGGATTTCAGCGCTCCAATTCCGCCTTGAATCGACTGGCCATGCGACGTTCGTAAAATCCCGGCGCCAGTCGACTGATCCAATAGGCAATTTTTCCCACGGTGGTGAGCACCAGCAGGTCCTTTTCTTTCTGGGCCCCGCGGAAGATGGCCTCGGCGGCGCGCTCCGGGGTATCCTGCCTTCCGACCCTCGATTGCGGATATTGGGTGACGGTTCCATCCCCCCCCAGGGCCCGGTCCTGCAAATGGGTCTTGATGAAGCCGGGGCAGACCACCATGACGTGGACGCCATGGTCCCTGATTTCGCTGCGCAGGGAGGTGAACAGGCCATGCATGGCGTGTTTGCTGGCGGCGTAGCCGGTGCGGCCCAACAGAGGTGCCACACCGGCGATGCTTTCATTGGAAATAATCAGGCCGCGCCGCTGGATCAGGCTGTGGATGGCCGCCTTGGTGCAGTAGAGGGCGCCGAAAAAGTTGACCGCCATGACCCGCTCGTATACCTCGATGCGGGTCTCCGTAAAGGCACTGCGCTGGGTGATGCCGGCGTTGTTGAACAGCACATCGATTCCGCCGAAGCCGTCGATGACGGTCTGTATGGCCGCTTCACAGTCGGCACGTCGGGTCACATCACAGCGCAGGCCCATGACCCGGTGGCCGGCCCGGCGGAACTGCCCCTCGCATTGCTTCAGGCGCGCTTCGTCCATGTCCAGCAGGGCACAGGTCGCACCGGCCCGGGCAAAGCGTTCGGCCACGGCCAGCCCGATTCCGCTGGCCGCACCGGTAACCACCACAACTTTATTGGAAAATTTCCGTCCGGCCACGCCTATCTCCTTTGTTGAAAAACGCGCATCCGCCAAAAAATGCGATCACAACCGGGACGCCGCCGGATCCGCCTGCTCAGCGCCAGGCAGCGGGCGACGGGTGAAGATAAACGCCGTGGTCAGGCCGGCGATAATATGCCACACCCCCCACCAGGCCACGAGAATGGCCATGCCTCCCACACCGTCGAAGAAATTGAAAACCAGCACCAGTCCCAGAGCCGAATTCTGAATGCCCACCTCGATGCAGGTGGCGCGTGCATCCCGCTCTTCCAGCCTGGCCAACCGCCCGGACCAGTATCCCAGATTCAATGCCAGGGCATTGTGCAGAAACACCGCAAACATGACGATGCCCACATAGCTGATGAAATTGTTCCAGTTGGCCGCCAATGCACCACCGACAATCAGGATGAAAAAGACCAGGGAAAAGATCTTGAAGGGGCGGCGCACCCGGTCGGCCAGGGTGGGGAAAAACCGGGCCAGCATCTGCCCGAGGATCAGCGGGATACCCAGAATGACAAATATGGTGATAAAAACATCCACGGGACTGAGGCTGACCCGGCGCAGGATCTCGGCCGTGGCCGGATTGAGGCTGCCCCAGATGGAAAGGTTCAGCGGGGTCATGACAATCGCCGCCACAGTGGAGATGGCCGTCATGCTGATGGACACCGCGCAGTTGCCCTTGGCCAGGTAGGTCATGATGTTGGACAGGTTTCCGCCGGGGCAGGCCGCCACCAGAATCATCCCTAAGGCCATGGACGGATGGGGTTTTAATACCAGGATCAACAGGAAAGTGAATGCCGGCAGCAGGATGAACTGGGCGATCAGACCGATGCAGGGTGCTTTGGGAGAGACCAGGATACGCTTGAAGTCGTCGAGTTTCAAATCCAGGGAAACGCCCAGCATCATCAGGCCGATGGCCGCGTTGATCACCATGAGCCCCTGAGGGTTGAAGTTTAGCCGGACCTGATCGATGGCGAGCGGTTCCATGGGGGTTCTCCTTTTTTTGAAGACCGCACCGGATTTTATCCAAAGACCCGATGCGGACTGCCGACAATGCCATTTACATCTTGCCCGATCGTGCCGCCGCCCACAACCAGTTGCCCGGCGGATCCACATTGGCATCGGGATCGACGACCACATGAATCACGGCAGGTTTTCCGGAGGACACAGAGCGTTCCAGGGCCGGCAGGATCTCCTGGACAGCTTCCACGAATTCACCGTGACACCCCATGGCCGTGCCCACCTGATCGTAGCGAACCGGTGCATGGTCATGACCGAACCAGGCGGCGTCACGCCCGAACTGGCGCTGTTGAGCGCTCTTTTCCATGCCGTAGGCACCATCCACGGCGACAAGGATGATAACGGGCAGACGGTTGCGCACGGCGGTTTCCAGTTCCTGGATGTTGAAACCGAAGGCGCTGTCACCGGTCACACAATAGACCGGTTTTTCGGGGCAGGCCAGTTTGGCACCGATGGCGTATGGCAGCCCCGTACCTAAGTGCCCGTAGTTCATCGAGTAAATAACCGAGCGCGATTTTTTGGCAACATGATAATGCAGGTCCCACAGGGTTGTGTTACCCCCGTCCATGACGAAGATGGCATCCTCGCTGAAAAAGTCGTTGCAGACCTTCAAAATCTGACCGGTCAACATGGGCGTGCGCGCCGTGTCGGCCATCGCGTCATCCAATTCCTTTTGAAACTGATCCTGAAGGGCCCTGAGTTCGGCGATTTTAGCATGATGGGGGCGCTGTTGCGTCAACTGTCGAACTTCTTCGAAAAGCTGCGCCAGCACGAGTCGCGCGTCCCCGATCAGTGCAATATCGGTGGGCCGGTTGAGCCCGATATTGGTGGGCTCTGTGTCGATCTGGATCAGGCGCTGCTTGTCCGGTTCGCCGAACATGGGCGGCTGGCCCCACATATTGAGCTCGCCCAGCCGCGTCCCCACCGCCAGGACCAGATCGGCCTGATTGTTGGCCACGATGCGTGACATGCAGGTGGGATGAAAGCAAAGGGGATGATCGTCAGGAATGATGCCGCGGGCCCGGATGGTATGGGTCACCGGGCATCCCAGGTGGTCGGCCAGTTTACGGACCTGATCGCCGGCATCGGCGCGTTCCGAGCCATTTCCGCAGTGAATGTTGACCAGATCCGCATTTACCAGCATCTCCGCCGCCTTTTTAACGATCGCGGGGTCTGCCGGCATCCGATCAACCACCCGGTATCGTTGCGGGGCGATGATGGCCACGCCGGCGTCGTCACTCTTTTGGGAGATGATATCCTCCGGGATGAGAATGTGGGTAGGCCCGGGTCTGCCGGACATGGCGGTGCGGAAGGCGTGTCGCACCATATCGGGAATCCGCTTCCAGTGGTCGACTTTTCCGTTCCATTTGACCGCCGGCCTGAACACGTCCAGGTGGTTGCTGACCTGCATGCCCCCCTGATGGACGTAAGAATCGGAAATGTCGCTGCGACGCGTCGTGGTGATGGCCACGACCGGGCTGCCTTCGGCCTGGGCACACATCATGCCGGCCACCAAATTGGCCGCCCCCGGACCCGCACAGGCCATTACCACCGCCGGCCCCCCGGTCACCCGGGTGTAGGCGTCACAGGCATGGGCGGCGGCCGCTTCATGACGCGGAACCACCAGCCGCATATTCAATTCTTCACCGAGCCGCTCCAGGGCTTCGATCACCATCATGTAGGTGCCGTCGGTGATGGCGTTGATATGGCGCACCCCTTCGGCGTGCAGGCACCTCAGTAACAGTTCCCCCCCGGTTATTTCAGCCATGTTCCCTCCAGTATACTTGGTTTGATGTAATCGTTGACGGCTCCGTAAGAAGTCCGATATCTGCGTTACGCTTCACCCCTCGTCACTGCGGAGTACCGTATGTACGCCTCATTCCTCGGGATGGAACATGAATGTTCGCCGTAAGGATCAAGATCAATTTGCTGTTCGCTCGCTCAAGCTCGCTACCGCGGCCCACAAGCCTTGATCTCGAACGCTTTACGAAGCCGTTTGATCTATGACTTTTTATTAGTCCATCTTCCTTATCGTCGCGAAAACAGATTGCCAACGACAATACCAGTGGTAAATGCGGCCAGCAATGCGAGCGCAGGATGCT